>JAFSRH010000031.1 GCA_017446225.1 Oscillibacter sp.
CTCATATGCTATACTCATTTTACTCGCCTGCTTTCTGTGTTCTCGACAATCACATGATACCACAGGCGACGCCGGAGGACTACCCATGCCCCCCGGCTTTTAGTTTATTTATTTACTTGCCAAGAAAAACTTTACACATACGGTATCACTTTGTTATAGGGATTTTGAGACAGAGTGTCAGAAAGGCCTCAGGGCCTTAAATAGAGGAGTAACTTTGTCGGAACGGGCAAGAAGAGAGAGCGGCCTGTCGGGGTCGGGCAGGCCGAAAGAATAAAGAAGCGGTCTTCTTTTTCTTTTTAGGTTTGGCAAGTTTCGAAGGGTTTTGGAGAGAATCGTCATTTTCCTTTTTAAATGCTAAAAATCCCTGCAAAAATATTATGCCGACCGGCGCGTTTCTGTATTTTGCGCAATAAAAAAGGAAAAGTAAACGAAATTCGCGAAAAAACGGACAAAAGGAATCGCTGTGCGACAAGCCACGACTCTTTTTTGCCCGTCTCAATAATTGTCGGGATACCCAAAATATTTGCCTGAATTTTGGATATCTCGACAAATTTTTACTTCTTGCTGATAAATCGACAAAAAACGCTTGCAATTTTCGCCGCTATCCGTCATAATAAAAAGCACAATGAACGCTGTACGGCGTCCATTGACAGAAACATAATAAGCGGTAGGCCGTGCAGTGTTACCAGCACCGTACAGCCCTATGATGAGTGAGTACGCACTCAACACAACAGACGATTATGCCTGTACCGTGGGCATAGTATACCCGTTTTTCCGCAAGTTTACAAGCCGGAAATCGGGGTGTAATCGTTGTGTCATGGTCTGATTGTATCAGGCGGTGTTGAGTTCACGCTCAGCGCCGCTTGTTTTGTTTCTGACAGGGATGGATCGAACGTTTTTGAGCATTCACTGTCGGACGTATACGAAACGAGGAAGAAAGGAGGTAAAGCGCAATGGCAGAAAAGTATATTTTGAAATGTGCGTATTGTGGCAAATCTTCTGGTGCCGCGAGGCCCGGCAGTGCATTCGGTGGCCCGCCGGCCACTTCACCCCCGCCGCCTGTGCCGGGCTCTCGGAATAGCTCTGACAAGAAGCACTACTATCAGTGGGTAAGGGTATAATCATCGCGCAACGGGGCGCGGGGCCAACGCAGGTACCCGCGCCCCGCATCGCGCAATAACGGCGACAAAAAAGGAATCGCGCACGGCGATTCCTTTTTTGCTTCGTTCATACCGCCCGCGTGACCTTGCCGGACCGCAGACAGCGGGTACATACGTATACGTGCCGGGGGGACCCGTCCACAATCGCCTTGACCCGCTTGATGTTCGGTTTCCACATCCGGTTGGAACGCCGGTGCGAGTGGGAAACCTTGATTCCGAATGTTACGCCCTTATCGCAAAATTCGCACTTTGCCATTTGCCGCGCCTCCTTTGCCCATGGTTTACGCGCCGTTTGTCACGGCGTGAAAGATATCATATCAGACTTCGCAACGGATTGCAAGCGGATTTTTCAAAAGTTACGGTTTTTTTCCGCGTCCTCGCTGGTTTCGGACAGGACGTAAATCGGCCGCCGCTTCACTTCCAGATACGTTTTCGCCAGATACTCGCCTAAAATGCCCATACAGAACAGTTGTACGCCGCCCAAGAACATCACCATGCAGGCCATGGACGGCCAGCCGCCGACCGGGTCCCCGAACAGAAGCGTTTTTATGATGATGTAAAGGACCATCAGAAACGCGCCCGCGCAGAGCAGGACCCCCAAAAGCGCCACGAATACCAGCGGCACGGTAGAAAAGCCCACAATGCCCTGTATGGCGTACACGAACAGCCCCCAGAACGACCATTTTGTCTCCCCGGCGACCCGCTCCTGATTCTCAAACGGGAGCCATTTCGTACGGAAGCCCACCCAACTGAAAATCCCCTTGGAAAAACGGTTGTACTCGCGCAGGGACAGAATCGCCTCCACCACGCGCCGGGTCATCATGCGGAAGTCACACGCGCCTTCCACAACTTCCGTGTCGGAAATGCGGTTCATGAGGCGGTAGAAACGCCGGGAAAAGAAACTCCGCAAGGGCGGCTCTCCGGTCCGGGACACCCGCCGCGCCGCCGCGCAGTCGTATTCCCCCGTGCGCAGTACCGACACCATCTCCCGCAACATGGACGGCGGGTGCTGTAAGTCGGCGTCCATAATCGCCACGTAGTCCCCGCGGGCGCGTTGCAGTCCGGCGTACATGGCCGCCTCCTTGCCGAAGTTGCGCGAAAAGGACAGGTACCGGATCGCGGTTTCGTTCCGTGCGGCGTCCCGCAGGACGGACAACGTACCGTCCCGGGAGCCATCGTCCACGAAAAGCAGTTCCGTATCACAGCCGAACTCCGCGAACAGGTCCGAAGCCGTCTGCCGGAGCGCGTCCAGAAAACGGGGCAACGCCGCCTCTTCATTGTAACAGGGGACCACGACCGATATCATCATAAGCGTTCTCTCCTCTCCGGCCGTCACCCGGACAGTTTTACAACTACCACGCCGTCAATCATCCGTACGCTTCCCTCCGCCGGGAAGGCGGGCATGGCCTTGGCCAGTTCCGAACGCGTCACGCCGGATTCCCGGTCCCAGAGTACCGGATAGCGCAGGTAGTCGGTCAGGTAACGGCCGAAATTATACGTGGCGGCATGGGTGTGCCAAAGTCCGGTTTGCTGCTGGAAGTCCCGGAAGGGTTCAAAGGGGACGTCCAACGGCTCGTTGTCGTCAAGGCGTCCAACGAAGGCCACGCGGGTTTCGCCGGGGACGTACCCCGGTACGCTCTCCATCCGGTCAATGATACGCGCGGCAAGAAGCAGGGTGGACGTCTTTTCAAGGTCCTTTTTCATATAGGCCTGATTCGCGTAAACGACATGGTGCCAGAGCAGAAGCGAGAGCAGGACGCAGACCGTCACCCGTTCCGGCGAAACCGTCCGGCGCGGCGCGCGTGCCCCCGGCGCGTCCAAGAGGGACAGCGGCAGTAAATAGAACAGTTCCCGGGCGTAAGCGGTCAAGTCGTGGGCCTCCCCGGGCATGATGAACGCGACCGAGTAGAGCGTGGCGGGGAGCAGAGCCGAGAAGAGCAGTACGAGCATACGGTTCTGTACGGGGATACGCCCATCGGTAAGGGCGCGGAGCAGACGCCAGAACAGAAATACCAATAAGCAGCCGTGCGCCACCGGGCGGAGGGGGCCGAGCACCACCCCGGGACGGAACAGGAAGCCGAAAAACGCGGAGTTGGCCGACATCAGCCGCGCCAGCGGTCCGAAGTCCCGGAAGGACACCACGTCACGCGTCTGCGGAATCTGGCACAGGACGCGGAGAAAGGTCCACAAACAGCGATAGAACAGATAGGAGACCGCCAGCAGACTTAACGCCGTAACGCCCCGGAACAGGACCGTACGGAACCGGCGTCCGTCCAAGGCGTCCCGCAGGAGCGCCAGCAGGCACAGCACCGCCGTAACCGTGGCGTAGGGCTGGTAAATGGACAGCGATGCCAACAACGGCAACGTTCCGAACAGCGCCAGCCGTCCGCCGCGCAGGAACAGGAACGCCGCCCCCGCCGCGCCCAGTAACGCGAAGGCGTATTCGTCCATGCAGTAAACGTACGTGGCGCCGGTGAGGCTGACGGAAACGTTAGTACAGAGAAGTCCGGCGGCCAGCGCGACCGCGGACGGCGTCTGAATGTCCAGCAGGTCCGTAACCACGACCGCGGTCAGGCTCATCCAGAGCGTGAACAGAATCCCGATCAGCCACGGCGCGGCAATGGGACCCTTACAGGCTTCATAGACCGGAATCAGGAAACGTCCGATTCCGGTATAGAACCGGAATCCCCACTCGGTATAGTTGAAATAGGACACGGAATCATGGGAAAAGAACTCGTTTGCGAAAAGGAAGCCGTGCGCGGCAACGGCACAGATCGCGGCGGACAGAAACGCGGCCGTACGGCGGCGGTTCGGGTCCTGTGGCGGACGCCGCGGCACGGAATCCGGATCCGGCGGAAGGGCCGGGTTCTGTTTTCGTCTCTCGGACATAGATAAGGTCTCCTGTCACGGCGGAAGCGCGGGAATCGGGTCCCGCGCTTCCGGAAGTCATTCGTCCACGAAAACTTGCAGGGTTACGGTCAGTTCCCGGCTTGGGACGGTCAGGTAATTGCCGTTGTAGTACATGGCGCTGGACGCGCCGCCGTCCAGATTGAACGCGTCCACGCACCCCGCGGCAAGCGAAAGTTCGCGCATTTGCTGAATGGTGGCCCCCGCCGGGACGGAAATCAGTAACAGGTTTCCGTCCGCGTTGACGCCGATTGCCGTACGGGAAGAGGACGCGGTCGTAAAGCGGGCTTCGGTGAAACCGGCCTCCAAATCGGTGACCAGTTCGCCGTCCTGCACCAGACGGGGCGCGCCGGAAACGATTTCGCGTACGCCGTCCAGCACGAACCCTTCTTCGTCCGCGACCCGGAGATAGTATTCCATGGAAATCGGGGAACCCTTCTGCGGGATGTGGAAGTAAGGCTCGGAGGAGTAGCCGCCGCCCATGTAGACCACGTACCCCTGAGGCGGGATGTTGATGGACGCGCCCGCGCTGATGGAATAGAATTCCGTCACAACGCCTTGATCCGCGGTCAAGGCCCAGCCGCCGTTGGTCATGACCACCTGTTCCCCGTAGGCGGGGGTATAGAGGACGGAGGCGTTGTCGTCCTGTTCGGGGGTGTTGATTTCGTACACGGACCATTCGTTGCTTCCGGAAGTCAGGCGCGTAAACACGGCCGGACGTCCGACATAAATGGCGCCGTCCTCCGTGAAGCCCATGGACGACAGGCCGGAGTTGCCGTAGAGAAAGACGCCGTCCGACATGACATGACCAATCGGAGATTGAAACTTGCTGTAGGAGTTGAAGAAATTGCCGTTGACAACCGCCGCGGCCCCGCCGGAGTTTTGCACGATTTTCGTAAAGGACGCCGTGTGTCCGAGCTGATTGTCCACAAGGGCCGTTTTCACGCGTACTTTCGGGTTACGGGTGTTTACCGTCAGAACGTGGGCGGTTACGAGGCCTTCTGAGGTGTGGACGCTCTTCTTTTCATAGTCAATGGCGGAATCGCTCCCGGCGGGCGGGTCCCAAGGCATGACGGGCAGGGACGGCTCCCACGTACCGGGCAGAACGCCGGCGGCCCGGCCCTCTTCGGCGGTAAAGACGCCTTTTTCTGACAGGACCTGTGCCAGCGTGGTTTCGCCGCCCTTGACCGGACAGGTCAGGGCGTGGTAACTCAAGTCCACCATACCGCCGCGGGTGAGGCCGTTGGCCTCCATGGAAGCGGCTTCGGCGTCCGTCAGAATCCCCAGCGAGACGGCAAAGGGTACGATGTTGTCCCATGTATAATCGCCCGCCGCCTCACTGTAGCCCATGGCGCGGAGCAGAAAGGCGAGGTAGGCGTTGGCGGACAACGGGCTTCCGGGCGTAAACGTGGAATCGGTCGTTCCATTGGTTACGCCCCGGCGGTAGGCGTAAGAAACGTAGGCTTCCCCCTGTCCTGAGACGTCGGTAAAGGGGGAGTCGACCGGGGCGGAAAGGGCCGCTTCCTCTTCCCCCAAGAAACGGATCATCATAATGAGGCCTTGCAAACGGGTGGGGGTGCGTTCAAGGCTGTAAATCGGGGAACCGTCCTCTTTTACCCCGGTGCCGCGGAAGAGGCGCAGGGCATAGAGTTTGTCGGCGTACGTAGTGGAATTCGCGGCCAGCGCGCAGGTCAGGCCGCAGAGGAGACATAACGACAACGCCGTGAAAATTCGGAACAGCTTTTTCAATGGGCATACCACCTTTCGGAAAGTCATGTCAGCGTCCGCGGAAGCGGAGCGGGAGTAGCCTGTACGTTCGGCGTGGCTATTATAGCAAAGACCACGGACGATTGCAAGGGGTTTCCGTCATTTGGACGAAAAAAGACAGGAAGGGAATTTCCTTTTTGTGGTTTTTTGCGTGAAAGGTCAGCCATCCGGCGGGTTTTTCTGCTTTGCGGCGGCTTCCATGGCGGCGCGTACAGCCCCCGTGGGCGCGGGACGATTGTTTTTCGCAATCAATTCGGCAATCCGGATTTTGGCCGCTTCCAGCTCTTCCCGGAACATGGACGCCGAAACCCTCAACGCCCCGTGGCCCAGAATAATCAACTGTTCGGGGCCGTCCGAGGTGGCCACCCGTACGCGGTGTTCCTTCGCGATTTCGTACGTGGCCCGTTCGATGTAACTGTCGGCGGTTTCGGCCTCTTTGGTGTAGACGATGTGAATATTGTGGTAACGCTCATGGGAGCCGGGGTTTCCGCGCACCTTATAGGCGTCAAAGACGACAATGACCACGCACTCCCGCATGGACTGATAGTCACAGAGCAGGTCACAGAGGATTTTCCGGGCGGCGTCCAGATGTTCCAAGGCCACGGCCTTGAGGTCGTCCCACGCGAAAATGAGGTTGTAGCCGTCCGCGAGCAGGTATTCGGGTCCGGACGGCGGACGCGGAACCCGGACGCGTTCGGACGGTTCGCGGCGGGCTTCCCGGATTTGCGCCTCCCGGCGTACTTTGACAGGTCCGTATGTACGTTCAAAGATGGCTTGCAGTTCCTTGTCCTCTACGGTCCCGGACCCGGCGGCGGACGCGGAACGCGCGGGCGGCGGGGAAGCGTCCGGACGCGCGGCGCGTATATGCGCCATGTCCGGGACGAGGTTCCAAGGCACCGCGTATCCGGCCCCGTGCGCGCAGAACACGGACCCGGAAGGGTTGTCGATGTCATGTTCCGGCTCGTAGCCGATACGCGCCACGACTTCCGCCTGATTGGCGCAGGGCCGGAACGCGGACGCCTGACAGGAAAATTGCCCGAGGCCGTGCGTGTACGCGGCGACTTCCTTGCCGTAGTCCTTCAGGGCCGCGGCGGGCGCGGAGCCGGTCACAACGGCGCTTTCCGCGAACGTTTCTGGGGGATTACAGTCCCCGCCCAAGCGGCGTATATCGTTCAGGGCGCGTCCGGTCTGGGCGGACGGGACTTCCAGACGGAAGTCGTACCAAGGCTCCAGCAGTACGTTTTCCGCCGACATGAGGCCCTGACGGACCGCGCGGTAGACCGCTTCCCGAAAATCGCCGCCTTCGGTATGTTTTTCGTGGGCGCGTCCGGCCAGCAGGGTAAAGCGGATGTCGGTCACCGGCGAACCGGTCAGGACGCCGACATGTTCGCGTTCGGCCAGATGGGTCAGGATGAGGCGTTGCCAGTTACGCGACAGCGCGTCCTCCGGGCAGGCCGAGGCGTAACGGACGCCGCTTCCGGGCGGGAGCGGTTCCAATAAAAGATGTACTTCCGCGTAGTGCCGGAGCGGCTCAAAGTGCCCGATACCCTCCACGGGCGCGGCAATGGTTTCGCGGTAGACAATCGCGCCGGGTCCGAAGTCCACGGAGAGCTTGAAGCGGTCCATTAGAACCCGTTTGAGAACTTCCGCCTGAATTTCCCCCATGATACGGACCTGTAAAAGCCGCGCCGTACTGTCCCAGACGACCCGAAGGGCGGGGTCCTCCTCTTCCAACTGCCGCAGGGCCGAGAGAACGTTATGCGCCTCCGTGCCGGAAGGAATCAGGACCTGATACCGAAAGACCGGTTCCAGCAGGAAACCGGTCCGGCCGCGTTCAAAGCCGAGTCCGTCCCCGGCGCGGGTACGCGTCAGGCCCGTGACGGCGCAAATGCCCCCGGCCGGCATTTCCTCCACGGTCCGGTACTTCACGCCCGTGTAGACACGAATCTGGTCTACTTTTTCCTCCCGGACTTCTTCCGAGGGGGGCGTAAGCCGGTATTTTGCGCGGAGCGTCCCGCCCGTGACTTTCAGCCACGTCAGACGCGCCCCGCGTTCATCGCGGCTGATTTTAAAGACCCGCGCGCCGAAGTCGGCCGGGTACGCCGGTTCGGGCGCAAGCCGGGAGAGCGTGTCCAAAAACGCGTCAACGCCCGTTTCGCGCAGGGCGGAGCCAAAGCGGACGGGAAACAGTTTCCGGGCCGCAATCAGGGCGCGGTACTCCGCGTCCGTGACGTTTCCGCGCTCAAGGTAACGTTCCAAGAGGGCCTCGTCACACAGCGCGGCCTCCTCCGCGATGGTATCCGCGCTGACGCTGAAATCCGTACAGCCGCCGTCCAGTTTTTCCTTCAACTGCCGCATGAGTTCGCCGGGGGCAATTCCGGGCAGGTCCGTCTTGTTGACGAACACAAAGACCGGCACCTGAAAGCGTTCCAGCAGACGCCACAGCGTCAGGGTATGCGCCTGTACGCCGTCCGTGGCGCTGATGACGAGTACCGCGCAGTCAAGGACACGGAGCGCGCGTTCCGCCTCTGAGGAAAAGTCGTTATGTCCGGGGGTGTCAAGCAGGAACGCCTCCCTGTCGGCGAGGGGAAAGACCGTGGATTTGGCGTAAATGGTAATTCCGCGTTCCCGTTCGATGGGGTCGGTGTCAAAGTAGGCGTTGCCGTGGTCCACGCGTCCGGGCTTGCGCAGGACGCCGCTTTTGTGCAGAATCGCTTCCGAGAGCGTGGTTTTACCGGCGTCCACGTGGGCCAGAATTCCGAGTACAAGTTGTTTCATGGCGGCATTCTCCAATCAGCGGAAGAGCAGGGACAGAAGCGCGTAAATGACCGGCTGATGGAGCAGGTACACCCACAGGGAATGACGGCCCATAACGGTCAGCGGCGGCAGGGACAATTCGGCCAGCGGGCGCGGCGGACGCGGCGCGAGGCCGTAGAGAAAGAACCCGCACCAGAACAGAAACAGCCACGGCAGAAGCGGGAAGTAGTCGGTAGAGAAGAATCCGGGCGGCGGGAAGCCGAAACAGGCGGTGAGGCGGTTTCTGTACAACGCCGCGGGAAGCGGGAGCCGTCCGAGCGTACGGTTCTGGACGCGGTAACAGAGCAGGAAGAGCGCGAAGGAAGCGGTCAGGCCTCCCGCGGCGGGGACGCGTAACAGATACGGCCGCAGAAGCGCGCTCAGGAGCATGGACGCGCCCAGAAGGGAGAGTATCCCGAAAAAGACGCGGTTTTCGGGCAGAAACAGGACGGTCACCGCGGAGACCAGCGCCCCGGCGGCGGAGACCGTCACGCCGCGCCGTACCGGACGCCTTCCCAGCCGGAAGCAGTATCCGGACAACAGAATGAACGTCCAGCAGATACTTTGCTGCCAGAGGAACGCGCCCCGGGAACGGTACCACGCCCAGTCCATGCCGAACATCCAGACGAGGTCCCAACAGGTATGATACGCGGCCATGCTGACAAGCGTCAGGCCGCGCAGAGTGTCAAGGCCGTCAAGACGTTTCAAAGCGCGTCACCCCTTTCGTACGCGTCAAAGGTTGAGTTTCTCCGGTTATGTGCCGCGCACGGCTTCGCACATCGGACGGAAGTCGTTAGCAAGAACAAATACCCTTGCGTAGTCAAAACGCTGTTCGTCAAACCGGAACTGGTAATTTACTTCGCCTGTAACTTGCGCGCAACGGACGGCAATCATTTTGCCGCTGTCGCTGAACACCCCGCAGAATACTGACGCGTTGCCGTCAGCGCCCTTGACAGTCGCCTTTACTGCGTTACCGGAGACCAACACGCCGGAAACGGTCACGCCGGACTGGAAGTCGACCCTGACGGAATCCAACGGGGCGTTAAACTCCCCTTTAGCGGCTTTGAGCTGTTCCCACTGCGCCGGGGTTCCGCCATAGTGTACCGTGGCGAGTTTGGAACAGGCGTAGAACGCGGCGTACCCGATTTCGGCAACATTGCCCCCCATGGTAATTTCCGTCAGCGCGGCGCATTCGCGGAACGTGTAGTCGCGAATCGCGGTCACGCCATTCGGAATCGTAATGCGTTTCAGGGAGGAGCATTTATAAAACGCGCACTTTCCAATAATGGCGGCGTTCTCCGACATGGTGACATCCGAAAGAGAGGCGCAACCGTAAAACGCGTAATCCCCAATGCCCGCGATGCTGTCCGAAAGCGTGATTTCTGTCAAGGACACACATTCATAAAAAGTCTTGTCTTGGATGACGCTTACCCCGCTTGGAATTACAATGCTTTCAAGGCATGAACAGCCGGAAAATGCCTGTATTCCGATACTGATAATAGTATCCGGCATGGTAACTGCTTCAAGACCGGCACATTTGCAGAATGCGTAATCCGAAATCGTGGTCAGTTTCCCCGGCAAAGAAACGCTTTTGAGGGAATGGCAGTCGTAAAACGCCGCGTATCCAATGTTGATGACGCTGTCGGGGAGTGTGACGCCGGACAAAGAGCCGCATTTGTAAAACGCGTAATCCGAAAGGATGGAGACGCCTTCGGGAATCGTGATGGACTGTAGCGCGGCGTCTCCGTAAAACGCCTGCTTGCCAATACTGGTTACGCTCTTTGGAATCTTGACGCTTGACAGGTATCCGCACTCCTGAAAGGCATAGTCTGCAATCGTTGTCACTCCTTCGGGCATATCAACGGCGGTCAAAGAGGACTGGTAAAACGCAACGTACCCAACGCGTTTCACACTGGCGGGAATGTTTACGGCAGACGCGGAACAACCCTGAAAGGCGTAATTCCCGATACTTGTCACGCCGCTTTCAATCCAGACTGACCCGATACGCCCCTTGTACTCCTCCCACGGCGCGGGAGAATCCGCCGTATAGTTCGCCATGTCCCCGGAACCGCTGATGACCAGCGCGCCGAGGCTGTCCAGCGCGTAAGCGACATTATCGCCCTTCGCGCCGCAAGAGCCGGAAGCGATAATATTTTCTTCGGGAAGCGCATAAGGCGCGGTGGACAGCGTCAGCAGAGACGCGCTTTTGTCGTACATATTCAGGTAGTCGATGTCCGTCAAAACATAGGTGTCCGATGGCTTGTCGGGGTTGTTTCTCTGTATCGTGTAGCCTGTTTGCGGGGTGTTATGTTCTTCCAGCGCGTGTGCCATGAAATACGCGCTGTAATTGCCGTTTTTGGTTCCGTTGCTGTCGCACCATGTCACGTCCGTCAGGTAATTTCTCCCGCCAAGGGTGACGTGGTTCCACATATGCGCCCCGGAAGCGGAAGTCTTGCCCGACACCAGATAGGAAGCAAATCCGGGGTCGCGGAAAGTCGATAAATCGCAGAGGTATTTCAAAGCTTTGGAATAGCCCTCACAGGCAATGTTCGTATCGGGATTTCCGTCAAAGGCGTTGATGAGTTCTCCGGCGGAACTGTTTTCGTTGTCGTAGGAAACCATTTCACAAATGGCGTCCTTGTAGGCTTCCAGCTTCTCATAATCCTTTTTTACCGTGTTTGCGTTCACAATGCCGCGGGCGGTTTCCCGCACAGTTGCAAGCAACTCCGCAAGGTCGTTTCTTACCTGATAGTCGCTGACTTTATAGACGGGGGAGACCGGGAAGCGCACAATCATCTCAACAACCTTGCCGGAAAGCACCACTTCATTACCGCTCACCGGCGTATGGTAGAAGTCATGCCAATACAAATCATAAGGACAGTCCGCTTTGAGGCACATATGAACTTTCTTGAGTTTCTCCGGGATTTCTTCCTTGACGAGCGAATAATCGCCCAGTTCGCTGATTTTCAGCTTGATTTCCGTACTCTGGCGCTCTCCCGCCGCGACTTCTTGGACGAACGCCTTTAACTTCGCGTAAAGCGCGGCCTCAAAGCCGGTGAGCTCATCGCCAACGCCGCCCATCAGCGACACGTCCGGCAAAACTCCTGCTTCCCGTTCCAGATAGCACATCAGCCGGGTATCGGTGTCCAAATCAACGGCCGCCGCCGTCAGAGACAGCGCAAGCGCGAACATGACAAACAGGAGTGGACATTTCCAACAGTATTTCAATCTTAATCACCTTCTTTACAGAATGCGCCGTGACGAATAGATTTTCTCGCGCTGTATGGGGCGAAGCGTGTCATTCCAGTTCCAAGTCGGAAAGGCGATAGGCCAGCAACATCAGGCTGAACATGGCGGCGCGGGCGGCTTCCGCGTTCCGGTTGCGGATGTAGCGGATCATTTCGCGGTAGTCGCGCAGAAAGACTCCGGCCCGTTCTCTGGAAGCGCTGTTGTACTCCTGTATGGAGTGCTGAAGCACGGGCATGAGCTGTCCGAAGAGGGGATTGTGTCCGGCGGCGGCTATGGTACAGTGAAAGTCGCGTTCGGCCTGAATGACGGACTGCCCCTGCGCGGAAAGCCGCTCCATCTGTTCCAAAAGGGACTCCATGTGCTGAAGTTCCTGTTCATCGGCGCGGCGGGCGGCATAGTAGGCGGCGGCGGGTTCGAGGGCAAGGCGGAACTCCATCAGGTCACGGGCGGAAGCGTCCGTAAGTTCGCGGTCGCCGTTGCCGGGGTCGGCGCGGAGCGCGGGGTCATTGGAGATAACGTACGTACCGCGTCCCCGGCGGATTTCGACCAGTCCCCGCGTACACAGAATCCGGATCGCCTCCCGGAGCGTAATCCGGCTGATACCGAGTTCTTCGGCAAGGTCCAGTTCATTCGGGAGTTTGTCGCCGGGGTGGAAGCGGTGCTGTATGAAAATCATGTCCATGATTTCATTGGAAGCCTGTTCCGACAGGGGCGAGGATGAGGTTTTCATGATACAAGTCCTCCGTTTTCCGCGCGTTGGCTGTTTCTGATAGAGCGCCGTTCGCAATATTTTCAATGTCGACAGGTTTTCGTTCATACCGGCGTTACGGCCGCAATGGGAACGTTGGCGTTCGGACCGTATCGCTCCGCGTCCCTTCCAACGCTTGTCCCGTTCGCGGAAACTCCGCGCCCCTGATTATACCGAATTTTCGCGGCAAGGTCAATGGGGTTGTTCGGCAGTCATAAAGGTTAGAAATGGTCAAATATCTTGACATTCGCAAGAACAAATGTTAAAATTTAAGAAATAAAATGCGGCGAAGGAGGCGCGGCTCGTGGAATTTACTTACATTGACCTGTTTGCTGGTATCGGCGGATTTCATCAAGCCGCTGATTCGTTAGGCGGAAAATGCCTGTTCGCCAGCGAGATTGATTCCGAAGCCAAAAAAGCGTATGCGGCCAATTATCGCATGACGCCGCAGGGAGACATTACGAAAATCAACGCTAAAGACATTCCGGAACATGATGTCCTGTTGGCGGGATTTCCCTGTCAGCCGTTCAGCATTATCGGAAATAGACTGGGCTTTGACGATATTCGCGGAACGCTGTTCTTTGAAATCGCCCGAATTTTGCAAGCGAAAAGACCTTCCCTATTCGTTCTGGAAAATGTCAAGCAGTTAAAGGGACATGACCGCGGAAAAACGTTGGAAAAAATTCTCATGAAATTGAATTCGCTGGGGTATAAAGTCTCTTGGAAGATTCTCAACGCGTTGGATTTCGGATTGCCTCAAAAGCGGGAACGCATTATCATTGTGGGGTTCCTTGATAACCGCGTTGAGTTCGCGTTTCCGGAAGGAGAAGGCCCCGGCAGACTGGAAGACGTGCTGGAGAACGATGCCGATGTGGCACCGAGATTTTTCGCAAGCGAACGCATTCAGAAAAAACGCCTTGAAAGCCACGTGAGCCGGTATTACCCCGCTATCTGGCACGAAAACAAGAGCGGCAACATTTCCAGTTATCCGTATTCCTGCGCCCTGCGGGCGGGGGCTTCCTATAATTATCTGCTTGTCAATGGCGTGAGGCGTTTGACGCCCCGCGAGATGCTTCGGCTTCAGGGCTTCCCGGATTCCTTCCAAATCGTATGCAATGACAGTCAGACGCGCAAACAGGCCGGAAACGCGGTTCCGGTAAACGTTATCCGCGCCGTTTTAAAGGAGGCTTTAGATGCGAAGGCCAAAATTGAGAGACAACCGGAATAAAGGGCCATACGAGCCGTATCCCCTCGGACAGATTCCGGACGATGTCATTTACAATATCGCAAAAGGCATGACTTATTACTTTGCGATTGGCAGAGCCGATATCGGAGGAGATGATTGGGGAGATATTTTCGCCAATGCCGTTGGAGGCGAGCATTTAGGAAAGCCTATCGGTTTGGCCGATGTTATCTATAAAGGTATGGCGTGGTCCGTAAAATCGGTCAAGGACAACCGCCCTTGGGAGAAAAAAACCGTTCGGCTGATTTCCGGGCGCAACTCTCCGGATTACTCTTTCAAAGTCGATAATCCGCACGCGAATGTTCAGAAAACCGGCGATATGGCACTGTCTATCTGGAATGAGCGTGTGAATATCGCTCGGGAACGTTACGAGCCGTTGAGAACCTGCGTTTTGCTAAGAAACCCTCTGACAATGCGATTCGCTCTGTTTGAAAAAGAAACGCTAAGATATGATGTTTCGGATTTTGAATGGCGCGAAAATAAGAACGGAAACTTCGAGGGATATCATAAATCCACGGAGAAGCATTGTTTCACATGGCAACCCTCCGGTTCGCAGTTTACTATTATATGCGATGTGCCGTCATCCGCCAAGCGCTTTCAGATAAAGCGTCCGCCAATGCTTGACTTCGAGGAAACCATGAGGCAAATCGGGTTCGACAAAGAATGGGTTCTGATTCAGTGACGATGGCGGATAAGTTTACTGCGGAAAAGCGCAGCGAGATTATGTCAAAAGTGCGCGGCGAGAACACAAAGCCGGAAATCAAAGTAAGAAAACTTCTGCACAGCATGGGCTACCGCTTCCGCTTGCACCGATGCGACCTGCCCGGAAAGCCCGATATTGTGATGCCCAAATACCGCGCCGTTGTCTTTGTGAACGGCTGTTTCTGGCACGGTTGCCCGACATGCCGCCGCGCCCGTCCAAAGACGAACGAGGATTACTGGAACCGGAAGCTCGACCGGAACATTCAACGCGACCAAGAGAATTATCGAAAACTGAAAGAAGCCGGCTGGCGCGTAATCATTGTCTGGGAATGCGAAACCAAAGACAAAAACATTGCGAGCCTCCGCGAACGTTTGAAAAACGAGCTGACGTTATAATTTAAGGGTTACGCGCCGCGTTGAAACGGCGCGTAACCCCGTTTTAGAAAACGCTTGACAGGATTCTTGAGCCGCCTTATAATACGGAAACACGCTCCCGGAAACGGGATACAGGAAAGGATGCTTTGTTATGGCAGCGGAAAAGGAATATAAGATGAGCGCGGCCCGCGCGGAAGAACTGCGGGATGAACTGGCGTATCTGAAAACCACGCGGTCGGATGAGGTGGCCGAGCAAATTAAAGTGGCGCGCGGATTCGGGGACCTGTCGGAAAACAGCGAATACGATGAGGCGAAAAACGAACAGGGCAAACTCTATTCCCGTATCGCCGAGCTGGAGGAAATCTTACAGCACGTGGTGATTGTGGACGAAAGCGCGGCCCCGTCCAACGTGGTGACGATCGGCAGTGTGGTGACGGTCGCGGACGCTTCCGGAAAGGAAATGCCGCCTTACAAGATTGTCGGCTCTCAGGAGGCCGACCCTATGCACGGCGTGATTTCCGAGGATTCCCCGTTCGGGAAGGCCTTTCTGGGCAGGCAGGAGGGCGACACTGTGACGGTAGAGGCTCCGCGCGGGAATATCGTCTACACGCTGGTCAAGATTGAGCGGTAAGGAGCGGTTTTATGGCGAACGAAAAGAACCACGGCGAACAGGATTTAGGCGAACAGGCCCGGGTCCGGCGGGAAAAGCTGGCGGCGTTGCAGGCCGAGGGACGCGACCCCTTTCAGATTACCCGCTTCGACTGGGACATCACGTCCGAACAAATCAAGGCGCGTTTTGACGAACTGGAAGGGACGCCCGTCCGGATTGCCGGACGCCTGATGAGTAAGCGCGGCATGGGCAAGGTCAGCTTCTGCGACTTGCGGGACCGGGACGGACAAATTCAGCTCTACGCCCGACAGGACGAGATGGACGAGGCCGACTACAAACGCTTTAAGAAGTACGATATCGGAGACATTGTCGGCGTCCGCGGGGAAGTGTTCCGCACTCAGCGCGGGGAAATGAGCGTCCGGGCGAAAGAAATTACGCTTCTTGCCAAGTCGCTTCTCCCGCTCCCGGAGAAGTTCCACGGCCTACAGGACCGCGAACTCCGTTACAGACAGCGTTACGTAGACCTGATGGTAAACCCGGAGGTCAAGCGGAATTTTGTCATACGCTCCCGCTTTCTCCGCTTTGTGCGCGCGTATCTGGACAATCTGGGCTATCTGGAAGTCGAGACGCCGGTCCTGAACACGCTTTCCGGCGGCGCGGCGGCGCGGCCGTTCGTCACGCACCACAACACGCTTGACCTTGATATGTACCTGAGAATCGCGACCGAACTGCCCCTGAAACGCCTGATTGTCGGCGGTCTGGACCGCGTCTATGAAATCGGACGCATTTTCCGTAACGAGGGCATGGACCCGAAACACAACCCGGAGTTTACCAGCGTGGAACTCTATCAGGCGTACACGGACTTTCACGGCATGATGGACATCACGGAGGGGATTTTGTCCGGCGCGGCCAAGGAAATTCTGGGCGGCTACGAACTGGACTGGCAGGGCGAACGCCTTGACCTGTCCCCGGGCTGGCCGCGCGTGACGATGGCGGACGCCGTGAAACAGTATGTCGGCATAGACTTCGGCGCGATCCGCGACGACGCGGAGGCGGTCGCCGCCGCGAACGCCCACGGCGTGGAACTCGCCGACAGCGCCGAAAAGACGTGGGGGAACGCCCTTTACGCCTGTTTCGACCAGAAGGTAGAGGAACATTTGATTCAACCCACGTTCATTACGATGTACCCCGTGGAGGTGTCGCCGCTGACGAAACGCTCCCCGGAGGACCCGCGTCTGACGGAACGCTTCGAGTGTTTCATCTGCCGCAGCGAGATGGGCAACGCCTATTCGGAGTTGAACGACCCCATTGACCAGCGGGAACGTTTCCGGAAA
The DNA here is from genome assembly GCA_017446225.1 of Oscillibacter sp. Taxonomy (GTDB): domain Bacteria; phylum Bacillota; class Clostridia; order Oscillospirales; family Oscillospiraceae; genus Oscillibacter. The sequence continues at coordinate 16,892 of JAFSRH010000031.1, forward strand.
CAGGCCGAATTGCGCGAGCGCGGGGACGATGAGACCGAAATGCTGGACGAGGATTTCCTGACGGCCTTGGAATACGGTATGCCCCCCACCGGAGGCCTTGGAATCGGAATCGACCGCTGTGTCATGATGTTGACCAACTCCGATTCCATCCGGGACGTAATTTTGTTCCCCACCATGAAGCCCTTGGACTGAGAAAGGCGGAATGACTATGCAACGGATAAAACTTGTCTGCGCGGCGTTGACGCTCTGCGCCGCGATCCTGACCGGGTGCGGCGGCGGAGGCGGTACGGCCGGTACGGAAACGCCCGACAAGGGATTTAAAAACGATGCGACGGCCTACACTATGGAGGACCTGATAGAGGCCGTCAAACCCGGCGCGGACATTGTCCTCAACACGGGCTATTACAACCTGAGCGACTACGTAAACGAGATCTGGCTTGCCGATGAGGCGGAGAGTTTCAACGCCACCCACGAGTACGTACAAATTGTCGACTGCTACGATGGCGCGGAAGTCGTGTTTCAGAACGCCGACAACCTGTCGATTCGCGGCGCGGCCGAAACCGCCTACACCGAAATTGTCATTGAGCCGCGTTACGGGACCGTGTTCACGTTCAGCCGGTGCGACAACCTCAAGCTGTCGAATCTGACGCTGGGCCACACGGACACGGGCGAATGTTCGGGAAGCGTGGTGGAGCTGTCCGCGTGCGAAAACGCGGAACTGCGTGAGCTGGACCTGTACGGGTGCGGCGTTGTTGCGCTGGAATGTTCAAACGGTACGGAAGGCGTGTCTGTGCATGACAGCGCGCTCCGGGACTGTTCGTGGGGTCCGCTGGGCCTCTATGACGCGGTGGGCAAGATCGATCTGTACAACTGTTCCCTGACCGGTTCCGAGGGCGGCGGCTACTACAATTCCGAAGGCCGCTTGGAACTGTCCTTCCACAACTGCGTTTTCGGCGAAGAGGAGACCTACTACTGGGAGTTCGCAAAAGGCGTGGAGTTCGAGGACTGCACATGGAACGAACCGGACGGCTACCCGTATGAAGATTATTACGATGATGAGAACCAGTTTGACGAATCCATGGTAGTGTTCCAGACGGACGCCTTGGAAGAGGCGGTATACGATATGTCCCTGACGGACAGCTCGTGGACCGGCTACTCGACCCTCAATCCGGATACGGACGCCTCAACGGCCATTCCGTCCGGAGAGGAACCTTCCGATGTGAGCATGGATCTGCGCGCGGACGGAAGCGGCGTCCTGAACGGGTACTACGAGGACCGCGCCGTACCGTTCCTCTGGGAGCCGAACGCCGACAACCCCGCCAAACTGGACCTTGTGACGTTGCATGACGGCGCATTTCAGATTACCACGTATCAGGTAACCGCGGAAGACATTCTTCCAAGAATGTGGATTGCTTTGCGGACGCCGGACGGGGTCGTGTGGATGTACTGAGGCGCATAACCGGGGACGGGCCGTCATAAAGTGGAACGTCAGGAGGGATGTTCCATGGAACAGCAGGACGCGGCGGCCCGTTACCGCGAGGCGGTGACCGTACTGCCAAGCCGTTTACGCGCGGCGGCGCTGGCCTTGTCGGAGACGCGACAGGCCGCGGCGGAAGAAATCCGTCTGCGTGCCGGACGGGCCATGACGGTACTTTTGCCGGACGGGGAAGTTTCCACGGGCGCGTGGGTGGAGTCGGAGGACTTGGAAACATTATGCGATATCGCCACGGAGTTTTCGCGTTACGCGGCGGCGGAGACTTTGCGGGACGGGTTCCTTTCCGTACGGGGCGGCTTCCGCGTGGGGCTTTGCGGAACGGCGGTCATGAAAGACGGCGTCAACACCAATCTGAAACAGTTTTCCTCCGCCGTCATCCGGATTGGGCGGGAACGGCGGGATATTGCCAAGGACTTGCTCCCGCAACTGTTCCGCGAAAACCGGTTTATGAATACGCTTCTGCTCTCTCCCCCGGGCGGCGGGAAAACCACCCTGTTACGTGACCTCGTGCGGCAGTTGTCCGCGGGCACGGAGGCGTACGGCGCGCGGCGCGTGGCGCTCATTGACGAGCGCGGAGAAGTGGCCGTTACCGTGCGCGGACAGGCACAGATGGACATTGGACCCCATACGGACGTGCTGGACGCGTGTCCGAAAGCGGTGGGCATTCCCATCGTCTTACGGGCCATGAATCCGGAAATCATCGCGCTGGACGAAATCACGGTCCCGGAGGATATCCGGGCGGTGACCATGGCGGCGGGGTGCGGGGTCGGACTTCTGGCCACGGTCCACGCGACCGGGAGCGCGGAACTGTCCGAAAAGCCGCTCTACAGGGACTTGCTCGAACGCCGGATTTTTCATCTTGCCGTACGGATTGCGCGCGAGGGGCAGACGCGCCGCTATGAAGTGGAAGAACTGTGAAAGCGTGGGGAATCGCCTGTATTTTGCTGGGGGCGTTCTGGGGGACGCGCGTCAGCGTACGCGAACGGCGGCGGAAACGGGTCCTGTTATCGGATTTGCGGGCGGCGTTTGCGCGGATGGGGGAGGAAATCCGGCTGGCCCGGATACCGCTTCCGGATCTGCTGGAAGGTCTGGCGGAAACGTGCGGGCCGGACGCCGCCGCGTTTTTCCGTACCGTGGCCGGGGGCGTACGGCAAGGGCGGCCGCCGTCCGTGATTTGGGGCAGGGAAGCGGACGCCCTTCCGCTCTCCCCAACGGACCGTCTGACGCTCCGCGAACTCTCCCCCGTCTTGCGCGGGGACGAGGAACAGATACGCCGCGCCGTGGACGTACTTTCCGGGCGGCTGGAGCGGAGTTTACAGGATATGGACCGGTCCGCGGACGCCGACCTTCGCCGCGCCGCCGCCCTGATTTTCTCCGCCGCCGCCCTCCTTGTGATTCTGTTGTACTGAAAAACGGGCGCGCCGCTGGTACGCGGCGCGTCCGTTCGTTTTCAGGACCACTCGGGACAGGCCCGGCGGACGAACCCTACAATCTTCTGGTACGTCTCTTCGCTCAGGTCATGTTCCACCTTGCAGGCGTCCACTTCCGCCTGTCCGGCGGAGACGCCCAGATACTCGAACAGTTTCGTAAGGGTCTTGTGGCGGCCGTATACGCTGGAAGCGATTTCCATGCCCTTGTCGGTCAGCGTGATGGCGCCGTCACCGGCCATAAGGATGTAGCCGTTTTCCCGTAACTTTTTCATGGCAATGCTGACGCTTGGCTTTGAAAATCCCAGACGGTTGACAATGTCAATGGAGTGCACCTGTCCGTGTCCGAGCCGCTCTTCCAGCGCGAGAATTGATTCCAGATAGTCCTCCGCAGACTGATGAATAACCATGAAGTCCGCCCCCATTCCGTTTTATTCGCCGCTGAGCCTCCGTTTCGCGGCGGTGAGCACATTTTCCAGCAGACGCGCGCGGGTCATGGGTCCTACGCCGCCCGGTACCGGCGTAATCCAACCCGCCTGTCCCGACACGCCCTCAAAGTCAACGTCTCCGCACAGATTGCCGTTTTCGTCCCGGTTCATGCCCACGTCAATGACCGTGGCCCCGGCCTTGACCATGTCCGCCGTGACCAGTCCGGGCTTCCCGGCGGCGGAAATCAGGATGTCGGCCTGACGGGTGATGTCGGCGAGGTGTTCCGTCCGGGAATGGCAGATGGTGACCGTGCCATCGGCGGCGGTCAGGAGCATGCCCAGCGGCTTGCCGACAATGTTGCTTCGTCCGATAATCACGCAGCGACGCCCCCGGACCGGGATTCCGTATTCCAGCAGGAGCATCATAATGCCGGCCGGGGTACAGGGCAGAAAGACCGGCTCCCCCATGGAAAGCTGTCCGATATTGGACGGATGGAAGCAGTCCACGTCCTTTTCGGGGGCAATGGCGCGGAGAACTTCCGAAGCGTTGATATGTGGCGGAAGGGGCAACTGACACAGAATCCCGTCTACGGCGGGGTCCTCATTGAGACGCCGAATCAGGGTCAGGAGCTGTTCTTCCGTGATACTCTCCGGCAGACGGCAGGGAAGGGTTTGAATCCCGCATTCGGCGCAGTCCTTTTCCTTGTTCCGGACGTAAATTTGTGAGGCGGGGTCGGCGCCCACGAGGATGACCGCCAGACAGGGCGGACGCTGTAACGCGCGGACTTGCTGTTGAATGCGGGCGCGGGTCTTTTCAGCCAGCGCCTTTCCGTCCATCAGGATTGCCATATTGTTTCCCCCTGTCCTTTTTTTTTGCCGTGCCGGCTGACGGTCCGTAAAAGCCGGGTCTTCCTCGAACCATTGCCGGCTCTCCGGCTGGTTGACGTACAGCCGGTCCGGGGTACGCCGCAGAACGCGGATTTCAAACCAGAGTACCAGCGCGGCCAGTCCCGCCAGACACAGGCTCAAGGCCTGTGAGACCCGGACAGGCACGCCGAAGAAAGTCCAGTCGAACAGATACAGGCTGTCCGTACGTAAACCCTCAATCCACGCCCGGCCCAGACCGTACCAGAGGAAGTAAAACCACGCGTTTTCCCCGTCAAAACGCCGCCCGCGTGAGATGACCGTCAACAGCAGAATCAGGCCCAGCAGGTTCCAGAGGCTTTCGTACAGGAACGTGGGGTGAACGTCAACCGCGACCGGGACATTGTTTGCCCCGCTGAACCAGAGCCGCATACGCCACGGCAAATCGGTCGGCACGCCGAACGCTTCCCGGTTGACGAAGTTGGCCCAGCGCCCGATGGACTGCCCGAGGATGAGACCGTACACCAGCGTATCCATCAGCGCGCCGAAGGGAATGAAACGCCGCCACGAGAAGACGAACGCGACCAGTAGACCGACAATGACGGTGCCGTACATAGCGATGCCGCCGTCCCAGACGGCCACGGCGCGGCCCCAGTCGAAGGTTCCCGCGGCGTTGCGGTAGAGGGACTGGTTGAAAAAGACGTAGTACGTCCGGGAGCCGATAATACAGCACGGCGTGGCCCAGAGGACGAAGTCCAGCACGTGGTCCTCCGTGATTCCGGCGTACTTTGCGCGGCGCATGGAAAGCCACGTCCCGCAGAGCATGGCAACGGCCAGAATGATACCGTACCAGTAGATTCCGTGCCCGATATGGATGGCCACGGGATCGGGATTCCATGACCAGTCGCCCAAGAGGCCCGGAAAGGCAATGGGCATATTTTTCAAAGCCTGTTCCATTTCAGCGCCGCCCCCTTTTGCGGAACCGCTCCGCGGCGGTCCTCACACCCCGGCGCATGGAGTTTCCTCCGTCCCGGCGTCCCCGGGTACGATTTCGCTGAGCACGCAGTTTTCCGCCGTGACGTTCTCCCGCAGAAACGCGCATACGTCCTCCGGCGTGATGGACTCGAACATTTCCGGGAAACGGAAGGGGTCGTAGCCGTAGAAACAGCCCTCCGTCATGGACACGGCGATGGTCTCAAAGGAATTGAAACTCCGGACATAGGATCCGTAAATCGTACGCCGTACGCGCTGATAAAGGGCGTGGTCCAACTGACCGCCGCCGATTTTTGCGGCCTCCTGTAAAATGGCGTCCGTGACGGCGCGGGCGTCCCGGCTGTCGCCTCCGGCATAGAAACAGGCGTAACCGGGAAGGAGTTCGTAGTCTCCGCCGAAGCTGGAATTGATCAGGCCGCTGTCGTAGAGGCGCAAATACAGGGGGCTGGATTCGCCCAAGAGGAGATCGGAGGCGAGTTCCCCGACAATGGCCTGACGGAACCACGCTTCCCCGTGTTCCGCGGGACGGCACTTGAAGCCCGTCAAAAACTGAGGCGTGGCGACTTCCATGGTACGGCGGAGTTCATGCGCGGCGACTTCCGGCGGTTCCTGTCCGTAATCGCGCGGGATGACGGGGCCGCCAATGGCGGGAAGAATTTCAACGGCGATTTCCTCCACGCGTTCCGGGTCCACGTCCCCGACCACGGACAAAATCATGTTGGAAGGCGTGTAAAACGCCTCATGACAGCGGTAAAGGGTATCGGCGGTGATTTCGCGGATACTCTCCACGGTCCCGGCGATAGCGGTACGGCCGGTGTTGCGCGCGTACATGGCCTGTACCATGCGGTGGTAAATCTGCCAGTCGGGATTGTCCTCAATCATGCGGATTTCCTGCGCGATAATGCCCTGTTCCTTGTCCACGCTCTCCTTTGTGAAGTAGGGGACGGACACGAACGATAACAGAATCCGTAAATTTTCCTCAAAATGCCGCGTGGAATCGAAGTAGTAGCCGGTCAGGGCGTTCGAGGTAAACGCGTTCGGCTCCGCGCCGTTTTTGGCGAGGTCCTGCAAGGCGTTGCCGTCCGGCGTGTCAAACATCTTGTGTTCCAGATAATGGGCGATACCGGGCGGGGTGTCGAGCCACTGCCCGTTCAACTGGAAACGCGTGTCCATGCCGCCGTAGCGCGTGGCGAAAAACGCGTACTTGCGCACGTAGTCCGGACGGGGCACAATACGAAGTTCCAGACCGTTTTCCAGCTTCTTCCGGTATACGCGCTCCCCGATACGGTCGTACTGTGTGAAATTCATGCCGCCGCCTCCTTTCCTTTGAGGAAGTAGACCGTGTCCAGTCGGACGGTCCGCATGGCTTCAATAATACGCTCGGGGGTCATGGCGCGGACCATGTCCGCAAGTTGTTCGGGGGTGTCGGGAAGGCCGGTGACGGCGCGGGACAGGTAGAAGTTTTCGAGTTTGCCCTGCGCGTCCCCCATGGACGCGTACGAGTTCAGAAGAAGGCTCCGGGCGCTGTCGATTTCCCAATCCTCCCAGCGGCCCTCCTGTACCATGCGGAGCTGTTCCATGATTTCATCGAAAGCGGGCTGGTAATTGCCGAACTCAATGCCGGACGAAACCGTGATGAGGTTCTTTTGACGGTGAAAGACGGAAGAGGCGTAATAGCACAGGGAGAGCTTTTCGCGCACGTTCATGAACAGTTTCGAGTTACTGCTTCCGCCGAAGAGGGTATTGCCCATCAGAAGGGCCATATAGTCATCGCTGTCACAGGAGAAGCCGAGTTCAAGTTTCCCCTGCGTCACGTCCATGGAGTCGGAGACGTGGAGCACATCGGGGCGGGGTTCGTGGGGGCGTACGGCGGGGAGCGTCCGCACGGACACGCGGGGCAGCGCGGAGAACGCTTCCCGTAACGCGTCCTCCACCTCGTCCGCGGACGCGCTCCCACAATAGACCAGTTCCAGCGGCGCGCTTTGAATCAGGTCACGGTAACGCCTGTAAAGGTCCGGACCTTCCAGCGCGTCCGCGTCCGCTTCCTCCCCGAGACGCGATACGCCGTACGGCTCCCCGGCGCACATCTCCGACAACAGACGCCGTCCGGCCCAGAGGCGTTTGTCGTTCCGGATACTGCCAATGGCGTCCAGCAGATTGGCCTTTTCGCTCTCAAAGTAGGCGGGGACAAACGCGCCGTTTTCCGTGACGGGGCGGCAGAGGAGTTCCCCAAGCAGAGCGGTAACGGGTTCGAGCAGACGTTCCCCGCCGGGTACGAAACGGTCGTCCAGAAAACTGGCCACGAAGCCCGCGCACTGGCATTCCCCGATTTTCCGGACGGTGTCATCCATGCGCGCGCCGTAGAGGTTGTCAAGGCGTTCGGACAGACGGCCCATGTCGGGGTAGTTCACGGTCCCCCGCCGGAGGACGGACGGAATCAGGGCCACGGCCCCGGCCGCGGACGCCGTCAGCGGTACGGCGAACTGCGCCGACAGAATGCCCGTCTTGAATTTGCTTACGGGCAGACAGGTCAGCGACACGCCCTCCGCAATGGTTTTTCTCATCATGTTCAATGTTTCAGCTCCTTATTTCCGGCCGGTTCACGCCGTCCGGTTTCTGTCATGGACGGGCGTCCATGGAATCATCCCGCCAATTATAATACAAATTTCCGCGTTTGTCTATCAGACTTTTTCCGTGTGACGGGCTTCCCGGCGGAAAAGTCTCTCCAACGGCTTGTATTTTCCCGGATAAGCTGTTATAATCAGGGCAATTTGCGAAACAGGGGTGTCCGCATGACCGTTTATTTACAAAATCTGTTACAAGCCCTTGATTTTACCTCCCTTCGCGCCACGCTGGCGCGTGTGGCGGCGGTCGTCATCTGCCTGAGCGTACACGAGAGCGCGCACGGACTCGCCGCGCTGGCCCTCGGCGACCCGACCGCCCGGAATCAGCACAGACTTTCCCTCAATCCCCTGCGGCATATCGACTGGTTCGGACTGATCATGATGTTTACGGCGGGCTTCGGCTGGGCCAAGCCCGTCCCCATTGACCCGCGCTACTTCCGTAATCCGAAATGGGGCATGGCCCTGACCGCGCTGGCCGGACCGGCGTCCAACTTCGTACTCGCGGCGGCGTCCATGCTTCTGGCGCGCCTGACGGCGAACGACTCCGTACTGCTCCTTTTCTGGGGCTACTCCGTGCCGCTCCTGTCGCTGGGCTTGGGCGTGTTCAATCTGATTCCCTTCCCGCCGCTGGACGGCTCCAAAGTGCTCGCGGCGTTCCTCCCGGACCGGCTGTACGTTCGCTGGATGCGCTACGAACAGTTCGGAATGCTGATTCTGCTGGCGGTGATTTGGCTGGGCTTGGACGGCAATTTTGTCAGTCATACGGTGGCGTGGCTGTACCGGAGCCTGTTGATTCTGTTGTTTTCAAGTTAAGGTGTCCCGTTTGGGCGGTTTTATCCAGTGAAAGGCGGCGGACATGGACAGTCCCGTATTTAAACTTGAAAAGGTGGTCCGCACCCGTACGGAGGAAATGCAAGACTTTGAGGGGCCGCTGGACCTGATTCTCTTTCTCCTGAGCCGGAACAAGATGGAAATTCAGGACATTTCCATCACCCTGATCTGTGACCAGTACCTGAACTGGATCGCGCGGCGGCAGAGCATGGACTTGGAAGTAGCCAGCGAATTTATTACCATGGCGTCCCAACTGATGTACATCAAGTCAAGAATGCTGCTTTCGATCGAGGACGAAGAGGCGCAAACGGAAATGGACGCGCTGATAGAGTCGCTGGAAGAGCGGAAGCGGAACGAGAGTTACGCGAAAATTAAGGACATGGCGGCGAAACTCGGCCCGCTGGGCGAATTCGGCCGAAGTATCATGACCCGTGACCCGGAGCCGCTGGAACGCGGCAAAGTGTACGAGTACAACCAGCGTCTGTCGGACTTGAGCGCGGCGTTGGCGGAACTGCGGAGCCGTTCGGCGCGGTCGTTGCCGTCCCCGGAAGCGGCGTTCCGGGAAATCGCGCGACATGAGCCGTACCCGGTGGAGACGAAGGCCGAAGAACTCTTGCGGCGTCTGCGGGAAGAGGGACCGCTGAAATGGCTTGGCGTTTTTTTCGGGAGCCGGAGCCGGAGCGAGATTGTGGCAACGTTTCTGGCGGTGCTGGAACTGTGCCGGAACCGGATGATCCGCCTGTTTGGGCCGCCGTCCGACTACTCCGTAGAGGCCGTGGACGGCGAAAGCGTGGCGGAGAGTACGGAGGAACGCCCGGAAGCGGCGCCGGAATTTGGTCCGCGCCGGGGACTGCGCCGCCGTAGACGCGTTGCCGCCGCGCCGCCGGGTTAAGGCGAAGGAGGCGGAATATGGACAGTAAAGAATTGGAATCGGCCGTAGAGGGCATTCTGTTCGCTTCCGGGGAGCCGGTACAGGCGGACCGGATTTGTTTTGCCCTGTCGCTGGAACGGGCCGAAGTCGAGCGGATTCTGCGCCGTCTACAGGATTATTACGCCTATGAACGCCGCGGTATCCGGCTGTTACAGATGGAGGACCGCTGGCAGTTGTGTTCGGCGCCGGACCACGCGGAGACGATACGGAAAGCGTTTGAAATCCGTAAGCCCGCGAAACTCAGTCAACCGGCCTTGGAGGCCTTGACCATCATCGCCTACTACCAGCCCACAACGCGCGCCTATGTGGACAAACTGCGGGGCGTGGACAGCGCCTATACCGTGGGACTTCTGCTGGAACGGGGGTTAATCGAAACCTGCGGAAACTTACAGGCCCCGGGCCGGCCGTTGCTGTACCGGACCACGGAAAAATTTTTACGCTCGTTTCACATCAGCAGTCTGGACGAACTGCCGCCGCTGAATGAGGACGACCTGCCCCCGCGCCAGTTAAAGATAGAGGATTTGCCGGAGACAGAAAAGCCGTCCGATTCCACGGGTGACGCCGTGTCCCCGGACCCGGAGACCGTGGACGCGTCCGAGCCGGAGACTGTGAACACGCCCCACCCGGAGACTATGGACGCGTCCGAACCGGAGACCGTGGACGCGCCCCACCCGGAGACCGTAAACGTACCGGACCCGGAGACCGTGGACATGCCCCACCCGGAGACCGTGGACGCGTCCGAGCCGGAGACTGTGAACACGCCCCACCCGGAGACTGTGGACGCGCCCGAACCGGAGACCGTAAACGTACCGGACCCGGAGACCGTGGACGCGTCCGAACCGGAGACTGTGGACGCGCCCGAACCGGAGACCGTGAACACGCCCGGGCCGGAGACCGTGGACGCGTCCGAACCGGAGACCGTGAACACGCCCGGGCCGGAGACCGTGGACGCGTCCGAACCGGAGACCGTGAACACGCCCGAGCCGGAGATTGTGGACGCATCGGAACCGGAGACCGTGGACGCGCCCGAACCGGAGATTGTGGACGCATCGGAACCGGAGACCGTGGACGCGCCGGAAGCGGCGTTGCCCGTACGGGAACTGCTGGCGGTATCCCGGCCGCGCCTGCTGTCAAAGCGCGTATCACGCCCCCGCGCCGCGCGGAAGCCCTACCGGCTGGCCGGTACGTTCCGGACACGCCGGAAACGTCCGGGACGCCGGCGGCGTAAGGCCCGGAAAATCGCCCGGCCGCGTGTCTCCGACCCCGTGAAACCGCCTTCTGTCAGCGTTCCGGTACGCCGGAAGCTGTCCGGGAAAACAGTAAGGAGGTGTTTTCGTTGCCTGTTCTTTGGGTGCTGGCTGTCTTGGCCCTTCTGCTCGTTCTGATACTCTCCCTGCGTCTGCGGGTGTCGCTCTCCGCCAAAGACGGCGCGCTGACGGCGGAAGTCCGCGCCGGACCGGTGCGCTACCGCCTCTATCCCCCGCCGGAACGGAAACCGCCGAAGGCGTCCGGCAAACCAGAACCGAAGCCTTCCGCGCCCAAACAGAAACGCTCCCCGGACGTGAAGCGGATCTTACGTATCGTCCGCCGCCTCTGGAACCCCGTCTTGGAGGCTTTGCGCAACGTCCGGGGCGCGGTACGCGTGGACCCGCTGACGCTGCGCGTCACCTACGGCGGGCGCAACGAACCCGCGGACGCCGCCGTACTCTGCGGCGATACGCTCGCGCTGGTCTGGGCCGTTATGCCAACGCTGGAACGCCTTTGCAGAATTCCGCGTCCCTGTATCCGCGTGGACACGGATTTTGACGCGCCGGACTTGCGGCTGGAAGCGGATGTCGGTCTGACGCTGCGCGTATGGGCGCTCCTGTTCTCCCTGCGCCCTCTGCTGAAAGCATTGCGCAAAGAAGATAAGTAACCGGAAAGGACGGATTCCCATGGAAAAAAACAATGCCCTGAATGAACTTATGCGCTCTACCCTTGAGCGCGTGCGGGAAATGGCCGATGTCAACACCATTGTCGGCAAGCCCATCACCACGCCGGACGGCGTGACGCTGATTCCGGTTTCCCGCGTCAGCTTCGGCTTCGGGAGCGGCGGCGGCAGTTACGGCAAAACCTCGGACGGCTTCGCCGGGGGCGGGGCCGCCGGCGTGAAGATTGACCCCGTGGCGTTCCTGACGGTCCGGGACGGGATTACCCGCGTACTGCCCGTGGCCGCGCCGCCGCTCAATACCGTGGACCGTATCGTGGACGCCGCGCCCGATATTATGACAAGAGTGGAAAATTATTTCGACAAAAATCACGACCGGAAAGTCCGTGAACAGGAAACGGAAACCGATTGACGGGGCATACTACCTCTCGGCGTAAATTACACTTGAGGTGAAATTTCATGATAAAAACACCCGTAAGCCGTATTCTGACGCTCATTCTGCTGGTTTCGTTCTTCCCGCTCTCGGCTCCGGCGCGCGCCTTGGAGACCTCCGCCTCCGCCGCCATCCTCTACGATGCTACCACCGGACAGACGCTTTACGAAAAGAATCCCGATCAGCAAATGCTCATTGCCAGTACGACCAAAATTATGACCGCGCTTGTGGCCCTCAGAGACGGCAAACTGACCGATACCGTCACCGTAAGCCGGAACGCCGCCGGGACGGAAGGCTCGTCCATGTACCTGAAAGCCGGGGAGACGCTGACGCTGGAAGCCCTGCTTTACGGTCTCATGCTCTCGTCCGGGAATGACGCCGCGGTAGCGATTGCGGAATATGTGGCCGGGAGCGTTCCGGCGTTCGCGGGGCGGATGAATGAAATGGCCCGTTCGCTGGAGATGTGGAACAGTTCCTTCGCAAATCCGCACGGCCTGAACCATCCGGAGCACTATTCCACCGCGCGCGACATGGCCAAACTCGCCAACGCCGCCATGGAAAACGAAACCCTTCGCCGCATTACTTCCACCCGTACCGTCACGCTGGCCGGACGGAGCATGAAGAACCATAACAAACTGCTCGGTTCGCTGGAAGGCTGTATCGGACTCAAAACGGGCTACACGAAAGCGGCGGGACGTACGCTCGTAACCTGTTGCGAACGTTCCGGACGGCGTCTGATTGCCGTCACGCTGAAAGACGGCGATGACTGGAACGACCACCGGAAAATGTACGAATACGGCTTTTCCACGCCGTGGGAACCCGTGCCGGAAGAGCCGGAACTGTCGTGGCCCACGCCCAAAGCCCCGGAACTCCCGCCCGTGACGCCGCGTAACCTGACGGTCATGGGGAACTTTCTCGGAGAAGTCCCGGTCACGGGCGGACGCTGGGGTACCGTGCCGCTGATTGCCGGAACGACCCTCGGCGTACAGGTGCCGTACGGCGCGGAGGTCGATATACGGCTGGAACTGGACCGGCCCCTTGTGGCCCCCGTGACGCTGGGGACAAAAGTCGGCGTGGCGGTGTTTCTGGTCAACGGCGCGGAGTGGGGACGCGTGGACGCGCTGTGCGGGGAAGAAGTGCCCGTTGCGCTGGACGCGGCCGACACCGTTGCCCCGCTCTCGGAAGAACAGCTCTATGGACTGGAACAGATGTCCGCAACGCCGGAACCGCTCTCTTCCGGCTGGCAGAGTTACGAACAGGCTTGGGACCGCTCCTACGGGCGCGGCCAGAGCGCCCCGTACTGGGAACAGGCCTCCGCCCGGGAAACGTCCTACAACCGCGAACAGGCCTCCGCCCGGGAAACGTCCTACAACTGGGAACAGGCCTCCTATAACTGGGAACAGCTTCCCGCCTCCTTCGGCTGATATGGAAACGCGGATACAAAAACTGTTAGGCGCGCTCTGCTCGCGCCGGACCGCGGAAGCGTGGATTGCCGCCGGACGCGTGACCGTCAACGGACAAACCGCCGTCCCCGGACAAAAGGCCGATCCGGACAAAGATACCATCCTGCTGGACGGCCGCCCCCTGCCCGCCCGGGAGACGTCCGTCTGTCTCATGCTCCACAAGCCGCCGGGTTACGTCTCCACCATGCGCGACACCCACGGACGGCCCACCGTGGCGGAACTCGTCCGTGACTGCGGGGAACGCGTCTTTCCGGTCGGGAGGCTGGACTTCCAGTCGGAAGGCCTGCTTCTGATGACCAATGACGGCGAACTGTCGTACCGGCTGACCCATCCGGCGCGGGAAGTCGAAAAGGAGTACGAAGTCACGGTGCGCGGGGAACTGGCGCAAGCCGCGGAGCGTCTCGCGGCGGTGCGTACGCTGGACGGCGGGGAGACCATCCGTCCGGCGAACGTGCGCCCGTTGCGCTCCGGACATGGGCGCGCCGTGCTGTCGGTCGTCATCCATGAGGGGAAGAAGCGGCAGATTCGGCGTATGTGCGCCCAATGCGGCTTACGCGTCACGCGTCTGCGCCGGGTGCGGGAACATACGCTCACGCTGGACGCCCTGCCGCCGGGAAAGTGGCGGCGGCTGACCCCGGAGGAAGTCGCGGCCCTCTGGGACGCGGGCCTATAGGAAGGTGAACACTTTTGCGTAAAAACATCCTGCGTGTCATGCAACAGGACATGGACCGCTTTTCCAAGGGACAGAAACGGATTGCCCGTTACATTTTAGACCACCCCGAACGCGCCGCTTCCATGACCGCCGGCCGGCTGGGCGAACTGGCGCAAGTGAGCGAATCGACCGTAGTCCGGTTCGCCTCCGAACTCGGTTACGGCGGGTACCCCGAAATGCAGAAGGCTTTACAGGAAGTGCTCCGAAGCCGCCTGACGGCCCCCGAACGTCTGCGGGACGCCGATGCCCGTTTCCCGGATTTGCCCGGCGCGGCCATCCGGCGCGACATGGAGACGCTCCGTCAGGCCGCCGCGCAAGCCGTCCCGGACGACTTCCGGCGCGTGGCCGATCGCATTCTCTCCGCGCGCCGGGTCTACATCTTGGGGGCGCGTTCCTCCTTCTTTGTGGCCGGGTACCTCTACTTTTACCTTCACTTCCTTCTGGAACAGGTAACGCTCGTACGCTCCAACGCCGCCGGAGAAATCTTTGAGCAGTTGTTCCGGATCGGTCCCGGAGACGTCATGATTGCCATCAGTTTCCCGCGCTACTCGCTCGTGACGGTCAACACGGTGAAGTTCGCGCGGGACCGGGGCGCGTCCATTGTCGCCGTGACGGATAACGTACAGTCCCCCGTGTACGCGCTCTCGGACGCCCCGTTGCTGGTCCCCTGTGAGATGATATCGTTCGTAGACTCCATGGTTGCCCCGCTGTCCATGATGAACGCGCTGTTAATCGAACTGGCGCACCGTCTGGACGCGGACGCCTCGGAGACCTTTTCCCGTTTGGAAACCATCTGGAACGAGTACGGCGTATTCGGCCGCGCGGATGAGGAGTGAGGCCGCTTGACAAACAATCGGAACGTAGTGGTAATCGGCGGCGGGGCGTCCGGGATGATGGCCGCGCTGACGGCCGCGGAACACGGCGCGCGCGTCACGCTTCTGGAACCCAACGAACGCCTTGGAAAAAAACTGAACATCACCGGAAAGGGACGCTGTAACCTGACCAATGACGCCGACCGTGACACTTTGCTGGCCGCGATTCCGCGTAACGGACGCTTCCTGTACAGCGCCTTCGCGGGGTTCGGACCCCGGGACACCATGGCCTTTTTTGAATCGCTGGGGGTGCCGTTGAAAGTCGAACGGGGCCGGAGGGTGTTTCCGGTCTCGGACCGCGCTTTCGATGTCAGCGCGGCCCTTGAACGGCGTTTGAAAGCGTTGCGCGTCACGCTGACGCGGGACCGCGCCGTGTCGGTAGATACGGCGTCCGGCGCCGTGACCGGCGTCACGGGCGAACGGGGCCGCTATGCCGCGGACGCCGTCATCTTGGCAACCGGCGGCGTATCGTATCCGGCGACCGGCTCCACCGGGGAGGGACACCGTATCGCGGAAGCGCTTGGACATACCGTCACGCCCCTGCGCGCGTCTCTGGTCCCGCTCCGCGAACGCGGCGGACGTTGCGCGCGTATGCAAGGGCTGACTTTGCGTAATGTCGGCCTGACCGTCCGGGAGAACGAGAAAACCGTCTACAGCGGATTCGGGGAACTGCTCTTCACACACTTCGGCGTCAGCGGGCCGCTGGTACTCTCCGCCTCCGCGCATATGCGGCGATTTGAGAGTTGCCGCTACCGGCTCGAACTCGACCTGAAACCCGCGCTTGACCCGGACGAACTCGACCGGCGTCTGCTCTCCGACTTGCGCAAGTACGCAAACAGTGACTTTTCCAACACCTTGAACGACCTTCTTCCCCGGAAACTGATACCGGTTATCGTGGACGACAGCGGAATTCCGCCCGACCGCAAGGCCCATGACCTGACGCAGTCCCAGCGGCGCGAACTGCTCCGGCTTCTGAAGGCGTTCCCCATTGACATTGCCGGTACGCGTCCCATTACGGAGGCGGTGGTTACGTCCGGCGGCGTGGACGTGACGGAAGTCCGGCCGAAAACCATGGAATCCCGCCGCGTCCGGGGACTGTACTTCGCCGGGGAACTGCTGGACGTGGACGCCTATACCGGCGGGTATAATCTGCAAATCGCGTGGTCCACGGGATACGCGGCCGGACGCGCCGCCGCCCTCGGACCCGCTCTGGAAAGGAACCATTCATGAAACATTACAGCATTGCCATAGACGGCCCGTCCGGCGCGGGGAAAAGTACGCTGGCCCGCGTGACCGCGGAGAAGTTCGGCTTCCTGTACGTGGACACGGGCGCGATTTACCGTACCGTGGGCCTGTCGATTCTCCGGGCGGGCGTGGACCCGAAAGACGGGGCGGCGGTGGCCGCGCGTCTGCCGGAAATGCGCATCGAACTCGCTCACGCCGCGGACGGACTACAGCATATGTACCTGAACGGAGAGGACGTCACGGAGCAGATCCGGACGCCGGAAGTCTCCATGGCGGCGTCCGCGGTGGGGGCACACGCGGCGGTACGCGCGTTCCTGATGGACCTTCAGCGCAATCTTGCCAAGTCCCACAGCGTGGTGATGGACGGGCGCGACATTGGGACGGTCGTCCTTCCGGACGCCGATGTGAAAGTCTTTCTGACCGCTTCCGCGCAGGAACGGGCGTGGCGGCGGACGCTGGAACTGTCTCAGCGCGGCGCCCCGAAACCCTATGAAGAAGTCCTTGCCGAGCTGGAACGGCGTGACAGGGACGATGTCTCCCGCGATGCGGCCCCGTTGCGTCAGGCTGAGGACGCCGTACGGCTCGACAACTCGCAACTGACCTTTCAGGAGACCGTGGAGGCATTGGAACAGATTATCCGTGAAAGGACCGCATTATGAACGAGACACCGGAAAAAATAAAGCCCACCAACGCCTTTTACGTGGTGGCCTACTGGCTTTTAAAAGTATACCTTGCCATTGTCCACCCGGTCAAGGTGGAAGGGCTGGAACGTCTGCCGCGGCACAACGTGCTGTTGTGTCCGAACCACGCCAGCGACTGGGACCCGCTTCTCATTGCCGTGCATTTGCCCGTCAACTACCGTCTGCACGCGATGGCCAAGGCGGAACTGTTTGAGAATCCGGTTCTGGGCTGGATTTTACGTACGCTGGGCGTATTTCCGGTCCAGCGGGGCGGGGCCGACATCAAGGCCGTCAAGACCGCGATACAGATTCTACGGGACGGCGATAATCTGCTGATTTTCCCGGAGGGGACCACCATCCGGAACGGCTTGGGCTACGTGGACGGACTGCCGCCCAAAGCCAAAAGCGGCGCGGTCATGATTGGGAGCCGGACCGGCGCGGCATTGGTGCCGGTCTTTGTGGACGGCCCGAAAAAACCCTTCCGCCGTACGCGGCTAATCTTTGGCAGTCCCTACCCCTTCCGCCCCGCCGGACGCCGCGCAAGCGCCGAGGAAATGCAGACGGCCGCGGATGAGATGTTAGTACAGGCCTACGCCTTGGGCGGACAGGCGGTCGGCGGAAAGCCGTTGGAATAACCGTCAGGGCAGAAAATCACGCCGTAACTTTTTCAGAAAAGTTACGGCGTTTTCGCGCGTCCCCCCGGAGCGCGTCCGGGGGAACGGTCAGGAAATTTTACTGGGCAGGCTGGACGGGATTGCAGAGGGGTTTGTTGCTCTCATCCGTGAGGAAGAGCCTGACCACGCACTTTTCCGGAAGGTCCGTGCCGAACGTTACGGCCCCGCTGGTCGCGCCGGCTTTCAGGGCCTGTGTGGCGTAACCAATGAACTGGCCGTTCCGGTCAAGGAGAACCCCCGTCAGGACAGAGTCGGCCGTGTTCATCAGCTTCGACACTTTCGCGGTACGGCCTTCAACGGTCACGTCACCGAGTTCATAGGCTTTCTCGAAATAGGCCTTAATGGTGGTGCCGTTATCGTTTTCGGGCTTGAGGTCATAGTAGAGGCGTCCGTTCAGACTGACAGGCGCGCCGTTTACTTCCACGCGGCTGAGTTTGTAACCGGGTTTGGGCTGGAAGGTGAAGGTCTGCGTCTCGTTCTGGGCGACCTTGACGCTTCCGGCCGGGGAAATCGTGCCGCCTTCGCCGTTGGCGGGATCCACGGAAGCCTGAATCGTGGAATAGTCCTCTTGTTTCGTCTCCATCCCGTTGAGGGAGAGTTTCTGATAGGTGATGTTGGACGAAAGAGCAAGAGAGTCCTTCGCGCCGGAAATGCTGATGGTGTCATCTTTCATGCCTTCGCTTCCGGTGCCGCTGATGGAAAACTCTTTGTACTGCGAGTCAATGAAGCTGGAGGAGAGTTCCACGGAGTAGGTATCGGTTTCGGCCATGCCTTCGATAAAGACGGTGTTTTCCCGGCTGGCGTCATCCACAGCAAACGTAACATTCTTGGAAGAAGTGCTGACGGACGCTTCCAGATTCAGGTCCGTCATGCTGGCCTTGAGTTCCTTGTCGTCCTTGCTGACGATGGTGTAAAGGTCCTTGGGGAGATAGAGACTGTTCGTCTCGGACCAGTGCATGGACAGTTCCGGAACCTCATAAATTTCCGTACTGTTCGTGACCAGTTGGCCGTCTTGCAGGCTTGCGACCTCGTTGCCTTCTGCGTCCTGAATGGACACGTTCGCTACATTGACGCTGAGCATTTCCTTGGTCTGGTGGAGGTTTCCGCGCTTCTCCCAGATGGACCGGATGGTGTCAAAGGGAATGAAGGAAATGAAGCACGGGCCGTTACTGCCCCAGTCGCCGTAGCCGCCCATATTGTACGTCCACTCTGTGAGGGCGGAGCCGGAGGAGGCTGTCAGGGTGACGTAACGGGTCTTTCCGGGGAAATTGCTGTCATAGACATAAAGCCTGTACTCGGAATCGGAGATTTTTTCCACCTTATAGGCCAGAATGGCGTGCGCGCCGACGCCCTGTTTTCCGACCGCGATAATGTCGCACTTGCCGCCGGAAACGTCCGTCTGTACGCGCTGTAACAGATCGTTCAGGGTCTTTCCGGAGGTCAAATCCGTGTTGGTACGTTTGTTCCCCTGATAGTCCTTCGCGAACGGGTCCGTGTACTGGGCAACTTGCATGGCCTCAATGAACGTCTTAATGTCCACGGAGCCGTTACTGTCCGTGATGGTCATGGAGTAAACGTTGTCGCGGTTGAAGCTGGACGCGGAACCGCCGATACCGGCGTACAACAACGCCACCGTGGAGGACAGGCCGTTACAGTTGCCGCCCCACGTGCCGGACTGGCTCTGCTTCCATTTGCTCTTTCCGGCAACGCTGTCTCCGAAAATCAGCTTGAACGCCGCGTAGGGAATGGGATAATTCTTTCCGCTCAGAGGACTGCCCGTGTAACGGAAGGACTCGGCCTCGTTGACGAACGAATAGGCGTCCCGGCTGACGTCAAACGGATTGGACGGAGGCGTGATGGGCTTATCCACGGGGGTATCGGGTTCGGGTTCCACAGCGGGTTCCTCGCCGGGTACCAGAAGGCCGGATTCAATAATCTGGTGACGGAGTTTGTTGTCCTGCGCGTACGTCAGGCCCTTGCTGTCCTGATAGACATGAAGCGTCAGGGCGCGGCAGTCGGAGAAGGCGCTCTGCCCGATGGAGGTAACGCTCTTCGGGATGATCAGCGTTTGCAGAGCGGTACAGCCGGAGAACGCGTAGGAGTTGATAGTCGTCAAGTGGTCCGGGAGGCGCGCCGACAGGAGACTGACACAGCCGGAGAAGGCGTAACTGCCAATGGTTTTCACGCTGTCCGGGATGGTCACTTCCGACAGATTGCTGAAACGGTGATCGGAGTTGTAGTACATGACGCCGTAGAAGGCGTGCGCGCCGATCTTGGAAATGCCTTCCGGAATGACCACGGAGGTAATTTCGTTCCGGTAGCGGTACCACGGGGCTTCCGAACGGTACCAGAGGCCTTCCCGTTCGGCTGTGTTGCGGTTGGCTGGGAAGTCGGCCATTTCGCCGGTCCCCTCAAATTCCAGTACGCCGTCCGCGTAGAGCAGCCAGTAGATCGGGGTCTTGTAGGGCTGGCCGCACTCTCCGCTGGAAATGACCGTACGCGTGGTGCCGAAAACCTTGTGTTTCAGGCCGTTTTTCACGGCGTAGGTCTTGCCGGGGGTATCGGGGTAGACCGTGAGGGTCAGGTTGAGGCAGTCGGAGAAGGCCCCGGCGCCAATGGAGGTGACATAGGGGGGAACTACCATCTCCGAGAGGCCGGAACAGCCCTTGAAGGCGGAGGCCCCGATTTCCGTAACGGAGTCCGGGATGTTCACGGTGGGGAGCTTGCCGAAACGGTAGTCCTGCTCATAATACTTGACGCCGTAGAAGGCGTAAGCGCCGA
>JAFSRH010000032.1 GCA_017446225.1 Oscillibacter sp.
GGAATCAGTTCTGAAAAACTTCCGATATTGTACTTGCTCAGATTTATCTCATATGCTATACTCATTTTACTCGCCTGCTTTCTGTGTTCTCGACAATCACATGATACCACAGGCAACGCCGGAGGACTACCCATGCCCCCCGGCTTTTAGTTTATTTATTTACTTGCCAAGAAAAACTTTACACATACATGATATGGAGGTTTTCATTATGGTGAAACGATGTTGGAGTTTTTTGCTGTGTTTTTCCCTTGTCTGTGCGCTGATTCCCTTATCTGCGGCGGCAGGCGTTGATTCCGGGGACACGATTACCGGGGAACTGGCGGATACCTCTTATGAGGTGACAGGAACTAATTCCGTCGGGAAAATGCTCGCTAACCTGATGGGTGAGCAACAGGAAGCGGACGCCGAAATGGAAAGCCGAGGATATGGCGTCAGCGGAGTAGTCATGGACGGTTCGCAAGCAGAGGTTACATATCTCTGTGAGGACAAGGCCTGTCTGATGGTTGCTGTTTATGACGAACAAACCAGTCAAATGACCGCCATTGGTGTGGAGGAAGTGGAGCCTAACGGAGAAGCGGTCACAATCAGCCTTTCCGGGACGATTCCTGAATTTTACATTATCTCTGCTTTCATACTGGATTCGGACACTTTCGCGCCTCTTTGCGAAAAGTACACGACCACGCTGTACACCCAGCCTATGCAGGAACTTCTGGCCTCGACCGCGCAGGATTACGACGAGGCGCAGACACTGAATCTTGACGGGAGCGCGGATAATAACTTCCTTGTCTACGATGAAAGCGTCACACAGCTTGAAAAACGCGCCGGAGTGAATGATGTCAGCTATCAGGACGGCGTATGCACGATTGAGAACGCCTCCGCCGACACAAAGTCCTTGCGTCCCGGCGACATTTTCTCATACCGGACGGATAACGACCAGATATTGATTATCAAAGTTGCGTCCGTGGAGACTGTCGGAAACGCGGTTGTCATTACGGAAGATGAGGATATTGACTTGGAGGAAGTTTTCAGCGTTATCAAAATCGACAGCGACGCGATAAACGCGGAATCCGCCCGCCTGATGTCGGATGACGGGCTTGAATACAGCACATCCGCTGAAATATCCATAGGTAAGGAAATATCCGACGAAACCGACCACCTCAAAGTAATGGGTTCTATCAGGGGAAGTCTGGGAGTAAACGCGAAAATCAGTTTGTACCACGTCAAAAAATATACGCAATTTGAATGGAAATTCACAAGTAAGCTCAATGTGAAGATAGGCATTGAAGGGCGAGTTAGCGCGACGATTCCTTTAGTTGACTTGCCGATATTGTTCGCGCCTGTTCCGTGTGTGCTGGTGTCCATAGAGCCTTCTTTTGTCGTCGCTGCCACAGGCAAACTTGAGGGACAATTTGAACTCAGTGCGTCTATTGGCAGAACCTATGAAACGGGCGTAGGTTGGAAGGACATTGACAGCAGTCCGAAAATCACTAAGGCGGAAGTTAATCTGGAAGGCACGCTTTTTATCGGCCTGTCGCTGGAGCCGGAAGCAGATGTTCTCTACATTGATGGCAAAACCATAAAAGGCGGTTTGGTATCGTTAAAGCTGACCGCGAAAGTCGGCTTGGAATTTAAAGCTAAAACATCGCTTGTCAATGGCGTGAAATCTTCCGCGCATGACTGCGATTTTTGCGTTGATGGCGACATTAACCTGAAACTGGAATTATCGGGAAGAATTGATTCCTCCTTGAAAATTCTGCGCGTCAGCGGAAAAATTGTAGATTTCTCTCTTCGCTTGGGCAACTTTTACTTCTCTATTCGGGAAGGCACCGCTACATTCGGGTGGGGCAAGTGTCCTTATCGGAAATCTGGCTATGTAACAATCCCTGATGGCGCGACTTTGTTCAATGGACATGCTTATAAGTTGTATGACAAACCCATGACATGGGCAGAGGCCAAAGCGGCATGCGAATTTGTTGGCGGACACCTTGCTACAATCACTACAGTGAGCGAGCAGAATTTGATTGCTAACTGTCTTACAGTCGGATTGAAAAACGCATACTGGCTGGGTGGTACAGATGAACGGCAAGAAGGTTGCTGGGAATGGATTACAGGTGAGTCATGGAACTATACGAATTGGAGCCACACCCAACCTGACAACCAAAATACGGAAAACTATCTGAGTATTTGTAATCGCGTTTTTAACAGTTATTATTTCGCGCAATGGAACGACCTCCAGTCTAATTATGAGACCCAAGGCGTATACTCATTGGATAATCTTGGATATATTTGTGAATGGGACACAATATCACCCGATCCGAGATTATCCTCTAATCCGAATTTAATTCGCAACTGGAATTTTTCGTTAAATTCCAATGGACAAGTAACATATGTCAACAGCGGGAATAATCCTTTTGTCGAGAGCGTTGACGGATGGCATCCAACGCCGGGGCAAGTGGAAGTTATTTCGGACGGAGTAAGGTTTTCGCTCAACAATAGCAATGATACAGCTTTTTTTGCGTATCTAATGCCGGAGAGCGAACTGGAACCGCTGATAGGAAAAACACTTACGTTTTCCGTGATTGTTGACAATGTTATATATATATCAACCGGCGTTCTGGAACCCGGCGTAATCCACAGTTCTTTATGGAAAGATACACCATGGGGAGTTTTTCGCATTCATCATTATCAGTCCGCAGTATGGAACAGTCAATATGCGCCGACTATTGATTTATACCCCAACCTTGCTTCGTCCATTGTCATCCGCGCAGTAAAACTGGAAGAAGGAAATACATCTACTTTACTTCTTGACTTGTAAATGCTTCTCATATTGGAGGTAAACGTCATGGCGCGGGCAAAGAAACGGGCGGACGGTCGCTACTGTACGCAAATCTATTTGGGGCGTGACGAGAACGGCAGACGGCAATACAAGAGCGTCTACGCAAAGTCTCCCGCCGAACTCAAGGAGAAGGAAACCGCTGTCCGCTTGCAGTTAGACCGTGGTCTTGACGTTCTCTCCCAGCGCGACAGCTTCTCCACATGGGCGGACGACTGGCTCCGTTTGAAGGAAAAGGAAGAAATCACCTGTCGGCAAATGGACAACTACCGCCGTGCGGTGAAGCTGTGGAAAGAGGAATTGCAGGGATATGAAATTGGTCAAGTCCGCGCCGATGATATTGAGCGCGTCCTGATTGACCTGTCCGACAATGGCCTTTCCCAGCGTACTATCAACCTGTACCGTTCCGCAATCCGGCAGATTCTCCGCAGAGCGGTGGGACGCGTCATTCCCACGAACCCGGAGGAACAGGTACACCTCACGGCGGTGGGGCGCAAAGAGGAACAGCGTCGCGCCCTGACGGAAGAAGAACAGCAGTGGATTTGGGACACGCCGCACCGGGCGCAACCCGTGGCAGTCATTATGATGTTATCCGGGTTACGGCGCGGGGAACTGGCGGCGTTGACGTGGAACGACGTGGACTTACAGGCGCGGACAATCAGCGTCAACAAAGTCATTGAATACGATTCCAACGGCTCCCCCAGTTTGCGACACGTCACGAAATCGGCGGCGGGAATGCGAACCGTGGACATTCCCCAACGGCTGGCTGACTACATGGCGCAAATGCCGAGGGACAGTCTGCTGGTTATTCACAGCGCACACGGCAAAGTCATGACGGAATCCGCATGGGCGAAACTGTGGCGTTCCTACATGAAGGAACTGAATCGGAAGTACGGAACCCGGACGCTTGCGGATATGGAACGGATGAAGTCGGGAAAGCCGGGACCGAAAGCGTTGGACATGACGATACCCAACATCACCATGCACTGGCTCCGGCATACGTTCTGTACCCTGCTGTACTTGGCGGGCGTGGATGTCGTACAGGCCTGCGCCCAGATGGGACACGCGGACGTGTCCACGACGTTGCGGATATACACGCACTTGGACGCCATTCATAAACGCAAGTCGGTTGACAAACTGGACGCCTATTTGTCGGGGAAGTCGGAAACGCGGAAGGCGACAAACTCGTAACGTGCAAGTCAGATGCAAGTCAAAAACGGATGGAACGCCCACGGAGAGCGGCTTTGATGACGCCTTTTAAGCAGTGGGTCCGGGGTTCGAATCCCCGCCGAGTCACCATCACATTCCGGCGATACGCTTAAAAGTATTGCCGGAATGTTTGCCTGTTCAACATGTGGTCTGGGATGAGCAAAGGAGGACTATATGGAACACGATGAGGACATCATGATTGCCAAATTGCGGGAGCACCGCAATTTGAAAATCATGGCTATGGAAATTGGGGAGCGTTGCGGCGTCCCAGTAACGCCAACGCAAAAGAATGATTCCCGTGGCGATTTCACTTACCCCGCTGAGCAGGAAGAGCAACTTTTCCACGCAATGGATCATTTTCTGGGACCTCGAATATACGGAGGCGCGGACAATGCAAAAGTCGGATAAGTACGGGGAGGTAAAGGCGAAAAAATACCTTTCTCCGCAAGAAGCGAAGAAAATCGCGGAGAAGGGCTTTGTTGGGCTTTTACTGGCGCAAGCCCGTCTAAGCGACAAGACAAAGAGCATTCTTGATGAGGCCGGCATACGTTACTATGATGGGCTAAGTCCGGAAAGAGTGGCGGAAATCCGGGGACGCGTAAAAGCGGAAGAGGCGTCAGAAAACGGCTTTATCACTTTGAGGAGGCGGAAGAAACATGCTTAGCTTTTCGTTTTATCCGCAAAACGCGGAACCGGGCATCCCGCAAACCGCTGAGCCTGATACGTTGAGCGTTTCCGAGGCGCATTATGAAAGGCTGGCTCGAGCGGGACTGGCACGCCTTGTCCCGTTTGAGCCTTATGACTTGAATGTAGACGATGAACTGTGCAACGGCATTAAAGCAGTGAAGTTGTCGTTTGAGATGCGCCGTAAGTTGCTGGATTTTCTGGAGGCCGAACGGCATAAGGAGTTGTTAGCACTTTTCGCGGAGTGCGGCGACATTGATTCCATGGAATCCCGCGAAAAGCTGGAATATGTCAAGCTGTTGACGAACCTTTACGAAAGAATTAAGAATGAGCAGAACCGCTATTTTTCCCCTGTTGATTAGGTAAAAATACGCAACAGCGATGATATGGACGCAACTCTCTGAATTTCGCGCAGGCGGATTTCAGAGAATTTTTCATTGTCCAATCGACAGAAACGGATATTGAAAAAAAATCACGCTCCGTTAATCCCAGCACGGCGAGTACGGACTGCGTGGAACATCCGGCGTGGCATTTCATCAGAATGCGCCCATCGTCCCCCGCGCCTACGGACAAACTCGCGTGACGGTCATCGTGCGCCGGACACTTTGCCGTGTACTGACTTCCGCTCCCTTTGACGCCCTGCAGGCGGCTTAACATCTCCGAAAGCGTCATGTCGCGGCTCCCTCCATGAACAGGGCGTCCAGATACTTCATCAAATCGTCACGGCGAAAGAACCAGCTCTGCCCCTGTTTCGCGCCTTTCAGGACGCCCTCTTTCGCCATTCGAGCGATGACTTCCGGGTTCCGGCGCAACAGAAGCCCCGCCTCCGCGCAGTCGCAGATAACCGGAAGTTCGCTGATGTCGTGGATAACCCGTCTGGGTTTGTTAATTCGATTGGGTCTCATGTCCTTATTCCTCCCTTGTTATGTCAATCTCGGCGTGGCCACAGTTCCAGCGCACCACAAGATACTGTCCCGCCGGATTGGTGATTTTTACAACGTCTGGCGCAATCAGCGCACATTCGGCGATGTCGTCAGGCTGAATCCCCTGTGATTCCAGCCATACGCCGATTTTGAACTGCGCAATCGTTCGACACTTGTACAGATTCACAGGTTCCCTCCTTATTGCACACCCCAAAGTCTCGGAGCAAAAGTAGCAAAAGCCGCAAAAGGTTCTGCGCGTGACGTTCACAGATGATTGGATGACTTTTGCTCCTTTTGCGGCTTTTGCTCCGCAACTTGCAAGTGATGTCTGCTACGTGCGAATTAGTGCGTTTAGAAATGTCATAGCGCTAATCGCACTAATTATCAAGATTTTTCTTTCCAAACACACGAATTTATGTTATACTACATCCACGAGGATTGAGGCGATTTAGAACGGGCGTAGGATTGCGACTGAAGCACATTCTCCGGGACCGGAAAATGACTATCAAGCAATTAGAAATCCGGACGCTTCTCTCCCGCGCCGGAGTGACGCTTATGTATCTTCCCGCTTACGGTCCGGATTTGAATCCGATTGAAATGATGTTTCTACGCTTTTGCCCCGTTCTTTTTCCGGACCTGCTCTCACTCTCCTTTGCCAAGAATCTCTTTACACATACTCGCCTGACGCCAACGACAGATTCCGGTTGACAGAACCGGTATTCGTCACGTAAAATACAAAGGAACTACGTAACCGGAAAGGAACCGTGATAGTATGAAAAAAACCGTCTCACTGGCCGATTACGCGGGCCTGATCCAAACGGCCCTGCCAAAAGGAATCCTGCTCAATACCAACGGCGACAAGTTCAACGCCATGGTGATTGGCTGGGGCAATCTGGGCGTCACATGGGGCGAACCCACTTTCGTGGCCTATGTCCGGGAAAACCGCTACACCAAGGCGCAGATTGACAAAACCGGAGAATTTACGCTCAGTGTCCCCCTGAACGGACCCTTGTCCGCCGTTACGAAAATCTGTGGCGGCGCGTCCGGGCGCGACATCGACAAGGCCGCCGCGGTCCCCCTGACCCTTGAGGCCCCCGAAGCTAACCATACGCCCGGGGTCCGGGAATACCCGCTCACGCTCGAATGCGAAGTTTTGTACGCACAGCGTCAGGAACCGGAGCGGCTGCCCGACAGTATCCGGGCCGCCATGTACCCGCAGGACGTTGACGGCGCCTATCCCAGAGCGAACCGGGACCCCCACACGGCCTATGTCGCGCGGATTCTCCGTACCTACATCATCTCATGAACGGCGGAACCCGTCTTACGCGGGTTCCTTTACAGGCGGAATTCGGGGACGGGCGTTCAATCGCTGTCCCGGTAGCCGAACGACCGGACCGCGCTGACGCTGTCCCGCCAGTTCTCCTTGACTTTGACCCATGTTTGCAGGTACACTTTCGTACCCATAAACTTTTCCATGTCGTGCCGGGCCAGTGAGCTGATTTTTTTCAGCATATCGCCGTGTTTGCCGATGATAATGCCCTTGTGCGAACCCTTTTCGCAGTAAATCACGGCGTCCACGTCCACGATACCGGAATCTTCCCGTTCCGAAAAGCGGCTGATTTCCACCGCGACCCCGTGCGGGATTTCCTTATCGAGGCACAACAGCAGTTTTTCCCGTAGCAGTTCGCCCATAATCTGCCGTTCCGGCTGGTCACTGGTCTGGCCGTCCGGGAAGAGCTGGGGACCCTCTTCGGCGTATTTTTCGATTTCGTCACAGAGTTCCTCCAAGCCTTCCCCGGTACGCGCGGAAATCGGGACAATGGCCCGGAAGCCGTCCCAAGCCTCATGGTACGCCGCCATGACCGGCAGGAGGGACGCCTTTTCCACGGTATCGATTTTGTTGACGCACAGAATCGCGGGAAGCTGTTCCTCCCGGATACGCGTAATCAACGCCTGTTCCGGTCCGCCCACGTGGGCGATAGGCTCGACCAGCAACAGGGCGCAGTCCACGCCGTCCAGACTTTCCCGCACGACCTTGACCATATACTCCCCCAGCGCGGAACGCGGGCGGTGCAGTCCGGGCGTGTCAAGTAAGACGATTTGCGTCCCGCCGCGGTTGAGCACGCCGCAGACCCGGTTTCGGGTCGTCTGGGCCTTGTTCGACACGATGGCGATTTTTTCCCCGACAAGGGCGTTGGTCAGGCTGGACTTTCCCACGTTAGGCCGTCCGCACACCGTGACCATGACTGTTTTCCGAATCTCTGACATTGCGTTTCACCGTTCCTTCTATGCTTTCCGCCAAAGTGTAACACAGTCCTGTCCCGATTGCAAGACGCGTCCTGTGACTTCCGACAAAAAGCGGCCGGACATTTCATGAAAAACGCCGTATTCCGTCTTTCCCGGCAACGGACACGGGAAAAAACGCTCCGCGGACTTCCAAGTACCCTTTCCCGGGATACGGGAAAGGGCTTTTCTTGACGCTTTCCATAAAAATACCCGGCCTTTTTATGAAACACGCCGAATCCTGTCGCGGGGCGAAAGCGGGCCTTCCGGGAATTTCCTTGCGCGTGGAATGTCTTGCAATTTCGGGGGAGTCAGCGTATAATAAGCCTGTCATTGCTCAAAAAAGCGTTCATTCCGCGGGCGGAACTTCCATACAATGGAAAGCGGTGGAAACTATGAAAAAACTGCTTCTGTTACTCTGTATCCTCCTGTTTCTGTCGGCCTGTTCCGGCCCGGAGCCGTACGGGAACGGCGCGGAGACCTTCCGGGAACTCCGTAACATAGAGCTGTCCGTACTGGCCGATTCCTCTTTGTCGGACGTCCTTCCGGACATCATGGAGCGTTACCGGGAAAGCAATCCGGGCGTTCGTTTGCGCGTACAGTTTGCCCCGTCCGGCGCGCTGGCGGCGCAAATCCGGGAAGGCGCGCCCTGTGACCTGTTCCTGTCCGCCTCTCCGGAGGCCATGTCCGGCCTTGACGACTCCGGCTATCTGCTCCAAGACAGCCGCGTTGACCTTTTGGAAAACCGGCTTGTGCTGGCGGTTCCCGAGGGCAACCCGAGAGGAATCCGGAACTTTACGCACATGGCGGCCCTGATTCGTCAGAACGGCGCGCTGTTCGCCGCGGCCAACGCCGGGGACACGCTGGGCGCGTACACGCAAACGCTCTTCGAGTCCTGTTCTTTGAATAAAGCGGAGCTGTCCCAAAGCGTAACCTACGCGCCGGACGCGAAAGAAACCGTAACGCGCGTCCGGTCCCTGATGGCGGACGGCGGCATCGTCTACCGGACGGACGCCGATATGCTGTCCGTTGTGGACACGGCGGACGAGAAAGCGCTTTACTCCGTGGCGGTCCTGTCGGGAAGTCAACGGCCGCTGGCGGCCGCGGGACTGGCGGAGTATCTGTCCGGCGCGGAGGCGGAAGAACTCTTTACGCGCGCGGGCTTTGACCCGGTATCGGAGCCGCAGGAGGCCGCGCCGGCCGTGCCGTACTGGGAAGCCATGACGCCGGAAGAAGGCTTCACAGAGGACCCCGCCGCCGTGGACGGATACTGAAACCGGCGTATTTGTTACCGTTTTTCGCTTTTGTTGTTATTTTGTAGCCCTTTATTTATTGATTTGCTTCCGGGGGATGGTGTATACTGGGAACCGACAAGCGCGGGGACAGGGTACGGTGCCGGACAGCCGGAATCACTGGAAGGAGGCCTCAATCATGGGAAAAAAGAACCGTGTGCCGGAGCAGGAACAGAGCGCTTTTGAGAGCGCGAAGGCGGCGTTTGACCGTGTGGGGGAGGATTACGTTCCCGCGTCCAAAGCGGCAGAGACCGCGGAAAGTCCTGTCACCGCGGAACCCGCGAACGGCGCCAACGCTCCGGAACCGGAAACCGGCGTTGACACACAGGAAACGTCCGAACCGGAAAATAACAACGATACACAGGGGACGTCCGAACCGGAAAACAACGCCGACACGCAGGGGACGTCCGAACCGGAAAACAACGCCGACACGCAGGGGACGCCGGAACCGGAAAACAACGCCGACACGCAGGGGACATCCGAACTGGAAAACAGCGCCGATACACAGGGGACGTCCGAACCGGAAAACAACGCCGACACGCAGGAGGCGTCCGAACCGGAAAACAATGCCGACACGCAGGGGACGTCCGAACCGGAAAACAACGCCGACACACAGGAGACATCCGAACCGGAAACCGGCATTGACACACAGGAGGCGTCCGAACCGGAAACCGGCGCCGATACACAGGAGGGGTCCGAACCGGAAACCGGCGCCAATACACAGGAGGCGTCCGAACCGGAGGACAGCGCGGACACGCCGGAAGATTTTGAAATTTTCACGGACCCGGAACCTGTGAAAGCGTTTGAATTCCCGGACATCCCCGAATCAGACCTTACAGACATGGAGAAACATACTATGGAGACAAGGGAAATCACACTGGGATACCGCCACAGCCCGCCGCCGGAAGCCGCCGCGGAGACGGAGCCGCAAGAGACGGAAACCGTCAAGGAGCCGCGCAAAAAAACAAAAGTTAAGGCGTTTGAACAGTTAAAGGACGCCTTGCGCGGACATGAATCCTCCGATGCGAGTCCGCCTTCCGGCAGTTCCCGGGACGCCGCTATCCGTAAGCGCGTTATGCAGATTGAGGACGAGGAGACGCGGAATTATCTGCTTGACCGTGTCCTTCCGCAGATGAAATGGTACAGCACGAAAAGCGCACAGTATCAGACTATGTATTACCATCTCATGGCGGCTACGATTTTAATGGGCGCGCTGATTCCTGTTTTTTCGCTGGGCGCGAACAGCGCCGCGGTGAAAGTCATCATTGCTCTTCTGGGCGCCTCTGTTACGGCCATTAACGCCTATATTGCCCTGCATAATTACCGTGACCTCTGGGTTACCTATCGCAACACACGGGAAGACCTGATTCATCATTTGTACTGCTACTTTAACCGGGCCGGCGTATTCACCTCTTCGGAGAATTTGGACGTTCTTCTGGTCAATGTCTGTGAAGACACACTCTCCAAAGAGAACGGCGGCTGGACAACCATTTTACAGAAAACATGACGGGAAATAACGCTCCCCTAAATGGTTTCGCCGCGTTGCCACAAGATGTGACAAACTCGATAAGTCTTTCCTCGCGTTCGTATTATGGCGGCTATTATGATTTGGTTACTTTGACGAATCTGCCGCATTTTTTAAACAAAACCTAAAGGTGATAGGATGTATCAGACGGTAATTTTCGATCTTGACGGCACTTTGCTGGATACCATTCGGGACTTGGCCGAGGCGGGGAATCACGTCTGCCGCGAATACGGCTGGCCGGAACATTCCACGGACGCCTACAAGGCCATGGTCGGGCACGGAATGCAAAACCTGATTTCGCGTTTCTCCCCGCCCGAGGCGCAGGAGGAGGCACAGCGCGCCGAGACGCTCCGCCGCTTTAACGCCTATTACGCGCTCCACAGCGCGGACCATACGCGCCCCTTCCCCGGCGTCCCCGAACTGCTGGGACGCCTCCGCGCGGACGGTCTGCAAATGGCCGTCTACTCGAACAAGTCCCACGAGTTCACGGCGGACCTTATGGACCGTTTCTTTCCGGGCGTGTTCGCGCTGGCGCAGGGCAAGAAGCCGGGCATACCCGTCAAGCCCGACCCGGCGGGACTGTACGGAATCCTTCGCGCGCTCCGCGCCGACCCCGCCCGTACGCTCTTTGTGGGCGACAGCGCCACCGATGTCCGGACCGGCCACAACGCCGGTCTGCCGGTCTGCGCCGTCACATGGGGCTACCGCCCCCGGCAGTCGCTGGAGGCGGCGGGTCCGGACGCGCTGGCCGAAACCGTCCCGGAACTGGAAAACGTCATTCGGCGGAATGTCTACCCGGGCGCGGCCCCCGGGGCCTGAGGCGGGGCTTGCCCGCGACGCGGAATGTGAAATTTCCCAAAACGGAGGGATTTTCCGGGTAATTTCCGGAAAATCCCTCCGTTTCCGCCTAAAAGAGTAATTGGTAAAATTTACCTGTTACAGAATCCTTAAAAAATCCGGAATCGCATGAAAAATCTGTGGAACCTCTTGATTTTTCCCGAATGCCAGATTATAATATAGAAACTCGTACCGGATTTCCCGTACCGGTACGGGCGGCGGACTTCGTGGCCCGTATTCCGCGAAAGCCGGATTTCATGCGTCCGGACCTTCGGCACGGCCTCCGCCTATACTCGGCAAATCTTCATAAAGGAGGAAATCTGCATGAAAAACAGGATTGCTTCGCTGTTTCTGGTCTTTGCATTGCTGATGTCACTGTGTACTGTCGCAGTGGCAAGAGACAACAGGATCACAGTCCAGAGCGGCGGAGCAGAGCGCTTCACGGATGTTCCCACATCTCACTGGGCCTACAGCTACATTAATAAGGTAGTAGGCTCCGGACTCTTCAACGGCAAAACCCCCACGACCTTTGAGCCGTCCAATGCCATGACGCGCTCTCAGTTCGTGATGGTCATGGCCCGTATGGAGGGACGCAGCGACTTGGAGGGCGTTCCCACACAGACCCGCTTCCCGGACGTGGCCACCACAAGACGGGCCGCCGGTCCTATCGCGTGGGCAACGGATGAGGGCTTCGTTCAGGGCTTCGGCGACGGCACGTTTAAACCCGATTCGCCGATTACCCGCGGACAGTTCGCGGCCCTGATTCACCGCTACATTGTGGCCAAGCGTTATGTCAATCTCCATGTGCTTGACCCGGAACCCGCGCAATTTACGGATGCCGCTTCTGTCTCTACGGCATTCACGGCGGATGTGGAGTATGCCCGTGTCCACGGACTGTTGACCGGTTACAGTGACGGCACGGTGCGTGCGAGCAATCCCATTACCCGCGCGGCAATCGCCGCCATTCTCGCCCGTTTCCTTGACCTCGTCACCGAAAGCGGCTATACCCCGCTTCTGGACGGCCCGGTAATCGACAACGGCGACAGCAACGATGAGCCGCCTGCGGACGTGCCCACCGAGTATCCGGACATCAAAATGACCATCCGCAGCGGCACCCACGGCACTACGAAAATCGCCAGCGTACTGCGTGACGGCGTACAGGTCGCGGCCGATGACGTCAAGCCCGGCGATGTGGTCACGATTTCCCACCAGCCGAACAGCGGCTATACGGTTTCTGTCCGCGTCAAGGACTCCAAGGGCAGGACGGTTACTGTCACGAAAGTAAACGACAGTACCTCGACCTTTGTCATGCCTGAGAATATGCCCGTAACGGTCACCGTGACTTACTCCAAGCTCTCCTCC
>JAFSRH010000033.1 GCA_017446225.1 Oscillibacter sp.
ATTAAACCACCACCGGCTAAAGCCGGTGGATTGTAAAGCGACTGAAAGTCGCGCTCAGGCTAAAGCCAGCTTCTGTCAGACTGAAAGTCAGCTAACAGAACTACTGAAGTAGCGAAGCCAGTGTCGCAAACCATAGAAGTTCATCTAAAACCCGTTTTTCGGAAAGCCTCTGCAAAACGCTCTCTCCCTTGACGGGCAGGTCGCGTATATGGGAATCTTTTCTGTACAGATGAATCTCTCATACAGTTTCAGAATGACCGGAAAAAGCTACTGAAAGTAATTACCGCCTAAAGGCGGTGGTTTTAGACCACTGGTTTGGAAAATAAAGGAGATACCATTGCCAATGATGACGCTCGTTAGACTTCTGCGCTTATTAAATGAATAGTTTCTAATGTGAGTGACACTATCGGGGATAATGATGCTTGTCAAAGCGCTACAAACAGTGAACGTATACTCATAAATGGAGGTGATGCCATTGGGGATGGTGACACTTGTTAAGGCACTACACTCATGAAATGCACCGGGTCCAATGAGGGTTACACTATCAGGAACGGCAACGCTTTTCAAGGAACTACACATACTAAATAAATCGGCTTCAATAGAGGTCACGCTGTCGGGAATAGTAACGCTCATTAAGGAACTACATCCATAAAACGCACCTTCTCCAATGAAGGTGACGCTATATCGTCCCAAAGTGACTTTCCCGCCGCTTGCGCCTCCGTCCGTGGGACGTAGGCGGCATTCGGGGCACTAACTTATAGTGCCATTGGACATTATACACGGACGCGGAAAAGATTACAAGCCCTTTTTGAAAATTTTCTGGAGAAAAAGGCGCCTATCCCCTTTGAAGCGGTTTCTGCGCGGCATTGCGTTATCCTATGTTCCGCCGGCGCGGTTTTGCGGAATCGGGTCTGTTGAAAAAATACCCTGATGGCGGGCAACTCACGATTTTTTGTTACTGATTTTCGCATGAAAGCGCATCATTAAGCAACTTTTCAGAGATGATTTTTCCGGAGAGGTGAATTTGTCAACAGACCCAATCCCACAAAAGCGCTCTCCCTGCGTTTGCTATGAAACATCCTCTCATCTGGAATCGTTATTTGGGCATAATTCCCCCTACCCCCAAAAACAGACGTTTGCGGGCATGAATTAGGGAAACTGTGAAGTCAAACTGGCGCGACAACCGTGGCAGTCGGCTCAGACCAGCCTAACGCGTGAAGTTTTTTAAGATACGCCCGGATTTTGCTGTCCCTGTTGAACTGGTTGTAATAATCGGCTCCGAGGTCATGAAACGGGACGTTATCTTTGAGAATGTGGTAAATTGCGATGAGCATCGAGTGGGCCACCGCGAGATAAGCCCGCTTTGAGCCGCGATGGGCGCAAATTCTTGTGTATTGCGCGTAAAAGTAGGATGATTTCCCCTTGATGGCCGAATGCGCGCAGACCAGAAGCATCGAGCGAAGTAAAGAGTTGCCTTTCCGTGTCTTTCCGGAACGCCGTTTTCCCGCGCTCTCGTTGTTCCCCGGACACAGTCCCGCCCATGAGGAAATATGCTTATCCGTTGGAAAACGATTCATATCCGTTCCAATGACGGAGATAATGGTCTGTGCGCTTGTTGGTCCGATTCCCGGCAAATCCTGAATTTGCGCGGCGGCCTCATGTTCTTCCGGATTCATGAAACGGTCAATTTCATCGTCCAGATTCCGGATGTGTTCGTTGAGTTCGTCCAGATGGGACAGCAGTTCCTTCATCACTCTGCGTTGAAGCGGAGACAAAACGCCGTTAAGGTCGTCAAGAATCTGCGATTTCGGCGCTTTGAGGAAGCTGGAAATCTTTCCCTGCTTACGCACTTCATCAAAGGTCGCTTCATCCAGTCTGTTCCCCGTGACAATGTAGTTGAGAATATTTCTCGCGCTCATCCCGTTGATGTCCCTTACCGTACCCGAAAGTTTGATGTTCGCGCCTTCGAGCATTTTTTGCAGACGGTTCAACTCCCGCGTCCTGTCCTCTACCAGACTTTTCCGGTATCTGACCAGTTCCCGCAACTCCCGCTGCGCCTTATCCGGAATGTAACTCGCCCGCAACAGACCATGCGCCGTCAGGTCGGCAATCCATTCGGCGTCCGACACGTCCGTCTTACGTCCCGGAACCGCTTTCATATGTGCGGCGTTGACGACCATCACAGGAAGGTCGCTCATCTCCAGAATGTTGTACAGCGGCTTCCAGTAGGAACCCGTACTTTCCATTGCGACCATCTGACAACCCTCGCTTTTCAGCCAGTCCGCCAGTTCCAGAAGTTCTCTGGTCGTTGCGCCCGTCTGACGGATTTCCCGTGTCCTGCCATGACGCAGACAGGCGACCGTCAGTTTTTTGTGAACGTCAATTCCGCAACAGATGTCGTAAACTTTTTCCATTTCGCGCCTCCTGAAAAAGTTACGGCCCGGCTCTCCTCTCTCATTATTTTACTATGCGTCGTTTTGCCGCTCTCACGGCTCGACAGATGGCGGCGCACAGGAGGTTTCTACACGGACCTGCTCCCACTCCCCTTTGCCAAGAATCTCTTTACACATACCGCGCGGACGTTGCGGAAAAAGAGCCTTGACAAACAGACGCCGGACGTATACAATCAGTTCCGCCGTACACAGGGGCGCTGGGAGGTTCCCGGCTGAGACGCGGATAAATCCGTCCGCGGACCCTTAAACCTGACCCGGATAATGCCGGCGCAGGGAGTGCCTGTGACTCCTTCCGCGCGACATCCGTCCGGGCGTTGCGCGGCTGATTTTTGGGACCGTCCAAAGGTCCGGGGGAGCGGATTGTTATGACAAAGCAGGGATTCGGCACGGCAAGCCGTACGGGCTTACGCCGGCTCGTGGAGGGCGCGGTCATGGTGGCTGTTGCGCAGGTACTGAGCATGATCATTCTCTGGAAACTGCCGCAGGGCGGGGCGGTCTGTCTGGGAATGCTGCCCATTTTCCTTTACGCCGTCCGCTGGGGTACGGGCGCGGGACTGATGAGCGGATTCGTACTGGGCGTGTTGCAGTTCCTGTCGGACGGCGGCATCGCGCTGGGCTGGCAGTCCATTATCGGCGACTATCTGGCCGCCTATACCGTACTGGGCCTCGCGGGACTGTTCCGGAAATGGAAATACGGCGTTTTCCCCGGCACGGCGGCCGGTTCCGTGGCACGGTTCCTTGTACACTACGTGGTCGGGGCCACGATATGGAAGGCCTATATGCCGGATTACTTTTTCGGCCTGACTATGACCTCTCCATGGTTCTACTCCCTTCTCTATAACGGCTCCTATATGGTCCTTGATATGCTGTTGTGTCTGGTCGTGTTCGCGCTGTTGGAAAAGCCCATGGGAAAATACCTTTCCGGCGCCGATATCGCGTAAAAGAAAGCCGCCCGATTTCGGGCGGCTGTTCTTATACTTTCAGATAGGCTACGCTATAGGGCGGGAGTTCACATCCGTTGCGAAGCGTCCGGGTCTCTCCGGTCAGCAGGTCAAGGGCCTTGTCACTGCCCGTGCTGAAGTGCGCGAAATAGGGGTGGCTGTCGGCGTTGAGCGCGACATAGACCGTCTCCCGCGCTGTCTGGCGGCGGAATACCGTCTGACGGTTGGTCAGTACCACGTCCTGAAAGTCCCCCTGACAAAGCGCCTCGCTGTCCCGGTGGGCCTTGGCCAGACGGGCGATATGGTCCGTCAGGGCGTTCCACTCCGGGGCGGCGAACGCCGGACGGAGATTGTCATCGCTGTCGCGCTGTTTTTCGCCTTTCACGCCCCACTCGCTGCCGTAATACAGACAGGGTATCCCGGGCATACCGAACATCAGCCCGTAAATGAGGGGCAGGTGTTCCGGCTTTTGCAGTACGCTGGCAATGCGTCCCACATCATGATTATCCACGAAACAGAGCAGGCGCTTTCCTTTGTAGAGGGTCCAGTATTCCGGGCCGAACTGCCGCTTGAGGCTGTGGACGATTTCAAACAGGTTCATGGAGTTGAAGCTGGAATAGAGGCCCTTGTAGCACTCGTAATTCGTGCAACTGTGGAGCATATCGGCGTTGACCCACTGGTTGTAATCCCCGTGGAGGGTTTCGCCCAACAGGAAGAAGTCGGTCCCGATGGTCTGCGCGGTCTGGCGCAGGCGGCGCAGGAAGTCTTTGTCCAGACTGTAGGCCACGTCCAGACGCAGGCCGTCAATATGGAACTCACTGACCCAGAATCTGACGCAGTCCAGCAGATAGTCCACGACCTCCGGGTTCCGCAGATTCAGTTTCACAAGGGAATAATGTCCTTCCCAGCCCTCGTACCAGAAGCCATCGTTGTAGGCGGAATTGCCGTCAAAGTTAATCAGGAACCAATCGCGGTACCGGGAATCCCACTTCCGCGCGCGCACGTCCCGGAACGCCCAGAAGTTCCGCCCGACATGGTGAAAGACGGCGTCAATCACAACCCGGATGTCGGCCTGATGACAGCGTTCGACAAAGGCGCGGAAATCCTCATTCGTGCCCAGACGGTTGTCAATGCGGCGGAAGTCCCGGGTATTGTAGCCGTGGGAATCGCTCAGGAAGACGGGCGTCAGGTACAGCGCGTTGACGTGGAGCTTTTGGAGGTGCGGAATCCAGTCCAGCAGTTGCGGGATACGGCGAACTGTCTGTGTGTCGGGGTCGTCATCCGGGGGAAGCGAGTTCACCCGGGGGGCGTCACAAAGGCCGATTGGCATGATCTGATAAAATACCGCGTTTTCCGCCCACATATAGAAACAACTCCTTTTAATTCACGCGTGGAAGGCGGTCGAAACTGGCCTGTAACTCTTCGTCCGTGGGGATATAGTCCGACATGGCGCCTTCGTGGAACTTCTGGTACGCGACCATATCAAAGTATCCGGTGCCGGTCAGGCCGAACACAATGGTTTTCGCCTCTCCGGTTTCCTTGCATTTCACGGCTTCGTCAATGGCGACCCGGATGGCGTGGGCGCTCTCCGGGGCCGGAAGAATGCCCTCTACCCGCGCGAACTGTTCCGCCGCCTCAAAGACTTTGGTCTGTTCCACGGACACCGCTTCCATATAACCGTCATGGTAGAGCTGGGAAAGAGTGGTACTCATACCGTGGAAGCGCAGTCCCCCGGCGTGGTTGGGGGACGGGATGAAGCCGCTTCCGAGCGTGTACATCTTGGCCAACGGGCAGATCATGCCGGTATCGCAGAAGTCGTACGCAAAGCGGCCGCGCGTAAAGCTGGGACAGGACGCCGGTTCTACGGCAATAATGCGGTAATCGGCTTCGCCGCGCAGTTTTTCGCCCATGAACGGCGCAATCAGGCCCCCGAGGTTGGACCCGCCGCCCGCGCAGCCGATGATCATATCCGGCTTGACGCCGTACTTGTCCAGCGCGGCTTTCGTCTCCAGACCAATGACGGACTGGTGCAACAGAACCTGATTGAGCACGCTTCCGAGGACGTAACGGTAGCCCGGATTGACGGTGGCGACTTCCACGGCCTCCGAAATGGCGCAGCCCAGAGAGCCGCCCGTTCCGGGATGTTCGGCAAGAATTTTTCGGCCGACTTCGGTCGTGTCGGACGGTGAAGGCACTACGGAAGCGCCGTACGTGCGCATGACCTCCCGGCGGAAGGGCTTCTGCTCGTAAGAGACCTTGACCATAAAGACCTTACAGTCCAGCCCGAAATAGGAACAGGCCATGGAAAGCGCGGTCCCCCACTGACCGGCCCCGGTCTCGGTGGTCACGCCTTTGAGGCCCTGTTCTTTGGCGTAATAGGCCTGCGCGATGGCGGAGTTGAGCTTATGACTGCCGCTGGTGTTGTTGCCCTCAAACTTGTAATAAATCTTCGCGGGCGTGCCGAGCTGTTTTTCCAGACAGTAGGCCCGGACCAGCGGGGAGGGACGGTACATCTTGTAAAAGTCCCGGATTTCGGCCGGAATGGGAATATACGCGTCCGTTTCATTGAGTTCCTGCGCGACCAGCGCCTCACAGAAAATGCCGTCCAGTTCCTGCGCGGTCAGAGGCTGAAGGGTTCCGGGGTTGAGCAGGGGCGCGGGCTTTACCGGCATATCGGCGCGCAGGTTATACCACGCGTTGGGAAGTTCTGTCTCGTCCAGATAGATCTTGTACGGAATCTGCTGTTCCATGGATTCCATCTCCTTTCGCCTGAAACCGTCAAACGGACCGGCGCGGCATCTCGCCAGAAGGCTGACGATTTAGTATGACGAATTGTAACATACCTTTGAATACCCGTCAAGGCGGAATCTGACAGGCATATGGTCGTTTTTGGAGAAATTCTATGTCAAAACGCCGAAAAGCCCGTACGGAAAGCCTTCTCTCCGTACGGGCGGGTTACGGTTCCGTCTGTTCAAGGAGGGCCACGGCGTGGGCGGCAATGCCGGAACCGTCCCCGGTAAAACCAAGGCCTTCCTCGGTGGTGGCTTTGACGTTCACGCGTTCCGGGGGGATATCCAGCGCCGCGGAAAGCGTACGCTCCATGGCTTCCCGGTAGGGGGAGAGTTTGGGGGCCTGTGCCAGAACGGTGGCGTCCACGTTGACCACGGCAAAGCCGCGTTCCCGGACTTTGGCGCGGACGTCCCGGAGGAGCAAGAGACTGGAAATGCCGGCGTAACGCGGGTCGGTATCGGGAAAGAGGCGGCCAATGTCGCCCAGATGTGCGGCGCCGCAGAGCGCGTCCATGACGGCGTGTGTCAGCACATCGGCATCGGAGTGGCCCAGAAGGCCGCGGTCCCACGGGACTGTGACGCCGCCGAGTACCAGCGGACGCCCCGGGACGACTTTGTGCACGTCATAACCGTGTCCGATTCGTAAATTTGTCATGTAAGCCCCATTCGCTTTCTCAGGACCGCTTCGGCAAAGAGGACATCGGTCGGGGTCGTGATTTTCAAATTCTCCTCCTCGCCGTCAATCAGGAACACGACTTTTCCCAGCCGTTCCACGGCGGAACAGTCGTCCGTCAGTTCCGCGCCGGACTCGAACGCCGCGTGAAGGGACGCTTTCAGAAGGTCGGCGTCAAAGACCTGCGGCGTCTGTACGGCCCGGAGGGTTTCCCGTTTCAGGGTCCGTTCCACTTCTCCGCCCTCTTTCACGCGCTTTACGGTGTCTTTCAGCGGGAGCGCGGGGGCCACGGCCCCGTAACGCGCGGCCGCTTCAATGGCACGGTCTATCAAATCGGGCGTGACCAGCGGGCGGGCGCCGTCATGGACGGCCAGCAAATCCGTATTACGGCTCGTCTCCATGGCGGCCCGCATGACGGACGCCTCCCGCGTTACGCCGCCGGTAATGACCTTCCTGCACTTCGTCAGGGAGTATTCCTTACAGAGACGGGAAACTTCCTCCATGTCCTTTTCCTGTACGGCCACGATGATTTCGTCCACCCGGTGGGCCAGTTGCAAAGATGTGAGCGTCCGCACAATCACCGGCACGCCGCAGAGGGGAAGGAACAGTTTGTTGACGCCGTTCATCCGCTGCGCGCTTCCCGCCGCCGGGACCAGCGCCGCGCACTTGGGACGTTTCTTTCTGAACAATCGAAACACGCGTGATTCCTCCGTTTTTACGCCTCAGTGGCTCTTCCGTATGGCGTCCATGAGCGTATTTTCCACGTCCTCGTACCCGCTCCGCTTGGCCAGCACGATTTCGGAAATGATAATCTGCTTGGCGTTATAGAGCATTTTCCGCTCCCCGGTGGACAGGCCCCGCTGACCTTCCCGCTGTACCAGCGACTTGATGACTTTGGCGACCTCGTACAAGTCCCCGCTCTTCAAACGGGACAAGTTCTCCTGATAGCGTTTGTTCCAGTTGGAATTCGGCTCGACTTTCAGGTCCGGAATGGCCTCCATGAGTTTGTCGGCCTCGCTCTCGGTGATGACGTTCCGGATACCGACAGTCCCGGCGCTGGACGTGGGAATTTTCAGCACCAGGCTGCCAGCCGGCATATTAAACACGTAATACTTCTTCTTGACGCCGGCGATCTTTTCCTCCACAATGTCTTCAATCTGTCCGGCGCCGTGCAGGGGATGCACGACATAGTCCCCGATGCTGAACATAGCGGTGTGACCTCCTCTCGTAACTGCCTTGGCGGGCCTTTCCTCCCGCCGCCTCCGTTTCCGGATTCTTCTATCGTACACATAGAATTATATCACACAATGGAATCATTTACAAGAGCCAATTTCAGAAAAAAGCGTAAAAAAAATAATAGACAGGCGAAAAAACTCGCCTGTCACGCGGTTTTCATAATCGGAAAGTGCGGGATTTAACTCCGCTTTGCGTGGTAACAAAAAGCGTGTCCGTGTACGGTTGCCTTTGCGCAGGGCGACAGCGTACGGATTAGCGCTTATTGGAACGCCGCCAGATACGCATTTTTTCGGCGGCGGCAATCAGTTCATCGCGGAATTTCGGGTGGGCAAGCGCGATGATTCCCTCGGCCCGCTCCCATGTGGACTTGCCCTTTACGCTGAATTTTCCGTACTCCGTGACAAGATAGTGTAAGTTGCTCCGGGTGGCCGTGACGATGGAGCCGTCCAGCAGGGTGGGACGGATTCTGGAACGGAGTTCGCCCGTTTTCTTGTCCTTGACGGCGGAGGACATGCAGATGAAACTTTTGCCGCCGCGCGACAGATACGCGCCCATGACAAAGTCCTGTTGTCCGCCCGCGCCGGAAATGTGCTTGGTGCCGCTCGATTCCGATGAGACCTGTCCGTACAGGTCCACGTCCACCGCGCCGTTGATGGAGATGAAGTTGTCAATCTGCTGTACGCGCGCGATACTGTTGACGTAGTCCACGGGCGCGGCCATACAGGCGGGGTTATTGTGAAGGTAGTCGTAAAGTTTTTTCGTCCCGGCGGCGAAGGCGTAGACCTGACGGCCGCGGTCAAAAGGCTTGCATTTGCCAGTCAGCTTCCCGGCGGCGGCCATGTCCACAAAGCCGTCCACGTACATTTCCGTATGAACGCCCAAATCTTTCAAGTCGGACTCGGCGATCAGTTTGCCGATGGCATTGGGCATGGAGCCAATGCCCAGTTGCAGACAGGCGCCGTTGGGGATTTCCGGTACCACGAGATTGGCTACCGCAAGGTCGATTTCGGAAGGGACCGTTGCCCCGCCGAGTTCCTCCATGGGCGGGTTGTCGCCTTCCACGATCATGTCCACGTTGTCAATGTGTACGCAGTGCTCGAAGCCGCCCAGACAGACCGGGACGTTCCGGTTGACTTCCACAATCACCTTTTTGGCCACTTCGCAGACCGCTTGCAGATGGGACCCGCCGGGGCCGAAGTTAAAGTAGCCGTGCTCGTCCATGGGCGCGACTTGGAACATGGCCACGTCCAGAGACCTGATTTCGTTCCGGTAAAAGCCGGGCAGTTCGGAGTAGCGCATAGGGATATAGTACGCCAGACCCTCGTTGATGGCCTTCCGCTCGATACCGGACATATGCCACGAGTTGAAAACGAAATGCTCCGGGGCGTTGGGCACATCGAACACGGCGGGACGATGGAGCAGAATTCCGCCCCGGATTTTGACATCCGTCAGTTCCTCCCAGCGTTTGGCAAGCGCCTGATCGAGTTTCCACGGCGTGCAGACACACCAGCCATAGTCGATCCAGTCGCCGCTTTGCACCGTCTTGACGGCTTCCTCCGCGGTCGTAAGTTTACGCGCGTACTCTTCCTGATAGCCCATTTTGCGTTCCTCCAGTCGTGATTTTTACGGGACAGCGTGATACTGTCCGAAACGTAACGGCGTTATCGTTCGGCGTGTTGTCCGGCCTTTTCTTTTTCCATGGCGGTTTCCTCGTTCTTAATCTCCCAGTGGATTAAGAAGGTCAGTACGCCGCGAAGTACGATAATCGCGCCCAGAATGCCCAGTTCGGCCCATTCGCGGACCACCACCGTACGGAGCACCTCCCCGCCCATCTTGAATTCCAGCGCGAGGGCGATTCCCTGCGC
Source organism: Oscillibacter sp. (assembly GCA_017446225.1). Classification (GTDB taxonomy): domain Bacteria; phylum Bacillota; class Clostridia; order Oscillospirales; family Oscillospiraceae; genus Oscillibacter. The sequence goes on from JAFSRH010000033.1 coordinate 9,958, forward strand.
CAGCGTCAAGCGGATTCCGCCGTCTTTCCGGAGCCACCGGTAGAAGCACCGCGCCGCCGTGGACACTAACACGCAGATTCCGAACAGCTCCATAAGCATGGTACAGACCTGTACCAGTTCGTACAGAAGTTCCTCCGCTGCCCCTATCCAAGCCATACGAACACCTCACAGTCGTTATTTGTCTCAGCATATACTATGGCACAGAAATTGTCAAGCGCGGATTGCGCCTCTGTATGTGTAAAGAGTTTCTTGGCAAAGGGTAAGGAAAGCGCGTCCGGAAAGAGAACGCGGCGAAAGCGTAGAAAATCCCTGTATTTTCCACAAAGACGATTTGAAATGTTAAAATTTCAAATCGATAAAGGGACGATAA
>JAFSRH010000034.1 GCA_017446225.1 Oscillibacter sp.
GGGCGTTGTGATGATTGTCAACCTTGCCATTGGCCTGTTTACGCCGCCTGTGGGCGTAAATCTGTACGTGGCCTGTGGAATCGGCGACATCAAGATTGAGGAAATTTCAAAGGGCATTATTCCCTGTCTGGTCGCGGAACTCCTTGTACTGCTCCTGTGTACCTATGTTCCGTTCGTGTCCACCATGTTCGTAAGCTGACGCTGAAAACGCTACAAAAAACGCCCGCCGCCCGGTATGCCGGACGGCGGTTTTTTTTCATAAACTCAAATCGGAATGGGTTCCGGTGCGAAACAAAATTAAAGTTTCGCCACGCATTTCATATAAGAGAATCCAGTCCGGCTCAATATGCACGTCATGTACCCCCTTATATTCCCCGGACAGAAGCGCATGGTCCCGGTAAACAACAGGGAGCGGTTGACCGTCAAGAAGAATTTGCAGTACAGCGTTTAATTTCGACAAGTCCACGCCACGCTTTTTCATACGCTTCCAGTCTTTTTTAAATCTGACAGTTCTTTCAAGTTTCATGAAAGTTTCCTTAATCGGTATCTTCTGATTCCAAATCGGCTGTCAGTTCTTCCAGCGAATGATATGGCCCACGCAAATTGATACCCTGTCTGGCTTCCCGGATAGTACGCAGAGTTTCTTCATTGTACATTGGTTCACCAATGCGGAACGGAATTGCCTGTTCACGGATGGCCTGACGTAAGAACAAATTGATGGCTGTGCTCAAACTCAAACCAAGGCGCTCAAACAGCGCCTGAGACTCCGCCTTAATCTTCGGATCCAGTTTAATAGAGGTTGCGACAGGCGCCATAATACCGCCTCCTTTTCATATACAAAAATACTACTTTAGAACTACTTTGTCAATACCATTCTCTGATTTTATCAAAAAATAGTGATAATAACTAAAATGCGGTCTCTAAATTGTTGAAAACATAGAATCCCAAAAAATTGTAAAATCCCTCTTGACTTTGTCGGACATATGGCATATACTCCGTATTGTCCTAAGTCCTATGTCAGACACCAGAAACCGTGTTACACCGTTTCCGCTTGTTATGAGGTGATCGAACATGAAAGACGTATCCATTAAGGAACTCAAAAACACCGCCACCCAAATGCGCATAAAGGTGGTAGACATGATCTACAAGGCCCAGTCCGGCCACCCCGGCGGGTCCCTGTCCGCCGCCGACTTCGTGACCGCCTGTTACTTCAAGTATATGAACGTCAACCCGGCCGAACCCCGCTGGCCGGACCGTGACCGTATGGTCCTTTCCAAAGGCCATGTCTGCCCGATTCAGTACGCGTGCCTTGCCACGGTGGGCTTTTTCCCGGAATCGGAGCTGGACACGCTCCGGAAGGAAGGCTCTAAACTGCAAGGACACCCGTCCATGACCAAATGCCCCGGCATTGACATCTCCACCGGCTCCCTCGGACAGGGTCTGGCATGCGCGGTCGGCATGGCGCTGGCGGGCAAGATGGACAAGAAGGACTACAAAGTGTTCTGCGTGGTCGGGGACGGCGAGTCACAGGAGGGCGAAATCTGGGAGGCCGCCAACACCGCCCACAAGTACCGCCTCGACAACCTGATTACGTTCGTGGACGTAAACAATCTCCAACTGGACGGCGCCACGGACGAAGTCATGCCCAACGGCGATCTGGCCGCGAAATTCCGGGCGTTCGGCTGGGAGGTCATCGAGCTGGACGGCCACGACATGGAGGAAATCACGACTTCCATCGACAAGTGTTACGCGTCCAAGAACGGCAAGCCCAAGGCGTTAATCGGCCGCACGGTCAAGGGTAAGGGCGTGTCGTACATGGAAAATCAAGTGGGCTGGCACGGCGTCGCGCCGAATCAGGAACAGTACGAACAGGCCATGAAAGAGCTGAAAGCGCAGTTCATCGCCTGAGAGGAGGAAACGGTCATGAGCGAACTGAAGAAAATTGCTACCCGTGACGGGTTCGGCGACGAAATCGTAGAACTCGGCAAGGAAAATCCGAATATTGTCGTACTCGACATCGACATCGGCAAGAGCTGCAAGACCGGCGCGTTTCACAAGGCGCTCCCGGAACAGTACCTGAATGTCGGCATCGCCGAACAGAACGGCGCGGGCGTTGCCGCCGGTCTGGCCACGTGCGGCAAAATCCCCTTTGTCGTCACGTACGCCGCTTTCGGCTCCATGCGTATCTGCGAGATGATCCGTCAGGAAATCTGCTACACCAACTTAAACGTCAAAATCGCCTGTTCCCACGGCGGCGTGACCCCGGCCAATGACGGCGCGTCCCATCAGGCGATCGAAGATATGGGCATTCTCCGCACCATCCCCAACATCGCCGTCATCATGCCCGCCGACTACAACTCCACCCGGAAACTGGTCCGTCAGGCCGCTGTGACGGACGGCCCCGCGTATCTCCGCTTCACCCGTGACGCCGTGCCCCAGATTTACGGCCCGGACGTGGAGTTCACCATCGGCAAGGCCCATCGGATTCAGGACGGCAAAGACATCGCCATCATTGCCAACGGCGACACGGTCCGCCTTGCCATTGAGGCGGCGAAGGTCCTTTCTGACAAGGGCGTTTCCGCGCGCGTGCTGGATATGCACACCATCAAGCCGCTGGACGTGGACGCCGTGACCGCCTGCGTCAATGACATTGGCAAGATTATCACCGTGGAGGACCACAACATCCTGAACGGTCTGGGCAGCGCGGTTTGTGAAGTCGCCGCCGAAATGGGCAAGGGCATTGTCAAGCGCGTGGGCATTCAGGACCGTTTCGGCGAGTCCGCGCCTTACGAGCGTCTGCTGGAAAAGAACGGGATCACGGTCGAAAACATTGTGGCCATCGCGGAGAATATGCGCTGAAGTCGCCCTCTCTTGTCCGTGGTCCGTATTTGCGCTCACGGTTCCGGTACGGACCGCGGTTTCTTCCATTCGTACGTTCTGACAGGAGGTCAAACAAATATGAAAATCGGATTTGTCGGTTGCGGCGCCATCGCGAGCTGTTACGCCCAGTACCTGATTCGGAAACACGAGGTCTGCGCGCTGGACGTCAGTAAGCCAACGATTGAGAATATCAAAAAGAACGGGATTCTGATTGATGACGACCTGCCCGAAAAGGGTACGGGCAAAACAAACGCGTTTCATCCCGCCATGGCAACGACCGACCCCAAGGAAATCGGCGTGGTGGATTTGCTCGTTGTGTTCGTGCACTACCAATTCCTTGAAGGGGCCGTGCGCAACGCCCTGCCCATGATTGACAAACACACCATGGTCATGTGTCTGCAAAACGGTCTGGGCAACTATGACGAGATTGCCAAAGTCGTCCCGGAAGAACAGATCATTATCGGCAACACGGCCTTTGGCGCCACGCCGGTGGCCCCCGGACACGTCAAGCACACCGGTTACGGCGTAACCAACATGGGCACGCTGAAAGCGCCCATGGAAAAAGTGGAGGCCGTGGCGGAGGCGTTCCGGCAGTGCGGATTGGACGTCACGGTACACGAAAACGTCATGAACGCCATCTGGCACAAATTGCTGGTCAACTCCGCCATCAATGGCATGAGCGCCCTGTTGGAAACCCCCAACGGCTTTGTCGCAAAGAACCAGTACGCGCACGAAGTGGCCCGTATGCTGGTGGCGGAGGGCCTGAAAGTGGCGAACGCCTGCGGCTGTACGCTGGACCCGGACGAAGAGATGGAGCACGTTTACGAAGTCTCCCGGGATACGGACGCTACCGTCAGTTCCATGGTACAGGACGTGATTCACCATCACGAGACCGAAATCCGGATTATCAACGGCGCCGTGTGCCGCCTTGGCCGGGAACACAACATTCCCACGCCGTGCAATGATCTGCTCGTGCAACTCGTTCTGGCGAAACAGTCCATTTATCTGGGCAAATAAGCCCTCTCCTGTGTCCCTCTTTTTTCTCCCCCTTTCGGGCGGCGGGCGTTCCCCGCCGCCTTTTTCCGTCAGCCGCCAAAACTTGGCCCGCTTCTTTTTTTGTGAAACGAACATGGATTTTTTTAAAAAACAGTTGACCGTCCCGGAAAACTGTGCTATACTGTCCGGTACCTGTAAGAAGGTTTTTTCTTTTGCGCGTTTGCGGCGGTCCGGCGTCCCAAACGGCGCGAAAGCGGGAGCCGTTCCCAGCAGGGAGGCCATGGCAGCCCCGTTCGGGGATGCCAATATCAAGGAGGTGCCGTCATGAGAGTAAAAGTCACGCTGAGATGCAACGAGTGCAAGCAGAGAAACTACAACACCATGAAGAACAAGAAGAACACCCCGGACAAAATCACCCTGAGCAAATACTGTCCCTTCTGCAAGAAGCACACGCCCCACAGCGAAACCAAGTGAGAAAGGGCGGAAAAGCTATGGCAGATTTGGAGAAGAAGAAAACCGCCCGTACCTCGTGGTTCCGTGAGACGCGCGGCGAACTGAAAAAGGTCGTCTGGCCGAACCGGCAGACCGTCGCCAAAAATACCGGAACCGTGCTCCTGTGTTCGCTGGTGATCGGGGCGTGTATCTGGATTTTCGACTTTGCCGCCACCAGTCTGGTCAAGATGATTCTGACCGTATTCGGCGGCTGAGGCGGTCGCAATGTCACAGGGTGCGAAATGGTATGTCATCCATACCTATTCCGGGTATGAGAACGCCGTCAAGAGCAGTATCGAGAAGTTCGTCGCGGGCCGCCACCTTGAGGAGAAAATCATCCGGATGGAAATCCCCATGGAGACGGTCACCGAAGTGACGGAGTCCGGCGAGACCCGGCAGGTCGAACGGAAAGTTCTCCCCGGATATGTGCTCATTAAAATGGTCATGTCGGACGATGTCTGGCACCTCGTGCGCAACATTCGCGGCGTAACGGGGTTCGCCGGGTCCGGGAATACGCCGATTCCTCTGACGGAGGAAGAGGTGTTAAAGATGGGCATGGAAAAGCATGAAATCGTAGTACGGTACCGCGTGGGCAATACCGTGCGTATCGTGGACGGGCCGTTACAGAGTTTCACCGGCACGGTGGAGGCTATCGAGCCGGACAAGAACCGTGTCAGCGTGATGGTGTCCATGTTCGGCCGGGAAACCCCCGTGGACCTCGAACTGGACCAAGTGGAAGTCGTAAGCTGACCCGTGCGGAAGGGGCGCGGACGCGTCCCGCATTGATACAGGAGGCGCCGTTATGGCACAGAAAATTACCGGTTATGTAAAACTGCAGATCCCCGCGGGCAGGGCAACGCCCGCGCCGCCCGTTGGCCCCGCGCTGGGCCAGCACGGCGTAAATATTGCCGCCTTTACCAAGGAGTTCAACGAGCGTACGAAGGCCGATATGGGCATGATTATTCCCGTCATCATCACCGTGTACGCCGACCGCTCTTTCTCGTTCATCACCAAGACGCCCCCGGCCGCGGTGCTGATTAAGAAGGAATGCAACATTGAGTCCGGCTCCGGCGTGCCGAACAAGACCAAGGTGGCGACCATTTCCAAGGCGTCCGTACAGAAAATCGCCGAAATCAAGATGAAAGACCTGAACGCGGGCAGTCTCGAAGCCGCCATGAGCATGATCGCGGGGACGTGCCGCTCGATGGGCGTTGTGGTGGGCGACTGACAACGCGCGGCGGAACCAGTGGGAGGAACTCGTTCCGAATACCACTATGAGGAGGAATCACTTTGTTCAGAGGTAAGAAATATAAGGAGAGCGCCAAGCAGGTTGACCGCTCCGTACAGTATGAGGCGCAGGACGGGCTGGCGCTGGTCTGCAAGACCGCTCCCGCCAAGTTTGACGAAACCGTAGAGCTGCACGTAAAACTGGGCGTTGACTCCCGCCACGCCGACCAGCAGGTCCGCGGCGCGATCGTCCTTCCGCACGGCACCGGAAAAACGGTACGCGTCCTCGTCTTTGCCAAGGCTGACAAGGCCGATGCCGCCCGGGAGGCCGGGGCCGATTATGTCGGCGATATGGACCTTGTGGAGAAAATCCAGAAAGAAAACTGGTTCGACTTTGACGTTGTCGTTGCCAGTCCGGACATGATGGGCGTTGTGGGCCGTCTGGGCCGTCTGCTGGGTCCGAAGGGCCTCATGCCGTCCCCGAAGGCCGGTACCGTGACGCCCGATGTGGCCAAGGCCGTGCAGGAAGTCAAGGCCGGTAAGATCGAATATCGCCTTGACAAGACCAATATTATTCACTGCCCCATTGGCAAGGTCTCCTTTGGGCCGGAGAAGCTGTTGGAAAACTACACAGTCCTGATGAACGCCATTGTCAAGGCCAAACCCGCGGCCGCCAAGGGACAGTATATCCGCAGTTGCGTGGCGGCGTCCACCATGGGGCCGGGCGTCCGCATGAACACCGCCAAGTTAATCTGACAGACCCGAACACAGACGCCGGAATGTTCCTTGATTTCAGGAAATCCGGCGTTTTCTCTTTGGGACCGCGCGCTTCACGAAAGCCCGCTGACAGAAAATTGTGCCATTGTGCCCTTGACATATGCCGGAAAATCGGATATTATTTCATCCGGTTGCGTTTTTCGTGAACTTTTCACGCTTTTCAGGAAGGATTGTATGAAAAAAAGAATTTGTCAAATATTCGCGGCGCTTCTGTTCGTTGCGCTGACGCTTTCTTTGAGCGCGTGCGCGCCAAAGGAACAGCAGGAGGCGCCGCCAGCGGATACCGCCGGAGGGTACGCCGGGAAAACGGTCATTCTCCATTCCAATGACGTGCACGGGGAAATCATGGGCTACGCTTACATCGCGGCGTTAAAGGCGGACTTTCAGGACAAGGGCGCGGATGTCATTTTAGCGGACGCCGGAGACTTCAGTCAGGGCGATCCTACTGTGAGCCTGACCAAAGGCGCGGACGCCATTGCTATGATGAACGCGGCGGGCTATGACGTGGCCACGCTGGGCAACCATGAGTTTGACTTCGGCTACGAACAGCTCGTGGAAAACCTGAAAGCGGCGGAGTTCCATGTCATTTGCGCGGATATCTTGCAGGACGACCGCGCGATCTGGGACCCCGCTTGGATGTACGAGAAGGACGGCCTGAAAATCGGCTTCTTCGGCATGGACACCCCGGAGACACAGACGAAAGCGAATCCGAGCATGACGTTAGGCCTACGTTTCCTCTCCCATAACGACATTTACACCTGTGCGCAGGAACAGATTAACGCGTTACGCGCGGACGGCGCGGATATTGTCATCGCGCTGGCCCATCTGGGCGTGGGCGCGGAATCGGCCCCCGATGGACACCGCAGTGTGGATATGTACCGCAATACGCAGGGCATTGACCTGATCATTGACGGGCATTCCCACAGCGTCATGACGGAGGGCGAGGACGGCGAGCCGGTACAGTCCGCCGGAACGAAATTTGAAAACATTGGCGTGGTCGTCATTGACAACGCGAGCAAGTCCATTGAGCGACATTACCTGTTGCCCACGAAAGTTACGGAAAATGACGAAATTGTCTCCGAACTGGCAAAAGACCCGGATGTTGAAGCGAAGGCGCAGGCAATTATAGACCGCGTGGACGCCGAGTACGGGGAAGTGTTCGCGCGGAGCGAAGTTCTTCTCAACGGCGAACGCAACCCCGGCAACCGTACCGAGGAAACCAATCTGGGCGACCTGATTACGGACGCCATTGTCTGGAAGGTGCTCCAAGAGGACGGCGCGCTGAGCGTGGATGACGACCACGTTGTCGGCCTCACGAACGGCGGCGGAATCCGGGCGAGTATCCAGCCGGGCAACGTAACCCGCAAAGATTTGAATACCGTGCTTCCCTTTGGCAATACGATTACCGTTGTTTACGTGACGGGCGCACAACTTTTGGAGGCGCTGGAGGCGTCCACCTACTGCGCCCCGGAGGAGATCGGCGGCTATCCGCAGACGTTCGGCATTGCGTTTACGCTGGACACCACGGCGCCTTACGACCAAGGCGAGGCCTACCCGGATTCCACCTATTACAGCCCCGCTTCCATTCAGCGCGTCACCATCACGGCCATGAACGGCCAGCCGTTCGACCCTGAGGCGACTTACGCCGTTGTCACCAATGACTTCTGCGCGGCGGGCGGCGACACGTACTACGTTTTCAAGAACGCCAGCGCACAGTTTGACACCGGCATTGTCATGGATGAGGCGGTCATGGAGTATATCGGCGATGCGCTCGGCGGCGTTATCAGCCGGGAAACCTACGAGACGCCCAGAGGCGACCAGACCATTGTCCTTACGCGGGAGGCGGATGAACCGCAGGCCGCATAAGAAATAAACCGGTCAGGGACCGCGGCGCGGAGCCGTTGTCCCTGACAAAATCCTGATTTCGGGAGGGATTGCATTGAAAAAGGAAATCAAGCGTATATTCGCGGCGTTTCTGTCCATTGCCCTGACGCTTTCTCTGTGTCCGTGGGCGCTGGCGGAGTATCCCGCGGAGACGCGGACAGGCGTGGAGGGAGACTATACCGGGAAAACGGTCATTCTCCATTCCAATGATGTCCACGGGGCCATTATGGGCTATGCCTATATCGCGGCTCTGAAAACGGCCTTTCAGGAGAAAGGCGCGGACGTCATTTTAGCGGACGCCGGAGACTTCAGTCAGGGCGACCCCACGGTGAGCCTCTCCAAAGGCGCGGACGCTGTAGCCATGATGAACGCGGCGGGCTATGACGTGGCCACGCTGGGCAACCACGAGTTCGACTTCGGTTACGCGCAGCTCATGGAAAACCTGAGCGCGGCGAAATTCCGCGCCATTTGCGCGGACGTGTTCGAGGGGGACAAGACGATTTTAGACCCCTCTTGGACGTACGAGAAAGGCAACCTGAAAATCGGCTTCTTCGGCATGGAGACCCCGGAGACACAGACCAAAGTCAACCCGGGACTGATTCAGGGAATCCGTTTTCTGTCCAAAGGCGATATCTATACCTGCGCGCAGACGCAGATAGACGCGTTACGCGCGGACGGCGCGGACGTGGTCATTGCGCTGGCCCATCTGGGCGTGGACGCGGAGTCGGCCCCGGACGGACACCGCAGTGTGGATATGTACCGCAATACAACGGGAATTGACCTCATTTTGGACGGGCATTCCCACACCGTCATGACGGCGGGCGAAAACGGCGAGCCGGTACAGTCCACGGGAACCAAATTCGCGAATATCGGCGTAGTCGTGATTGACAACGCCAAAGAAGCCATTGAAGGCCATTATCTGATTCCGACAAAAGTCACGGAAACGGTGACGGAGGACGGCAAGGAAGTCGAGAAAGTCATCTCCGAGCTGGCCAAAGACCCGGAAGTCGCGGCGGAGGCGCAGGGCATTATTGACCGTGTGGAGTCCGAATATGGGGAAGTGTTCGCCTATAGCGACATTCTTCTCAACGGCGAACGCGCCCCCGGCAACCGTACGCAGGAAACAAACCTTGGCGACCTGATTACGGACGCTATCGTCCGGAAAGTGCTGGAAGTCAACCGCGAGGACGACAAGCCCGCCACTTTGACCGTAGACGGGAAAACCGTGGACGAAAGCCACATTGTCGGAATCACGAACGGCGGCGGAATCCGGGCGAGTATCCAGCCGGGCGATGTAACCCGCAAAGATTTGAATACCGTGCTTCCCTTTGGCAATACGATTGCCGTTGTATTTGTGACGGGCGCGGAGCTTTTGGAGGCGTTGGAGGCGTCCACGTACGCCACGCCGCAACCCATTGGCGGCTATCCGCAGACGTTCGGCATTGAGTTTACGCTGGACGTGTCAAAGCCCTATGACCAAGGGGACGCCTACCCCGAATCCACCTATTACAAACCCGCAAGCATTCAGCGCGTCAACATCACCAAAATTAACGGGGAAGCCTTTGACCCGGCGGCGACTTACGCCGTTGTGACGAATGACTTCTGCGCGGCGGGCGGCGACACGTACTACGTTTTCAAGAACGCCAGCGCACAGTTTGACACCGGCATTGTCATGGATGAAGCGGTCATGGAGTATGTCGCCGATACGCTCAACGGCTACATCAGCAGGGAAACCTACGGGGAACCCAGAGGCGACCAGACGATTTTCCAGAGCGTCAATTTCCCGCAGGAGCCGGCCGTCAGTCTGGCGGAAATCTTCGCAAACACTCCCGTCAACGGTCCCGATACGAAAGTAACCCTGAGCGCCGACACGTCTTTTTCGGAGACGGCCCGTCTCAAGGACGGACAGAACGTCACGTTGGACCTTGCCGGACATACGCTCACGGCGGCGGAAAACGCCGGATTTGCCATTGACGGCGGAACGCTGACCGTCACGGGCGGAAAAATCATTGCTAACGGCGGTTCGGAGGCATTGCTTGCCCAGTCCGGCGGCTCCGTTGCCCTGACGGATGTCACGTTGCAAACGGTTGGCCGTTCCGTTGCGCGTGTCACGGCGCCGAAGGAAGCGACCGATGAGAACCGCCCGAAACTGAGTTTAACGAACGCTCGTTTGGAAGCCGAGTTCTCCGCGGCGAACGGCGCGGCGCTTCTTGCGGAAGGTCGCGCGGAAGTCGTAGTCTCCGGCGGTAATATTCTGGCGACCAACGGTACCGGCGTTTCTCTGCGCGAAGCGGACGGCGTTCCGACTTTCAATATGAGCAGCGGCGCGGTTCGTTCCGTTGCGCGGAACGGAACGGCGGCGGGAATCCGGGCCGAAGGCGCGTCTGTGGCCGTAAGCGGAAACAGCGTTGTCGAGGCGGAAGGCGCGGATTCCACGGCGCTGTACTACCGGAAAAGTACGGACAAATCGACTTGGAGTTTTTTTAGCGTTACGGGCGGCGCTGTCCTGAAAGCGAAAGCGTCCGGCGATGCCTGCGCCCTGCGCATGAGCGGAGGAATCGGGAGTATCTATGACGCGGAGATGACCGCCGAAGCCGCCGGAACCGCCATCGGCGTATGGGTGGATTCCGGAATAGCGCTCATTTCTCAAGAAAACGCCGAAACAAAGGTGACGTCAACCAGCGAATCCGGCGCGGCGGACGCGTTGCGCGTGATGGCGAACTCCGCGGACGAAGACGGCGCCGCGATTTCAGTCAGCGGCGGCGTTTTCACAGGAAAACTCTCCGCGTTCCGTGACGGACAGCCGGTAACGGATCAGGTTTTCTATCTGCGCGGCGGTTCGTACAGCGTCCGTCCCGATGACGGGTATCTGGCGCGCCTTGAGGACGATAACGGGAAACTTTATGATATTGTAAAGGTTACGGAAACGCAGACGGAAACCGGCGTCACGCTCTACAAAATAGAGAACCTTGGCAACGCGCATTCTTTGGTTTATTCCTATCATTACGAAGGCCCGGGTAACGATTATCGCTCGTGGAACGGCGCGGATGAAAAAGCGGCAGGCATGAAAGTCACGCTCCGCATTGAGGACGCCGCCGAGGACGCTTCCGGTCAGTGGACTTGGGACGGCGGAGAGCTGGAAATCGTTGACGGCGGCGTGAACCTGCCGTTCATCACCTTTATTATGCCCGACAGGGATTTGAACTTGGAAGGCAATTTTGCAAAAAAAGGCGAATACTACGGCAAGACGGTCATTTTGCACTCCAATGACGTACACGGCGAAATCATGGGATACGCGTATATCGCGGCGCTGAGAAAGGACTTTCTGGAAAAGGACGCGAATGTGATTTTGGCGGACGCCGGAGACTTCAGCCAAGGCGACCCCACCGTGAGTTTGTCCAAGGGCGCGGACGCTGTCACCATGATGAACGCGGCGGGCTATGACATAGCAACGCTGGGCAACCATGAGTTTGACTTCGGCTATGAGCAGTTAAAGAGCAATCTGGACGCGGTCAATTTCCCGGTCATCTGCGCGGACGTTTTCGAGGGCGATGAAACGATTTTGTCTCCTTCCTTCCTGTATGAAACGATGGACGGCCTGAAAATCGGCTTCTTCGGCATGGAGACGCCCGAAACACAGACGAAAGTCAATCCGGGACTGATTCAGGGAATCCGCTTCCTGTCCAAAGGCGACCTTTATACCTGCGCGCAAAAAGAAATAGACGAATTGCGCAAGGACGGCGCGGACATTGTGATCGGGCTGACACATCTGGGCATTGACGCGGAGTCGGCCCCGGACGGCCACCGCAGTGTGGACCTGTACCACAATACAAAGGGCATTGACCTCATTTTGGACGGGCATTCCCACACCGTCATGACGGAGGGCGAGAACGGCGAGCCGATTCAGTCCACCGGAACGAAATTCGAGAACATTGGCGTGGTTGTCATTGACAATGCGAGCAAAACCATTCAGGAGCATTATCTGCTTCCGACAAAAGTCACGGAAACGGTCGTTGAGGACGGCAAGGAAGTCGAGAAAGTCGTCTCCGAGATGGACAAAGACCCGGAAGTCGCGGCGCTTGCGCAGCGGATTATTGACCGCGTAAACGCCGAATACGGGCAGGTGTTCGCAAAGAGTGAAATTTACCTGAACGGCGAACGCGCCCCCGGCAACCGTACGCAGGAAACAAACCTTGGCGACCTGATTACGGACGCTATGGTCTGGAAAGTGCTGGACGTCAACCGCAAGGACGGCAAGCCCGCCACGCTGACGGCGGGCGGTAAGACCGTGGACGAGGACCACATTGTCGGAATCACGAACGGCGGCGGAATCCGGGCGAGTATCCAGCCGGGCGACATTACGCGCAAAGATTTGAATACCGTGCTTCCGTTCGGCAATACGATTGCCGTTGTATTCGTGACGGGCGCGGAACTTTTGGAGGCGTTGGAGGCGTCCACGTACTCCACGCCGCAACCCATTGGCGGCTATCCGCAGACGTTCGGCATTGAGTTTACGCTGGACACCACGAAGCCTTACGCGCAGGGGGACGCCTACCCCGAATCCACCTATTACAAACCCGCAAGCATTCAGCGCATCGCCATTACCAAAATCAACGGGGAAGCCTTTGACCCGGCGGCGACTTACGCCGTTGTGACGAATGACTTCTGCGCGGCGGGCGGCGACACGTACTACGTTTTCAAGAACGCCAGCGCACAGTTTGACACCGGCATTGTCATGGATGAGGCCCTCATGGAATATGTCGAAAAGAATCTGCGCGGCGTCATCAGCAAGGAAACCTACGAAACGCCCCGCGGCGACCAGACGATTCTTCTTAAGTCTGAAGACCCCTCCAATCCTGACGACCCGTCCACGCCCGATCAGCCGTCCACGCCCGACAAACCGTCCGATGGCAAATCCGGCGGAGGGTGCTATGTGGCGACATCCGTCTATGGCTCCTACGACTGCCCGGAAGTGTGGACATTGCGCCGTTTCCGCGATGACGTTCTTGCCGAAACGTGGTACGGACGCCTGTTTATCCGCCTCTATTACGCGGTCAGTCCCACGGCGGTAAAGCTCTTCGGAGACAGCGAATGGTTCCGGAGTTTCTTCCGCGAGCGGCTGGACCGGATGATTTCCGACCTTCAGGCGGACGGCTTCGAGTCCACGCCCTATCAGGACCGCGCATGGTAACGAAAATTCAGAACTTGAACGTACGGTAAAAAACGGCCGGTCCGCGTTGCGGGCCGGTCGTTTGACGGTACGGGGCGGAAATTTGTTTTGGAATCCCGTCAGCGGATACCGGACTTCCGGGGAAGTCGTTCCGTTTGAAATTTCCGCGCTTCCATGATATACTGTAAGGAACGCGAAAAACGCGTAATCAAACGGGAGGAATCGGAATGAACGAAATTTTTAAACGGGTCAGCATTCGCAGATATCAGGACCGCGCCGTAGAGCCGGAAAAAATCACGCTGCTTCTCCGCGCGGCGATGGCGGCTCCGTCCGCCGTCAATCAACGGCCGTGGGAATTTTACGTGGTGACGAACCGGGACAAAATCCGGGAGCTTTCAAAATGCAGTCCGTACTCCAAATGCGCGGCGGGCGCGCCCGCGGTCATTGTGCCGTGCTGGCGGGAACAACTGCCGGCCCCGGAACTGGCGTTGATCGATATGGCCATTGCAACGGAACACATTTTACTGGAAATCACGTCACAGGGACTCGGCGGGGTATGGCTGGCTCTGGCCCCCTTCGAGGACAGAATGCGGAAGGCGGAAGCGGTACTTGAAATCGGCGGCGGCCTTCACGCGTTCGCGATGGTCGCGTTTGGCTATCCCGCGGAGGACCGCCCACAGCGGGACCGTTTCGAGGAAGGCAGAATTCACTATGTGACGTGAGGAAACGAAATGAGAACGCAACTCTTGAAACTGGCCGCGCTGTTTACGCTGTCACTTGCCGTCACTGGCTGCGCGTTGCCGCAAAGCCCCGCGCGGACGCCGGAAAACCTGATGGAAACGGTCCGGCTTGTGGAAACCGCGTTTCTACAGAACAGTCACGGCGTATCCCAAAACGCCGCGCTACGGGCGGAACGGACGGCACAGGGCGTCCATATTTCCGCGCAATGGGAAACAGGCGCGGAAAGCGTGTATTTTGCGGCCTACAACGCGGACGGTCAAATGCTGGGCGCGGCCGTTGCGCCTGACGGCTCCGTGAGCGCGGAAACGGAAATCGTATGCGCCCCGGAGGAGGCCGAAACGGTGAAACTGTTTCCCGTGGACGCAAACGGAAAGCCCGTGTCAGCGGCGGTCGTGTCGTCCGTGGAGGACGGCGCGTCCGAAATTACGCTGACGGTTGCCGGACAGCCTCTGACAGTCGAATGGGCGGACAATTCCTCGGTGGACGCCCTGCGGGAGCTTCTGCGAAAGGGAGACCTCACGCTGGAAATGAGCGACTACGCCGGATTTGAGAAGGGCGCGCCGCTTCCGGAAACGCTCCCGCAGAACAACCAGCAAATGAACACGGACGCCGGCGATGTGATTCTTTATCAGGGACGGCAATTCGTGATTTACTACGACACGAACCGTTATTCCCTGACGCCGCTGGGGAAAATTACGGGCATAAGCAAGGCGGAGTTACAGGCGCTTTTGGGCGCGGGAAACGTGACGGCAACGCTTGCCATAAAATAGCGCGGTCCGCTCTTCGCTCCATGGCGCGTGACAGGACCGGGACCCGGGGAACGCGTTCCCCGGGCGTCTGACGGTAACGCGGTCCCGTTCAAATTCCCGGATCAAGATAAAAAGGAGGGGGCGCTTGTGGGACAGCTTCCGGAAACTTTACAGGGAACAGCGCTTTGGCGGCTCTATGAGCAAAAAGCGTTGAAAGAGCGTCAAGTCTGGGCGAAGGACGTGTACGGCATGGCGGCGGACGCGTTAAAGTCCGCGCGGGACGACTTTCCGAACTATACCCTGCACGATGAACGGCATATTCTGAACGTGTTGCGCGCGATGGGCGGCATACTGGGAACGCAGGCGGACAAACTGTCGGCGGACGAACTGGAACTGCTGATTTTGTCGGCGAGCCTGCATGACGTTGGCATGACGTTCACGCCGGAGGAGCGGCGGAAAGTCCTCAATGACCGCAGTCAGTCGGAGGACTTTCTACGGAAGAACTGTCCGGAATATCTGGGGACGCTCCCGGACGAGTGGCCGCGCCGTCTGAGAGCCTGTTTAGTATCTTGCCAAGAGCAGACGGATAAAGGCAAGGGAAATCATCTGGAGGGAATTATGGATAAGCCGCTCACAATTTTTCCAAAGTCTGCGGCATTTGTCAAGCCAGCCGAAAGTGCGTTCCACAA
>JAFSRH010000004.1 GCA_017446225.1 Oscillibacter sp.
CATGGTAGCGTGGGTAATGACGGCGGCGATCTCTTCCTTGGTCACGCCGTTCTTTTTCGCGTTTTGCAGGTGATACGTCAGGGAAGAGTCGGTTACGCCGGAAGCCATCAGCGAAACGACTGTGATGATACAGCGCAGTTTAACCGGAATGGTCTCTTCGTTCCACACCTCCCCGAACAGTACGTCGTCGTTGAGGTGAGCGAACATGGGCGCGAATGTGCCAAGGGCGTCTCTGCCCGCGGTTTGTACGATTTTTTCCATAAAATTCCTCCTTTTTATGATATGGAAACGGGGCCGCGTAAGGGCCGAAATCCGGACGGACGTCACGTTTCGGCGCGGGAAACGCGTTTGCATTGGGATGTTGTCATTATAGCTTGAACGCGCTTCAAAAGCAAGATTTTTTTCCAGAAGAGCGGATTTCTTCCATGTCGGAACCGGCTCCCGCGGACGGCCCGGAATCCGCGTGCGCGTACGCACGGACGGAACAGAGTTGCAAAATACCGTCCGTTCGATTATAATATCTCCGTAACGCGCGTGCGCGGCAACGCCGCGGAAACGTGTCAGGTTTGAGACGAACATCAGTTTACCTTACGACATATGTCAAATGACTTATGTCTCGTTGCATTCTTGCGGGAGGCGGATATGGCAATCATTGGTATTGATTTGGGCACGACCAATTCTCTGGCGGCGGTCTGGAGAAATCACCGCTGTGAGCTGATTCCGAACGCGGCGGGGGAGTATCTGACGCCCAGCGCCGTAAGCGTGGAGGCGGACGGCTCCATTTTAGTCGGACAGGCCGCAAAAGAGCGGCTGGTATCCCATCCGGAACGGAGCGTTGCCGGATTTAAACGCGATATGGGCACCGCACGGCGTTTCCCGCTCGGGGAGTACGTGTTCAGTCCGGAAGAACTCTCTTCCTTTCTGTTGCGCTCTCTCCGGGAGGACGCGGAACGCTACCTCGGCCAGCCGGTCACGGAGGCGGTCATCAGCGTTCCGGCCTATTTCGCGGAGGGACAGCGCGCCGCCACAAAACGCGCGGCCGCGTTGGCCGGACTTCGCGTTGAACGCCTCTTGAACGAACCTTCCGCGGCGGCCGTGGCCGGGGAGCGCGTCCGCGAGAACGAACAGAAACTTGCGCTGGTGTTCGACTTCGGCGGCGGCACCTTGGACGTCTCATTGGTGGAAATGTTCGAGAACGTGGTCAGCGTGGTGGCCGTCAGCGGGGACACCCACCTTGGCGGACGCGACTTTGACGCCGCCATTGCCCGCGCGTTCTGTCAGGAGTGCGGCTTGGAATGGAACCGGCTTTCGGCGCGTCAGCGGGGGAACCTGCTCCATCAGGCGGAACGGTGTAAGGTAGCCCTGAGCAGTCAGGAGCCTGTGCTGATGTCCGTCGCGGACGAGGAAATTTCCGCTTCCCTGATTCTGACCAGTGAATGGCTGTTGCGCAAATGCGGAACGCTTTTCCGCCGCATGACGGCGCCCGTACGGAAAGTGTTTCTGGACGCCGGACTTCCGCCCGCGGAATTGAACGACCTGATTATGGTCGGCGGTTCCAGCCGTATGCCGACTGTCCGCTCCTATATTTCACGCTTTCTGAAAAAGGAGCCGGTCCGGAAATATGCGCCCGATACGGCCATTGCGCGCGGCGCGGGTATCTGCGCGGGCATGAAGGAGTACGCGAAAGAATTGCGCGACCTGATTCTGACGGATATCTGTCCGTTTACGCTGGGCGTGGACGTGATCAATCAGAACGAGCCGGGACGCCTGCTGATGTCGCCGATTATCGAACGGAACAGCGTACTTCCTACAAGCCGGATGGGAATTTACAGCACGACCAGAGACAATCAGGACAAGGTCGAAATCCGGATTTACCAAGGCGAAAACCGGTACTGTGCGGACAATACGTATCTGGGCAAGATGGAATTGTCCGTACCGCCGGCCCCGGCGGGGGAGCAGTCCATACGAATCCGCTTTACCTATGACGTCAACGGACTGTTCGAGGCGGAAGCCGTCAATGACTTGGGGGAGCGCGCCCGTCTGCTTTTGCGCAACGGCGACATGACCGATGACGAACTCCGTATACGCTTACAGGAACTGGAAAAGCTGAAACTCCACCCCCGGGAACAGACCGCCAACCGGGAAGTCACCGCCCGCGGAGAACGTCTGTACGCCGTCACGGTGGGCCGCGCGCGCTATCAGGTGGGGCAGATGCTGGACTGGTTTCAGACGCAGTTGACCACGCAGGACCTGTTACGCATTGCCAACGCCAGATGGAGGGCCACCCGGTTTTTTGATCAAGTGGAAGCATATCTGCAAGACGCGGACTTTCCGTCCGGGGACTGGCCGGACGGGGAGGACCCGCCCTTGGAGGACGAGTTATGAACAACTGGCCATGGGAAGAACTCGGTTTACCCGGTCCCGCACAGCTCCCGGCCATTCGCCGCGCCTACGCCGAACGCTTAAAGAAAACGCGGCCGGACGAAAATCCGGAAGGGTTCCAGCGTCTGCACAGCGCGTACGAGGAAGCCTGTCATCTGGCGCGGCGGGGGAGCGCGGCGCGGACCGAATCGGATTCCCGGCCCCCCGAAGAGGAGAACCGGGAACCGGTACGGGACTGGGACTTTGAACGGTTGTTCGCGGAAGGCGAGGCGGAGGAGCGCGGGAGACGCTTTCAAAAACTGTGGATACTGCGTCAGAAAAACCGCTTCCGTTACGATACGTGGAGACCGCCGCCTTCCCGCGACCCGGCGGAAGCGGCACTTGTGTGGGTGGCGGTGTCCCGCGCGCTTTCTCTCGTAGAGGAACTGTCCTACAGCGGCGCGGAGGCGTCTTTGTGGGGGGCGTTCTGTAAAAGTGAGCTGTTTCTGTGCGTCCGGAATCAGCCCGACTTTGTCTTTGGGCTGGAGGATTTTTTACGAAACTGTCCGGAGGTTCCGGAGACGGGCTGTCAGGCCCTGTTCCGCGCGTACGGCTTTGGCTTGCGTCCGGCCGGGCGGGAGTACGGTCTGTTATGCCGGCTTCTGAAGGAACGTATCCCGGATCCGGAGCGCGGGACGGTCGGAAATTTAGCGTGCCTTCCGTCCGGGAGGAAACGGAGCGGGATTCCTCAAAGGCTTTCGTTCCTGTTGCTTCTGACGCTCGCCGTACTGATGGTCAATGTCTTGATTGACTCCGCCGTGCTGAGCGACTTCCGGAAAGACCGGGTCCGTGACTGGTTGGAAGAGGATTTCGGACACGAGTTCGTCCGTGTCAAAGACGGGAGGCCCGGACCGTCCTTTATTCTGCTGGATTCGCGGACGCGGTTCTATTTTCAGGCGCGTTGGGACGGCCCGCGGGATACGCGCCGGGGCAGACCCGGATATGTCACAAACTATACAAGCGTGCGGATGTCGCAACAAATCGCCGATTTCGCGGAACAGCGCGCCGATGTAACGTTCCGCTGTCGCAACGCCGGAGACCTTGCGGCGGCGCGCGAGGACTGGAACGGCGACTATCTGCGCCTTCCGCTGACGGGCGCGGGGGACGATATTTCCGCGCTGGGCGATTTGCTGTCCGATGTCCGGCGGGAGGCGTGGTATCAGACTTCGCCGCCGGATTACGCGCTTTACCTCTGCTGGCATGATTGGAGCTTTTACGAGTACAACGCGCGCACGGATGACTTTGACGCGGCCGCGCTTCGGCGGTATTACGAACGCTCCTTCGGCCCGGATTTGTGCCGGATTGCGCTGGATGAAACGGGGATTGCGGCCGCTGATATGGGGGAGGCCTTTTTCCTCTTTCCGGAGAGCGGGACCGTCAAACTGGAAAAACGTAACTTTTTTCACGTAGTGGGGGTGGAAAAAGAGCATTTTACGCCACGATACCATTATCTTTTGTCCGTGGACGGCAGGGAACTGTTTTGCGTTCCGACCGGCGGGAAACTCTCCGAACTGACCTTACGCGAACTCCGCCGCATGGACAGGACCGACTATGAAGTAAAAGGCTTTCCGGAACCGCTGTCCGTTTTCCGCGAGGTGGCCGACACGTAAAAAACAGGCGCCCCGAACGTTTCCGTTCGGGGCGCCTGTTTTGGTACGCCCGATGCGATTCGAACGCACGACCTTCAGAGTCGGAGTCTGACACTCTATCCAACTGAGCTACGGGCGCGCACACCATACGGCGAGACAGCCGGAGCCGCTCCGCCACAACGAAAAATAGTATAGCACATTTTTTTTCATCTGTAAAGTGGTTTTTGAAATTTTTTTCTTTGGTTGCGTGTCAAAAATAAAATTTCACGCAATCGTATTTTTTCCCGAACGGCGGGAGAATTTTTCCAAGAACCGGAATCCGACAAAAAACGAGGCCGGGATGATGTATAATCGAACGGTATCCGGGAAGCGTCCGCCGCCTCCGGGAAAGAGAACAGGGGAACGTATGACAAACCACGACAGGAGATTTAGAATGGAAATTCAGGAAAGGGCAGGGGAGAGAACGCTGTTGCTTGCGTTCTCCGGGGAAATGGACCATCACGGGGTCCGGGACACACTGCGCCGCGTAGAACTGGCCATTGACGCCGCTTTGCCCAAAACGCTGACACTGGATTTCGGCGGCGTCACGTTTATGGACAGTTCCGGAATCGCGCTAATTTTGCGCGCCCAGCAGAGGGTGCAGTTACTTGACGGCAACGTTGTCTTGCGCAATGTGCCGCAACAGGCGAGACGGGTTCTGGACGCCGCCGGAATCAGCAGGCTTGTCACCATAAAAAGCTGATATTATACGTAATACGTATTATCCGGAAAAAGTAATTTGTCGAATTATGTCATACGTATCATGACATAGTACGGCGTGACGCTTCATGTCGCGGGCGGAAGCGGTAGATTTGTCAAAAATACGCGTGAAATACTGGAAAAATAGCGTTTAAACGCACTTTTACACAACTTTTGAAGCGTGTTTCTACAGCCGGTATGACAGGAGGTACATAATGAAAAAAGCGTCTGTCAATGAGGTAAAATTGGTGTTTCCGAGCCGGAGCAGCAATGAGGGCTTCGCCAGAGGCGCGATGGCGTGTTTCGTGGCGCAAATGGATCCCACCCTCAGCGAACTGGAAGATATGAAAACCGCGGTCAGCGAAGCCGTTACCAATGCCATTCTCCATGCGTATCCGGACACGATAGGCGCCGTTTACATGAAAATCCGGATTTGTCAGGAAAACCTTCTGGAAGTGACCGTACGGGACCGTGGAAAGGGGATTTTAGACGTAAAACAAGCGCGTCAGCCTATGTTTACCACGGGGGGAGAGGAGCGCAGCGGCATGGGATTTACCATCATGGAAAGTTTCATGGACCATGTAACGGTACGTTCCACGCCGGGACGCGGCACCACGGTAGTCATGAGAAAGCGGCTTTCGGAGAAGTCGCGGGAGCGGATATGAGCGCAACGGCGGAATTATTGCGCGCGGCCCAAGAGGGCGACCGGGACGCGTGCGAAAAAATCATGGTAGAGAACAGCGGACTGATCTGGAGCGTAGTCCAACGTTATCAGGGCCGCGGCGCCGAACGGGAGGACTTGTATCAACTGGGCTGTCTTGGACTTTTAAAGGCGATTCAGGGCTTTAATTTCAATTATGGCACCTGTTTTTCTACGTATGCGGTACCAAAAATCGCGGGAGAGATCCGCCGCTTTCTACGGGACGATGGACCTTTAAAAGTAGGGCGGAGCATTCGGGAGCGGGCGCAGGAAGTGTACAACGCCCGGATAAGGCTTCAGCAGGAGCGGGGAAGGGAGCCTACTCTGTCCGAGATAGCGGACATTACAGGACTGACGATAGAGGATATCGCCAAAACGGAAATGGCGGTCCGCGCGCCGGAGTCGCTACAGCAGGAGACGGCCGAAGGACTCCCGCTGGAAGGGTTGCTTGGCACAGAGGCGCCGGAAGAAGGAATTGTGGAACGTCTGGCCTTGCGGGAGGCCGTGGATCAGCTTCCGGAGAAGGAGCGTATGACGATTTTGTTACGGTACTTCAAAAATTTGACGCAGGAGCAAACCGCGCGAATTTTACGGGTGTCACAGGTGCAAATTTCCCGACTGGAACGCCAAAGTTTAAAGCGTCTCCGGGAAATATTCCTTGACGATTAAAAATGCGGGGTATATAATGGAAGGAAGCCGGGGCCGGGAATGGCGCCGGAAGCAGGGGGAGGAGGGGACGAGGCGGCAAACCTGTCAGGACATAATTGAACAAAATAAAAATTTTGTTCAATAATGAGGAGGCGCAAAGCGTTTTTTGCGTTCCGCGCGTCCGCCGCCTTCAAAAACATGTCTGATTATCGTACAAGCGCGCCGCCGATTTTGCGGGAATTTTTGTCGTACCATGAGATTATACGGGCGCATTCCAAAGCCACGGTTGACGAGTATTTTCTGGATTTGCGTAACTTTTTTCGATATCTGAAACAGACGCGAAACCCGGAAAAATACCCCGGAAACTTGTGGGAAGTGGACATTTCCGACATCGACTTGGAGTTTGTCTCCACTGTGACCATGGCCGAAGTCTACGCCTATATGACCTATCTGAGCCGCGAACGGGCGCAACATCAAAACAGCGTCCGGACAGAATACGGGCTGAACGCGGCCTCAAGAGCCAGAAAAATGATGGCAATCCGGTCTTTTTACAACTACCTGACCACAAAAACGCACCAGTTGAAGGAAAATCCGGTCCGTGACTTGGATTCGCCGAAAAGCAAAAAATCACTGCCGGACTACCTGACGCTGGAAGAGAGCTTATGTCTGCTGGATTCGGTGGAAGGAAGGTATCAGGAGCGGGACTACTGCATTCTGACCTTGTTCCTGAACTGCGGCCTGCGGATTTCCGAATTGATTGCCCTGAACCTGTCGGACATTCAGGGCGAGACCTTGCGCGTATTCGGCAAGGGAAACAAAGTGCGTATTTTATACCTCAACGAAGCGTGTCAGGAAGCAATCCGGGCCTATTTGGAAGTACGCCGCCCGATCAGCGGAAAGTACGCGGACGCGCTGTTTCTCTCTTCCCGTGACACGCGCCCCAGCCGCTCCACGGTCCATGCCATGATCAAGCGGAGTCTGGAAATGGCGGGATTGGACAGCAGACGTTATTCCGCTCATAAACTGCGTCACACCGCCGCGACGCTCATGCTCCAAAACGGCGTGGACGTGAAAGCGTTACAGGAAGTTTTGGGCCACGAACACCTGAACACCACGGAGATTTACACGCACATTGACAACGAAGGCCTCCGCGTTGCCGCGAAGGCCACTCCCCTTTCTCATGTGAAGCGCAAAAGACGGAAAAACACGGACTCAGAATGATTCCCAAGGGGCGTAAAGCGGATTCAGGTCTATTCGCCAATAAGAGATAGCGGTAACGCCGAGCAAGCGGGCGATTTCCGCTTTTCGATGAAAGCTCCGGTTATTCTCATACCAGACGAAATAACGGGAACCTTGCGGCGTACGGTAAAACGCGTACGGCATTTGATACGAGACGGACCAGCCCTTTTTCGTGTCGGGCAGATTCAAATACTGCCGCAAGGCCTCCGTATCCGGAAGGACGGGAGAACCGGAGAGCAGATTGTCATTGTCCCGCCCCACTTCCCACGCCGTATGCTGAGAAGTCACCCCAAGGACCAGTTTGGACGCGAACGTGTCGGGGACCTCCTCCGCCAGCTTCCAAAGTGACAGGTAGACATTGGACAGCGGAGCCGGCGGGACGTTTTTGTAGGCCTCCGTCCCCAGAAAATTATTCAGGCTGTCGGGCTGGTAGTTGTAAGCCGTCAAAATGAGTCTGTCAGCCATTTCCACGATTGCGCGGTAGTCGTAGCCGTCATCCCAGTGTCCGGCGGACAGGTACGGGGGGACACAGACATACAACCCCTTTCCTGTCTGAGAGAGCGCGTCTTTCAGTTCTGAGAGGAAGCGTGTAAAAAGGGGCCGCTGTTCTTTATGCAGTCCTTTAAAGTCAATGGTGACGCCGCTGTAGGGATTTTTGCCCAGCGCGGGATAGGGCACGGTCAATTCGTTCAGAATCTGTTGGACGGCCTCCGCCCTGCCTTCATTGGAAGACAAGAGGGTTTCAAGGCCGCCGGAAAGGTCCATAAAGACGCTCAAATGGAGTTTAGCGCCGTGGGCGGTCAGGGCCTTTGCGATGGTTTCGTAGTCGGAAGGAACCACACGATCAGAGGGGCCGGTGCTATTGGGTTTCGTCACCAGAACGGCGCGGGCCTCGTTCCACGACATACGGCTCCACTCCACGCTGATGACGTCCAAAAGGACGGCGGACGCGGAAAGCATATGGGACGAAGAGTAAAAAGCGTGACGGAAGGACGTCCGCTGATGGAGCTTTTCATAGATACGTGTCAGCATAGCGGCGACCTGCGCGCGGGTGGCGGTGTCATTGGGTCCGAAACGGGTCGGAGAAAGCCCTTTCGTCATGCCAATGGCATAAGCGATGGCGGCGTAGCCCTCCTTCCCTTCCGGAAGGTCACGAAAAGGGGTTGCGTTTTCCAAATCCGGAAGGGATGTTTTGTCAGAGTGGAACGTTAGAATCCGGTTAGAACTGAGGGACAGGGCGGCATTGTCCAGTCCGAGCGCCTTTACGAGCATTTCGGCCATTTCCTGCCGGGTCACGGGCGCGTCAGGGCGGAACGGAACGGAACTGTCTACCACGCCGTACGCGACGGCATGGGAGAGCGCCTGACGGCGGACTTCAGATAACGTGTCCGGAAGTTTCATGGAATCGGGCAAAGGAGCGCTGTCCGCGTCAGAGAGTAGCAGTCTGTCCAGCACCGTGACGAACTGCTCACGGGTCATGGGAACGGCGTACCCGAAACGGTTTTCGCTCAATCCGTTCATGAGGCCGTATTCCACGGCTTTTCTGACTTCATTGCCGAGGGCGCCTTCCGGCACATCGGCGTACGCGGCCCGGGCCGTCTGACTTTCGCATAAAACCAGAATGGCAATTAAGGCCGGAAGGAATCCGAATCTACGTTTCACTTAAAATCCTCCTCTCTCCGAATGTCAAGGTGTTGTTGCGTCACAACTGACGGAGCGCGTCCACGAGGGCGGTTTTACTCTCCGTTTTGGCGTCCTTGCGCTTGATGACTCTGGCGGGACTGCCCGCGACAACGGCGTTTTCCGGCACGTCCTCAATCACCACGGCCCCGGCGGCCACCACGGCCCCCGCCCCGATATGGACCCCCTCAATGACCACGGCGTTGGCGCCGACCAGCACATGGTCCTCCACGATAACCGGCGTGGCGGACGCGGGTTCCACAACGCCGGCAAGGACGGCTCCCGCCCCGATGTGGCAGAATTCGCCCACGGTAGCCCGTCCGCCCAGTACCGCGCCCATGTCAATCATGGTACCCTTGCCCACGACCGCGCCGATGTTGATGACCGCGCCCATCATAATGACCGCGCCCTCCCCGATTTCCGCCTTCTCCCGGATAATGGCGCCGGGTTCAATCCGGGCCTTGACGTTTTTCATGTCCAGCAGAGGAACGCCGGAGTTCCGGCGGTCATTCTCTATGACGCAATCGGTAATTTTGTCGGCATTGGCTTTCAGGACAGGCTCCAACTCGCCCCAGTCGCCGAAGACCATCAGGCTTTCGGTCTGTCCTTCCCGGCCGCCGCGGAATACGGTGGCGGCGCCGAAGTCCACGGGACCCGTAACGTTCAAGTAGAGCTTCACGGGGGTTTTCTTCTCGGAACGTGCGATATAGTCAATAATTTCCTGTGCGTTCAAGACATCCATGATGTCAAAGCCTCCATTCAAGACATCTGTCATCTGTCATTTGTTCTTTAGATTTCCGGGCCTCTTCCCCGCCCGTTGCCGGAAGCGCGTCACGCGCCGAACAGGAGCGTTTGCAGGTCATAGACGCCGTTCGGTTTGCCCGGGAGCAGCCGCGCCATACGGAGCGCGCCGTTGACAAAAATCTGACGGCTTGCCGCGCGGTGGGTCAATTCCAGTTCCTCATCCTGACCGAAGAAGTGTACGGTATGCGTACCGGCCACGGTGCCCCCGCGGAGCGCGTGGACGCCGATTTCGTTCGGGCGGCGTTTGCCGACATCCCCCTCCCGGCCGTAGACCGGTTCCATGGTACGTCCCGGGTCAATGGCTTCCAGAAACAGTTTGGCGGTGCCGCTGGGGGCGTCCGTCTTTTGGTTGTGGTGGGTCTCCGTGATTTCCACATCGTAGCCGTTCAGGATGGGGGCCACGAGTTTGAGAACGCGGTAGAGTACGGCGACACACAGAGAGTAGTTCGCGCTCCAGAGTACCGGCGCGAAGCCGCCGAGACTTTGAAAGACCTGCGTCTGTTCCTCACTCAGCCCGGTGGTACCGGACAGAAGGGGGGTTCCTGTCCGGCGGACGTAGTCGGCGATAAACGGAAGGGCCTCCGGACGGGAAAAGTCCATCATCACATCGGCGACTTTTCCCTCTTTGGACAGGTCCTGAATGTCGAATTCGTCAAAGGACGCGGCAACGGTGTCTCCTTCCGCTTCCGCCGTGGACTGAATCATTTGCCCCATGCGGCCACGGCCAATGAGTAAAATTTTCATCGTTAGTCTCCCTTCTTTCACTGCGCGCCGTTATACCAGCCCCTCGTCTTTCAGGGTTGTCCAAAGGTCGATACGGTGCCGCTCGCTCATCTCGCACAGCGGCAGACGCAACGGACCGGCCGGAAGACCCATCATGTTCATGGCGCTTTTTACCGGAATCGGATTGACTTCCAGAAACAGGTCGTTCATCAGTTGCAGGCGCTTCAAGTGCGATTCCAACGCCTGTTGTTGGCGTCCGGCGAGGTAGTCCGCCACAATGTCGTGGCAGATACGCGGGCAGATGTTGGCGTACACCGAAATGACCCCGCTTCCGCCGATACTCAAAATGGGAATCGTGATATCGTCATTGCCGGAGTACAGGGCGAAGTCGGGGCCGACAAAGCGCGCGATTTTCATGGCGTAGCCCATATCGCCGGACGCCTCTTTGATACCGGCAATCCGCGGGTGCTTGCTGAGCTGTTCGACCACGGGGACGGGAATCGAACAGCCGGTACGCCCGGGGACATTGTAGAGCAGACAGGGAATGTCCACGGCGTCCGCGGCGGCTGTGAAATGCTGGTACATCCCTTCCGGATTGGCCTTGTTATAGTACGGCGCAATCAACAAAAGGGCGTCCGCGCCCATGTCCTGATAGCGCAGGCTCATTTCTTTCTGTGTCGCGGTGGAGTTGGAGCCGCTTCCGACAATCACGGGCACGCGTCCGGCAACGGTCCGGACGGTGTGCGCCACAACGGCGGCGTCTTCTTCATGGCTCATGGTGGAGTATTCGCCGGTGGTGCCGAGCGTCAAAATGGCATCGGTGCCTTCCTGAATCTGGCGTTCCAGCAGAGCGGTCAGGGCATCGAAGTTGACGCTTCCGTCCTCATGGAAGGGCGTAATCATAGCGACAATGGAGCCACGCACGTTTTCAAATCTCATAAGAATCAGCCTCCTTTTATAAAACCCCGAAACGGGGATTTGTGGACGGTGCGAGGGGAAGGCGGAAAAACAACAGCCGGCTGGAAAAGATCCACCGGCCCGCGCGCAAAAACAACAGATAGCGCCCCCGCGAACGGTTCGCGGACAGTCCCACAGGTATTCCCCGCGGACCCATTTCCCGCCCGCGCCCGGACGGAAAATTCGGCGATACAGCTTCCCCCGCCTTCTCAGTCCGCCGACTCCGGAGGGGTTGTCATTTTCGCGCCTCTATCCTCATTTTTATCATACCATGTTCCGCCCCGGTATGCAAGATTTTTTTGAAAAAAGGTGAAAAAAATTATGCCGCCGCCTTCGGTAACGGAATGAAACGGAATTGTAACAGTTACCGCCTTGACACCGGCACGGAAGCGGGATATAATGCGAAAAGAGGAAAAAGTGACCGAAAATCCGGAAATAGGCGCCTTTTCATCTGAAAAATGGAATTTTTTACAAGGAGGGCTTTCAATGAGGATACCACGCAAAAAACTGTGGACGGCGTTGACGAGCGTTCTGTGCGCGGCGGCCCTGATGTTCCCGGCGCGGACGGCGTACGCCGCGGAAACGCCCCGGGCCGCGGAGCGGACGGAAGCCGTGGCCGCCCAGCCGGACAGCGATACTCTGTTTTACGAATATCTGCTTCATCGCGCGGGCGCGTTGGACCGCGCCGCCCTGCTGGCGGAGGCCCGTTCCAAGCTCAGCGAGACGGACCAGAAACTGTACGACCGGCTCAAGGGGATGATCGCCGAGGTGGCCGCGGGAACGCGGACTTCCAGCGTCTTTGACATTACGTACGAGAATTTCAAGACCACGTGGACGGCGGCGGAACTGGGCGTTGCTGACATAGTTGTCAATGACGCGATTTCCAAAGAGGCGTCCGGGGCCATGTTCGCAAAGATGGAGGCGTGCTTCACGACTTCCCCAAAGGAGGTCATGAACGCCCTGCTGGCCGACTGTCCTTATGAGTTGTACTGGTTCGACAAGACGCAAAACTACAGCTTCGGCGTACAGAATTTGATCGGAGCGGAATATGACGGTTCCCAGTGGGTCATGACGGCGGATTCCACGTTGACGTACCGCTTTACGCTTAAGGTATCGCAGAACTACGGAAGCGGCACAACGGTCAACCGGAATCTTCACGCGGGGATTGATAACGTACTGTCCAAGACCGCGGAGATCGTGAACGCCTACCGTAACGGGACCGATTACGAAAAACTGCTGGGATACTCCAAGGAAATCTGCGATCTGGTCGCCTACGATGACGCCGCCGCCAAAAATCATGTCGCCTACGGGGACCCGTGGCAGTTAATCAGCGTGTTCGATGGGAACTCCAATACCAATGTAGTCTGCGAAGGGTACTCCAAGGCGTTCAAATATCTGTGTGACCTGAGCGCGTTTAAGAGTCCCAATGTGGAATGTTACCTTGTGACGGGCAAACTGGGCGGCGGCACGGGGGCCGGTCCGCATATGTGGAACCTTGTCACCATGGAGAACGGGAAGCGGTATCTGGTGGACGTGACCAACTCCGACAGCAACGGCGGCCCGGACTACCTCCTCTTAAAAGGCGGTCCGGCGGACAGTCAGGACCCGTCCAAGTATACGTTCTATGACTACTTTGTGTTCACCTATGACGAAGAGGTGCGGACGCTCTGGGGAGACGAGTTTCTGACGCTTGACGCCGTGGATTATAAGGACGCCGCGGAAGCGCCGTCTACGGATAAGTACGAAGTAGGGAACATCACGCCGAACGGCCCAAATGTTACGGTGGAGATTACGAAGCCTTCCGGCGTTGACGCTCTGCTCATAGTCGCGGCGTACGCGGACAACGGCCGCTTCCTCCGGGCCGAAAGCGCCGCCGTACAAGGGACCGGGGGAAGCGTGACGGTCCCGCTCAATACCGCGGACGCCAAAAACGTCAAGGCCGTTCTGCTTGACCGTCAGACGCTGAAACCATTCGCCGCCGCGTAACGCGGGGACGCCGTTCAATTCTTCCGCGACATATCGCCGGGACCGTAAATTTACTCTTGCGGTCCCGGCCTTTTTGTGGTTTAATAACAGGCAAAACTGTCTGTCAGGGAGGTTATGTGCATGACCCCGAAAAAAATCGCCATTTTAACGGACTCCTGTGTAGACCTGTCGCCGGACGTTCTGCGCAAACATCATATTTACACGGTGCCACTGCGGATTCTCTGCGCGGACGGGGAATATCTTGACGGCGTCTCGATTCACAGCGCGGACATCTACCGCCGCCTTCACGCCGGGGAACTTCCAAAGACGTCCCTGCCGTCCACGGAGAGCCTCGAACAGACCCTCCGGCAAATCATCGCGGACGGCTATGACGGCATTCTTGGCATTATGGTTTCTAGCGGCATTTCCGGTACCTACAATCTGGTACGGCTCGCGGCCGAAGAGCTGGAAGCGGAGTACGATAACCTTGCCATGCGCGTCTACGACACGCTCAGCGGTTCGGTCGGGGAGGCCATGGTCGTACTCCAGATTCTGGAGGACCTGAAAAACGGGTACGGCTGGGAGGAACTGACCGAAGAGCGGATTCCGTTTCTAATCCGTAACACCACGGTCGCCTTTTCCGTGGACACGCTGGAATATCTGCTCAAGGGGGGCCGGATTGGCAAAGTCACGGCCGCCGCCGGTACGCTTTTACAAATCAAGCCCATTCTGGCCTTTTCCCCGGAGGACGGACAACTACAGTCCGTTGCCAAAGTACGGGGCCGACATCAGGTGGTCGGAAAGCTCGCGGAGCTGATGGAAAAGTACCGCGGCAGTCATCGGCGGTACAATCTGGCGGTCGCCAACGGCGGGGACCCCGCCGGGATGGAGGCCGTCCGGGAAAAACTGACCGCCGCCCTGCCCGATTACGGCTTTATATGTGAGGGGGAAATCAACAGCACATTCAGCGTCTACATCGGGGACGGCATTTTGGGAGTTGGGATCCAGCTTCTTGACTGAAACCGGCGCGCACGGACGAAGGAATTTTCCGCCGTCCGTGCGCTGTCTTGTATCTTGTCCGGGATTGTTCTTACCGCTTCCAGCTCATCCAGAAGGGGAACATATCAAGGTCCTGTTGTTCCATGGAGCCATTCATCATACCGGGGGCCTGTTGACCCATGGGGCCGTTCATCATACCGGGGGCCTGCTGGGACATGGAGCCGTTCGTCATACCGGGGGCCTGCTGATTCATGGGGCCATTGTTCATACCGGGGTTCTGCTGTCCCATGGGGCCGTTCATCATACCGGGGGCCTGCTGTCCCATGGAGCCGTTATTCATACCGGGGGCCTGCTGACCCATGGGGCCGTTATTCACAGGCTGTCCCTGTTCCGGATTGAACGCTTGATTCTGCTGATCCATAGGGCCGTTTGCCATACCGGGGACCTGCTGGGACATGGAGCCGTTATTCACAGGCTGTCCCTGTTCCGGGTTGAACGCTTGATTCTGCTGATCCATAGGGCCGTTTGCCATACCGGGGACCTGCTGGGACATGGAGCCGTTATTCACAGGCTGTCCCTGTTCCGGATTGAACGCTTGATTCTGTTGACCCATAGGGCCGTTCGCCATACCGGGGACCTGCTGGGACATGGAACCGTTGCTTGTAGGCTGTCCCTGTTCCGGGTTGAAGGTTTGATCCTGCTGACTTGTAGTGTCGTTGTCCATGGGCTGTACAAACGCCTGATTCTGTCCCGGGGCGAAGGACTGCGCCTGTCCGCCGGACCCCGCCGTAGCCGTGGCAACCGCGTTGCCGTTTACATACAGCGTGTACGTCTCGCCGGCAACCAGACTGTCGTCACACAGCATAACCACGTTCGCGTTTTTCGTACCGGTGGCGGAACAAATCGTAGTGCCCGCGCTGTTCTTGATTTCAATGGAACTGCCTTTCGTGATGGATACGCTTCCGGTAGAAGTCTGCTGTCCGTTCATGGAGGGCGCGTTATTCTGCTGTCCGTTCATGGACGGAACGCCGTTCTGCTGTCCGTTTGTAGAGGGCATACCGTTCTGTTGACCGTTCATGGAGGGCACGTTATTCTGTTGACCGTTCATGGACGGAACGCCGTTCTGCTGTCCGTTCATAAAGGGTACGCCGTTCTGTTGACCGCTCATGGAGGGCATACCGCCGGAACGCTGAAGCCCTGCCATCTGGTCCTGTGCGCTGATATCCGTTGTAAAGACGCCGGTCCGCTGATTCTGTCCGGACCGCTGCCCCATGGCACCCGGGTTGCCCATCATGCCGCCGCCCATGCCGGACGCCGAACCGAACAGCACATAAGTTCCGGCGCGCGGCTGCATATTCATTCCCGCGACATCCAGTGTCAGGAGCGTTCCGCCGTTATATTCACAGGCGCCGTCATAGTCCAAGGCCGCGTTGCCGCCGTTGGCCGAGCCGAATACCTTTGTAACGCCGCCGTTGATATGGATATCCCCGCCGTTGTTGTTCCGGGAATCTCCGCCGGCGTCCAGACCATCGCCGCCCGCGTCAATGGTCCAAGTACCGCCGTTGATATACAGCGCGACTTCATTCGTTGTCGCGTCCGTTGCCGCGTTCACGCCGTCATCGGAGGCCGTAATACTGCCCGTACCGCTGTTGAGGAAGATACGCGCGCCTTCGAGGCCTTCGTAACTGGCGCTGACGGTGATTTCCGGACCGTTTCCGTCTTTGTCGCCGAGCGTCAGGTCATAGTCGGCGTGCAACGCGTCATCCCCGGCCTGAATGGAGTAACTCCCGCCGCTGACGGTAACGCTTCCATTAGCGTGCAACGCGTCATCCGCGCTGTTCAGCGTAAAGGTACCCCCGCTGATAATCACCTTACTGCCGGATTTAATGCCTTTTGCGCTGTCATCGGCGCCAAGCTGTCTGGCGTTGGACGCGCCGCCGTAAGTCTGGATATCGAACGTACCGCCCGTGATGGTTACGTCTCCGGTACCCTGAATGCCGTCACCCTGCGCGCGAATGGTCACGCTCCCGCCGTTGATGTTAATCGTACCCTGAGAGACCGTATCCTCACTGTCGGGTTCGGCCTTGATCCCATCGCCGTCCGCCGTGATGTGGATGGAGCCGCCTTGAATGATGACCGCGTTGTCACCGGCGATCCCGTTATTGGCCGCCTTCACATTCAGCGTTACCGCGCCCTCGACCGTAATCGTGGATTCCGCCGCGCCCTTGATTCCGTTCTTGCACGCGGAGCCGTCCGCGTTCAAAGTACCCGTGCCGGTAATCGTCAGGGACGCGCCCGACTTCACCTTGATGGCCGCGCCTTCAAACGTTTCGGAGGCCTCATCGGCAAGACTTTCTTTGTCGCTGAGCGTCACCGCGCCGACCGCGTACACCGTGACGTCCGTCTCCTTGTTACAGGACAGCGGCGCGGTCGTGCCGGAAGCAAGGGACAAATCCTGAAGAATCAGCGTTACGCCCGTGGTCCCCTTCTTGACCGTGATACTGCCTTCGGAACAGGTTCCGGTAATGGCGTACACGCCGGAAGCGTTGATTGTCAGCGCGGTTCCTTCGACTTTGTAGCCGCTCTCCGTACCGGACGCCGTCACGCCGCTGTCGGAGAACGTCAGGGTCGTGTCGCTGTCCGGGACGCTGACCGCGCTTTGACGGGCGGCTGTCCGTGTGACGCCGTCCGTATAGGACGCGCTCGCCACTAACGGCATAGCGTTCAGAAGGGTTGTCAGCGCAATAGCGGAAATCATGGTCCGCTTGAAG
This sequence comes from Oscillibacter sp., assembly GCA_017446225.1. Taxonomy (GTDB): domain Bacteria; phylum Bacillota; class Clostridia; order Oscillospirales; family Oscillospiraceae; genus Oscillibacter. The sequence continues at coordinate 17,235 of JAFSRH010000004.1, forward strand.
GTCAGCTTTTTCATGGTAAAATTCCTCCTTGATTTTTTCGCGGAAACAGTGTATGATATTATGGGTTTTTATCTGCCGATTTTCGCGCCATGCGAACAAGAGCGTATCGGAAGTTCTGTCCGGCGCGGTATTCGACTGTGTCCCTCTTCGGGGCGCCCGTCCGAGCGGCTGTCCGCTCCCGGGTTCTGGTATAGTATTCGTGAGCGGGTCCGGAATTTTTGGGGTCCGCGGCAAAAATTTCAATCTGTGCGTTTGTCGCCCCGGAACAAGGGAAAATTGCCCCTCCCGACCCTACGCGTCCCCTCCCCCGGAGAGCAACAGCTTCCCAAACCCTTCCCCGCCTGCCGGGGGAAGGCTCACGGACGCCTGTTTCGGATCGCCTGTCAGAATCCCTTCCCCACCTGCCGGGGAAAGGCTCAACCGCACAGATCGAAAATTTTTCCAAGACGAATGTCAAAAAGCCCTTGACAGACACGTTTTTTTCCTTTATACTGTTTCAGTCTGCTTGACAGGGTCAGGCGGCGCGCGATGAACCGGGAGATTGCTCGTGAACGCGAGGTAACTCACGGGGAGTATGTCCGAACCAATCGGGCGGCTGGGAATGGGACCGGTCGGAGTTTTTGTACCCGTCCGGCGTTTTTGTCGGCTGAAATGACACGCACGGATTAGCGGACAGATTTTCCCGCCGCGGAGACATACTTTTCTGTACAAATCAGGGGAGGAATCACAATCATGGCACAAAAACAGTTAATCCGCATTCGTCTGAAAGCCTATGACCATCAGGTGATTGACCAGAGCGCGGAAAAAATCGTGGAAACGGCGCGGCGCACCGGCGCGGAGGTCTCCGGCCCTATCCCCCTTCCGACCAAGAAGGAAGTCGTCACGATTCTGCGCGCGGTCCATAAGTACAAGGACAGCCGCGAGCAGTTCGAGCGCCGGACCCACAAGCGCCTGATTGACATTACCAACTCTACGCCGAAAACGGTCGAGGCGCTTATGGCGCTGGAACTCCCCGCCGGGGTGGAGTTCAATGTCAAACTCTGACCGGCTCTCAGGCGTTACCTATATATAGCTACGGGCGGGGTCATGTCGGCGGCTCCCCGCCGACCAATAACCTAACAAGGAGGAAGAGCGATGAAAGCGATTATCGGCAAAAAAGTGGGGATGTCCCAAGTTTTTGACGAGAACGGCAAAGTGATTCCCGTAACAGTCATTGAGGCGGGACCGTGCGCTGTTGTCCAGAAAAAGACCGAGGAGAAGGACGGGTACAACGCGGTGCAGTTGGGCTTCGGCGATGTGCCCGAGCGCAAACTGACAAAGCCTGAAATGGGCCACCTCAGTAAAGCGGGCGTTGGCCCGAAAAAGTACCTTCGGGAGTTCGACCTTGACAACGCGGAGGAACTGAGCGTGGGCGATGTGGTCCGGGCCGACACCTTCGCGGAAGGCGACTTCGTGGACGTCACCGGCACCAGCAAGGGCCATGGATATCAGGGCGTTGTGAAGCGTCACGGCGCGCACCGGCTCAAAGAGACCCACGGTAGCGGCCCGGTCGGACGTCACCCGGGTTCCATGGGGCCGTCCACGGACCCCTCCCGCGTGTTCAAGGGCAAAATCGGCGCCGGACACATGGGCGTGGAACAGGTGACCGTACAGAATCTCCGGGTTGTCCGGGTGAACGCGGAATTGAATCTTCTGGCCGTGTGCGGCGCGGTGCCCGGCCCGAAAGGCAGTCTGGTTACGGTGAAGTCCACCGTCAAGACGCACAAGGCCAAACAGCTTGGCGCCGACATCAGCCGTAACCCGCAGAAGGCTTCCGGACGCAATCCGCAGAAGGCCTCCGCGAGAAAGTAAGAAAGGGGTGTGTCTCGATTGTCTACCGTGAATGTTTTGAATATGTCCGGCGAACAGGCCGGAACCGTGGAACTGAACGACTCGATTTTTGGGATTGAACCCAACGAGGCGGTCGTGCATCTGGTGGTTCGGAATCATCTGGCCAACTGCCGTCAGGGGACGCAAAGCGCGCTGACGCGAGCGGAAGTGTCGGGCGGCGGCAAGAAGCCGTGGCGGCAGAAGGGCACCGGGCACGCCAGACAGGGCAGTACCCGCGCCCCGCAGTGGACCCACGGCGGCGTGGCGTTCGCGCCCAAGCCGCGCAGTTACAAGTTCCATGTCAACAAGAAGGTCCGCCGTCTGGCGCTCAAGTCGGTCCTCTCGGCGAAGGCCAAAGAGGGAAACCTGCTGGTCATTGACGCGATCCGGCTGGACGAAATCAAGACCGCCGCGTTCCGGAAGTTCCTTGAGGCGGTCAAGGCGGACGGAAAGGCCGTGGTCGTGACGCCCGCCGTGGACATGACCGTTTACAAGAGCGCCCGGAATCTCCCCGGCGTGCTGACCACGCCCGCCGCGCAGTTGAGCGTTTACGACATCCTCAACGCGAAGTATCTGGTAGTGGACCGGGCCGCCCTCTCCAAAATTGAGGAGGTGTACGCGTAATGGCGACCGCTTATGATATCATTATCCGCCCCGTCATTACGGAGCGTTCCATGTCCGCCGCGCAGGACAAGAAATACGTCTTTGAAGTCGCGCCGGACGCGGGCAAGATTCAGATCAAACAGGCCATTGAAGAGATTTTCGGCGTGAAGGTCGCGGACGTCAATACCATGAACGTACGCGGCAAGCGTAAGCGCGTGGGCGCGGGGCGTCAGGGCATGACCAAGAGCTGGAAAAAGGCTTACGTCCGCCTGAAAGACGACTCCAAGACCATCGAATTCTTTGAAGGCATGGTCTGACGGGGAAGGAGTGTGAGAAAGTCATGTCCATCAAGAGTTACAAGCCGACCACCCCGTCCAGACGGCAGATGACCGTATCCGGGTTTGACGGTATCGACAAGCACGCGAGGCCCGAACCGTCCCTGACGGCCCCCCTTCAGAAGAGCGCCGGACGGAACAGCTACGGACACATCACCGTCCGCCACCGCGGCGGCGGCAACAAGCGCAAGTACCGCGTGATTGACTTCAAGCGCGACAAGCACGATATGTTTGCCACGGTCGTGCGGCTGGAGTACGACCCCAACCGGAGCGCGAATATCGCCCTGCTGGAATATGAGGACGGCGAACGCCGCTATATTCTGGCCCCCGTGGGCCTGACCGCCGGGGACAAAGTCGAGTCCGGCGCCGGCGCCGACATCAAGCCCGGCAACGCCCTTCCGATTGCCAACATCCCGGTCGGTACCGTGATTCACAACATCGAACTCCATCCCGGCAAGGGCGCGCAACTGGTGCGCTCCGCCGGAACCGCCGCGCAGTTAATGGCCAAAGAGGGCCGGGACGCGCAGATTCGTATGCCCTCCGGCGAAGTGCGCATTGTGCGTATCAACTGCATGGCCACCATCGGACAGGTCGGCAACATCGACCATGAGAACATCAATCTGGGCAAGGCCGGGCGGAAACGTCACATGGGCTGGCGTCCCACGGTGCGCGGCTCGGTCATGAACCCCAACGACCACCCGCACGGCGGCGGCGAAGGCCGCGCTCCGGTAGGCCGTCCGGGACCTGTCACCCCGTGGGGCAAACCCGCGCTGGGCTACAAGACCCGCAAGGGCAAGAATCCTACCAACAAGTTCATTGTCAAGCGCCGTAACGAGAAGTAAGGGAGGCATACGCTGTGAGCAGATCCGTGAAAAAAGGCCCGTTCGTAGCCCCTGAGCTTCTCAAACGGGTGGAAGAAATGAACCGGAAGAACGAAAAGAAAGTGCTGAAAACGTGGAGCCGCGCTTCTACCATTTTCCCCGCTTTCGTGGGGCATACCATTGCCGTGCATGACGGGCGCAAGCACGTTCCCGTCTACATTCAGGAGGACATGGTAGGCCACAAGTTAGGCGAGTTCGCGCCTACCCGTACCTTCCGCGGACACAGGAAGGACTCTTAAGGGAAGGAGCCGATTTTAGGATATGGAACACAATGAAGTTAGCGCGTACCTGCACTATGTCCGCATCTCTCCCCGGAAAGTCCAGATTGTGTGCGACCTGATTCGCGGCAAGGACACCGGCACGGCGATGGCGATTCTCATGCAGACCCCTAAGGCCGCGTCCGAACCGCTTCAGAAACTCCTCAAAAGCGCGGTCGCCAACGCGGAGAACAATTTCAACATGGACCCGGAGAAACTGGTCGTGTCGGAAGTGTTCGCCACCCCCGGCCCCACCCTGAAACGGATTATGCCGCGCGCGCAGGGACGGGCGTACCGCATTAACAAACGTACGTCTCATGTCACGCTGTCCGTGACGGAAAAGGCATAAGGGAGGAGGCAGTTTTATGGGACAGAAAGTCAATCCGCACGGCCTGCGTGTGGGCGTCATCAAAGACTGGGATTCCCGGTGGTATGCCAGCGAGGAGAAGGTCGGAGACCTGATCGTGGAGGACCAGAAAATCCGGAAGTTCCTCAAAAAGACCCTTTACAGTTCCGGCGTGCCCCGGATTGAGATTGAGCGCAGCAATGACGTTGTGACCGTTTTCCTGCACTGCGCGCGCCCGGGCATGGTCATCGGACAGGGCGGAAAGCAGATCGAAGAGTACCGGCTGGCCCTTGAGAAGATGATCGGCAAAAAGGCCCGGCTGAACATTGTCGAGGTCAAGAACCCCGATATGGACGCCCAGCTTGTCGCCGAGAATATCGCCCAACAGCTTGAAAAGCGTATCAGCCACCGCCGCGCCATGAAAAACGCCATGGCCCGCGCCATGCGCGCCGGGGCGAAGGGTATCAAGACCTGTTGCTCCGGGCGTCTGGGCGGACGCGAAATCGCCGGCGTTGAACATTACCACGAGGGCACCATTCCCCTGCAAACCATCCGCGCCGATATCGAATACGGCTTTGCCGAGGCCGCGACCACGTTCGGGCGTATCGGCGTAAAGGTCTGGATCTACAAGGGCGAAGTCCTCTCCCAGACCCTGCGCACCACCCCGCGCACCATGGACACCAGCAAGCCCTATCAGGAACGCCGCGAGCGCAGACGCCGCGATGACCGCCGGGGCGGGTTCAACCGTGACCGGCAGGGCGGCGGATTCAATCGTGACCGTCAGGGCGGCGCGCCGGGAAGCGGATTCAACCGCGACCGTCAGGGCGGCGGCGGATTCAACCGTGACCGTCAGGGCGCGCCGGGAGGCGGATTCAACCGCGACCGTCAGGGCGGCGGCGGATTCAACCGTGACCGGCAAGGCGGCGGGTTTAACCGTGACCGTCAGGGCGCGCCGGGACGTCCGGCCGGGATGAACCGTCAGATGAGCGCGCCGCGTCCGGCCCGTCCGGCCCCCGCCGAAGGCCACGCGCCGGAGGCTCCCGCCAAAGAAGGAGGGGCAGAATAATTATGTTAATGCCTAAGAGAGTGAAATACCGCCGCGTCCATCGCGGACGGATGACCGGCAAGGCCACGCGCGGCAATCAGATTACCTACGGGGAATTCGGCCTTCAGGCCACGGAACCGGGCTGGATTACCAGCAACCAGATTGAGGCCGCCCGTATCGCTATGACCCGTTACACCCGCCGCGGCGGTCAGGTCTGGATCAAGATTTTCCCCGACAAGCCCGTGACCAAGAAGCCCGCCGAAACCCGTATGGGTTCCGGCAAAGGCTCCCCGGAGTTCTGGGTGGCGGTGGTGAAGCCGGGCCGCGTGATGTTTGAAATCGCGGGCGTACCCGCCGAGACCGCCAAGGAAGCGTTACGTCTGGCGAGCCACAAACTGCCCATCAAAACCAAAATCCTCCGCCGTGAGGATGTCGCCGTGGAACCGGCTGTCACGTCCGTGGAAGCAGGTGAATGAGAATGAAGGCAAGTGAATTTCGCAAGATGACCAAGGAAGAGCTGGACGAAAAACTGGTCGGCTTGAAAAAGGACCTCTTTTTCCTGCGGATGCAGCACGCCACAAATCAGCTCGACAACCCCCTGAAAATCCGGGAGACCCGGCACGACATTGCCCGCGTCAAGACGGTTCTGGCCGAACTGGCCGCGCGGCAGTGAGAAGAGGAGGGAACAGACAATGAGTGAAGAAAAACGGACTTCCTCCCGCAAAACCCGCGTAGGCAAGGTCGTGTCCGACAAGATGGACAAAACGGTCGTGGTCGCGGTGGCCGACCGCGTGGCGCACCCGCTCTACAAGAAAATCGTGGGCCGGACTTACAAGCTCAAGGCCCATGACGAGAAGAACGAGTGCGGAATCGGCGACCGCGTACAGGTGATGGAGACCCGCCCGCTGTCCAAGGACAAACGCTGGCGCGTGGTCCGGATCATCGAGAAGGCGAAGTAAAAGGAGGCGCTGAAAGTTGATTCAACAGGAAACGTTCCTCAAGGTCGCCGACAACACGGGGGCCAGAGAGATTAAATGTATCCGGGTTTTAGGCGGCTCCACCCGGAAGTACGGCAACATTGGCGATGTCATTGTTGCCTCCGTGCGGAAGTCCACGCCGGGCGGCATGGTCAAGAAGGGCGAAGTCGTCCGGGCCGTGATCGTGCGCAGCGCGAAGGGAATCCGCCGCGCGGACGGGACCTATGTCCGCTTTGACGACAACGCCGCCGTGCTGATTCGTGACGACAAGAACCCCAGAGGCACGCGTATTTTCGGGCCGGTGGCCCGCGAACTGCGCGACAGGGATTATATGAAAATCCTGTCTCTGGCTCCGGAAGTGATTTGAGGAGGCGGACCATATGGCAATGAAAGTCAAGAAAGGCGACACTGTGCTGGTCCTCTCCGGCAAAGACCGGGGCAAACAGGGAAAGATTCTGGGCACGGTGCCCAAGGAGTCCAAGGTCGTGGTCGAAGGCCTGAACATGGTGACGTGCCATGTCAAGCCCCGCAGACAGGGCGAGACCGGCGGCATTATCAACCGGGAAGCCGCCATGCCGGCCTGTAAGGTACAGGTCGTGTGTCCGAAGTGCGGCAAGGCCACGCGCGTGGCCTACAAGATTGAGGACAACAAGAAGTTCCGCGTCTGCAAGCACTGCGGCGCGGCGCTGTGAAGGAGGAGCGGGAACTATGGCAAGACTGAAGGAACGCTATAAAGCCGATGTCGCTCCGGCCCTCATGAAGCAGTTCGGCTATAAAAGCGTCATGCAGATTCCGCGTATCGAAAAGGTAGTCGTCAACGTTGGCTGCGGGGAGGCCCGCGAAAACGCGAAGATTCTGGACAACGTCTCCGGCGACCTCGCGAAGATTACCGGACAGAAACCGGTCATCACCCGCGCGCGGAAGTCCATTGCGAACTTTAAACTGCGGGAAAATATGCCCATCGGCGCGAAGGTCACGCTCCGGGGCGAAAAGATGTGGGAATTCCTCGATCGTCTGTTCAACGTGGCCCTTCCGCGTGTGCGTGACTTTCAGGGAATCAGCCCCAACGCCTTTGACGGGCGCGGCAATTATGCCCTTGGAATCCGCGAGCAGTTGATTTTCCCCGAAATCGAGTACGATAAAATTGACAAAATCCGCGGTATGGACGTGGTCATCTGCACCACCGCCAAAACGGATGAAGAGGCCCGCGCCCTGCTCGGTCAGGTCGGAGCGCCGTTCGCCCGCTGAGGAGGAACCATCATGGCTAAGAAATCAATGATTCTCAAGCAACAGCGGCCCGCGAAGTTCTCCACGCGCAAGTACAACCGCTGTAAACTCTGCGGACGCCCCCATGCTTATCTGCGTAACTACGGCGTCTGCCGCATCTGCTTCCGGGAGCTGGCCTATCACGGCCAGATTCCCGGCGTCCGGAAAGCCTCGTTCTGAGCGCCGGAAACATCGCTTCTAAAATGTAGACACCGGCTCCGGGGGCTGGTGTCTCCGGACGGCGAAAGGTCACGGACACCGGCGGGAGAAGGCGCGCCCGTCCGGGCCGCCTGTACAGGTTTCTGTGATACCTCGCCGCCGTAGCGGCCACGTATGCCGCCACCCTTATGTAAGGAGGACTCATTATGCACATCACCGATCCGGTCGCGGATATGCTCACCCGTATCCGAAACGCCAACGCGGCAAAACATGACAAGGTGGAAGTCCCCGCCTCCAACATGAAAAAGAGCATTGCCCGCATTTTACTGGAAGAGGGCTACATCCGGAATTACCAGATTCTGGACGACTGCCCGCAGGGGACCATTCGTATCACGTTAAAGTACAACACCGGGAAAGAACGGGTCATTACGGGCCTGAAACGGGTCTCGAAGCCCGGACTGCGCGTCTACGCCGGGGCGGACGAACTGCCCAAGGTGTTACGCGGTCTCGGTATCGCTATCATTTCCACGTCCAGAGGCGTCATGACCGACAAGAAAGCGCGCGAGCTGCACGTTGGCGGCGAAGTTCTGGCGTTTGTTTGGTAAGGGGGTAGGAAGTATGTCTCGTATTGGCAGAATGCCCATTACCGTTCCCGCCGGGGTCACGGTCGACATCGCCGAAGGCAACGTGGTTACCGTCAAGGGGCCTAAGGGCGAACTGACGCAGGCCCTCCGCCCCGAAATGAAAATCAAACTGGACGGCGCCGTTTTGACGGTGGAACGCCCCTCCGAAGATAAGCTCCACCGCAGTCTGCACGGCCTGACGCGCTCCCTGTTGCACAACATGATCGTGGGCGTGACGGACGGCTATAAGAAGGAACTCGAAGTAAACGGCGTGGGGTACCGTGTCAGCAAAGAGGGAAAGAACCTCGTCATGAACCTTGGCTACTCCCACCCGGTTACCGTGGAGGAGACGGACGGCATTACCATTGACGTTCCCGCGCCGAATAAAATCGTCATCAGCGGCTGTGACAAGCAGAAAGTCGGGCAGTTTGCCGCCGAAGTCCGCGAAAAGCGCCCGCCCGAACCCTATAAGGGCAAAGGCATCAAGTACGCCAACGAGGTCATCCGCCGCAAGGTCGGCAAGACCGGCGCGAAGAAATAAGGAGGCGCTCTGACATGATTAAACGTCCCAACACCAACGCCCAGCGCATGAAGCGCCATCGGCGTATTCGCGCGAAAATTTCCGGCACGTCTGAAACGCCGCGCCTGAACGTCTTCCGCAGTGAGGCCAACATCTACGCGCAAGTCATTGACGACAGCAAGGGCTTCACGCTCGTTTCCGCGTCCTCTCTGGATAAGGAAATCGAGGGCTACGGCGGAAATATCAAGGCGGCGGAAGCCGTGGGAAAGTTAGTGGCCAAACGCGCGCTTGAAAAGGGTATCGAAAACGTGGTCTTTGACCGCGGCGGATACCTGTACCATGGCCGCGTGAAAGCGCTGGCGGAAGGCGCCCGCGAGGGCGGACTGAAATTCTAAGGGAGGAGGAACGACATATGCCCAGATTTGAACGCGAACAGAGCGAGTATATCGAAAAAGTCGTTTCCCTGAACCGGGTCTCCAAGACCGTCAAGGGCGGTCGTGTGATGAAGTTCTCGGCGCTGGTTGTCGTGGGAGACGGCAAGGGAAAGGTCGGCTACGGTCTCGGCAAGGCCGCCGAAGTCCCCGAAGCCATCCGGAAGGGAATTGAAACCGCGAAGAAAAACTTCATCACGGTGACGCTCTCCGGCGACACCATCCCCCATGAGACCATCGGCGTTTCGGGAGCCGGACGCGTGCTGATGAAGCCCGCCGCGCCCGGTACCGGCGTAATCGCCGGAGGCGCGGTCCGCGCCGTGGTGGAAGCCGCCGGAATTAAAGATATCCGCACCAAATGCCTGCGCTCCAACAACCCGAACAACGTGGTAGCCGCCGCGTTTGAGGGCCTCATGAGTATGCGCGGCCCCGAAGAAGTCGCCCGTATCCGGGGCAAGAGTCCCGCGGATATTCTGGGCTGAGGAGGGCCTCAGAGATGGAATATAAAATTACGCTCGTCAAGAGCCTGAACGGCCGCCTGAAAAAGCAGATCGCCACGGCCCACGCGCTGGGCCTGCGCCGGATCGGCGACACCACCATGCAGCCGGATAACGATTGCACCCGGGGCAAAATCGCCAAAATCGGCTATCTGCTCCACGTCACAGAGGAAGAAGGAGGCGCGAACGCATGAAGCTGAGCGAACTGTCCCCGGCGGAAGGTTCCGTCCGGGCGGCCTACCGCAAGGGACGCGGGGCCGGTTCGGGCAACGGCAAAACCGCCGGACGCGGCCATAAAGGTCAGAAAGCCCGCTCGGGCGGCAAGGTCCGCGCCGGATTCGAGGGCGGCCAAATGCCTCTGGCGCGGCGCGTGCCCAAGCGCGGCTTCAACAATATTTTCGCGAAGCCGCTGGAAATCATCAACCTGAACGCGCTGGACGCGTTCCATGACGGCGACACGGTCACGGCCGAAGCCCTGCTTGAAAAACGCATTCTTTCCTCTTGCCGGTACGGCTACAAAGTGCTCGGCAAGGGCGCGGTGACAAAGAAAGTGACCGTACAGGCCAACGCGTTTTCCGACTCCGCCAAAAAGGCTATCGAGGAAGCCGGAGGGAAGGCCGAGGTGATCTGATGATTCAGACCATTCAACGGGCGTGGGCCGTGCCGGAACTGCGCCGGAAAATCGTCTTTACGCTCCTGATTCTCCTGATTTTCCGGATCGGCAACGCCATTACCGTACCCTATATCAACACGGAAATTCTCAAGGACCAGTTGGACGCCATGGGCACCACCTATTTCGGACTGCTCAACGCCATGAGCGGCGGCGCGTTCCAGATGGCCACCGTGTTCGCCCTGAGCATTCAGCCCTATATCAACAGCTCCATCATTATCCAGCTTCTGACGGTCGCCATTCCCGCCCTTGAGCGGATGTCCAAAGAGGGCGGAGAGGAAGGCCGGAAGAAAATCCAGTCCATCACCCGTTATACGACCATTGCCATTGCCATTTTACAGGCCATCGGCTACTATTTCCTGATGAAGCGTAACGGCATTCTGCAAACGGGCGGCGAGGGGATCTGGCCCGCGCTGGTGATTATCGTCACGCTTATTGCCGGTTCGTCCTTCGTCATGTGGATGGGCGAACAGGTCAACGAGTTCGGAATCGGCAACGGCATTTCCATGATTCTGTTCGCCGGTATCCTCTCCCGCGTGCCCAGCATGGTGACCGGACTTGTGGAGGGCGTGCAGACATGGTCCAACCTCCAGAGCGGCGACATGACCCTTGACACGCTCCAAAGCGCCGGTTACACGGAAGAGAGCGCCCAACGCCTGATTGACTCGGCCATTGCTCCGTGGGGCGCGGTCCTGCTGGTGCTGGGTATGCTGGCCCTGATTGTGTTCATTGTGTTCATCAATGACGCCGAACGCCGGATTCCGGTCCAGTACGCCAAGCGTCAGGTCGGACGCCGGATGTACGGCGGACAGTCGACCAACCTGCCCATGAAAGTCGGTATGGCCGGCGTACTGCCCATCATCTTCGCGCAGAGCATCGCCTCCCTGCCGATTACCGTTTGGAGCTTTATCGGCATTCCGGACGAGGGCACGGTGTCGTACGCCATCTATAAGGCCATTGACGCGCAGTCGTTCCTCTATATGGTAGCGTATTTCATCATGATCATCGGTTTCAGCTATTTCTACGCCACCATCCAATTTAATCCCGTGGAAATCGCCAACAACCTGAAAAAACAGGGCGGCTTTATTCCCGGTTTCCGTCCCGGTAAACCCACCATTGAGTTTATCAAGCGCGTGTTGAACCGGATTACGTTCTTCGGCGCGATCTATCTGGGCATTGTGGCCCTGTGCCCGCTGATTGTGGGCAAGATTGTGCAAAACAGTTCCGTGTCCATCGGCGGCACGTCCGTCATTATCGTGGTCGGCGTGGCGCTGGAAACCGTCAAGGCGTTGGAATCCCAGATGTTAATGCGGCAGTACAAGGGATTCTTGGAGTAACGAAAAGGAGAGCTTATGAAACTGATTTTGTTAGGCGCTCCCGGCGCGGGAAAGGGCACACAGGCGGAAATCCTCTGTGACCGCCTCCGCATCCCCACCATTTCGACCGGAAACATCCTCCGGGCCGCCGTCAAGAACGGCACCCCCACCGGCCTGAAGGCAAAGGCCTTTATGGACGCCGGACAACTGGTCCCGGACGAGGTCATCATTGGCATTATCTCCGAACGTCTGCAAGAAGACGACTGCAAGAACGGTTATATTCTGGACGGCGTGCCGCGCACGATCGCGCAGGCGGAAGCGTTGGAAAAGGCCGGCATTCTGTTTGACGCGGTGGTGTCCATTGAGATTTCGGACGAAACCATCATGGAACGCATGGCCGGACGCCGGGTCTGTGAGTCGTGCGGCGCGAGTTACCACGTGGTGGCGGTGCCGCCGAAACAGGAAGGCGTGTGCGACCGTTGCGGCGGGAAGCTCATCCGGCGCAAGGACGACGCCCCGGAGACTGTCAAGTCCCGGCTGGACGTGTACCATCAGGAGACGGAACCGCTCAAGGCGTTTTACGCGAAACGGAATCTGCTCAAGACGGTGGAGAACCAGTCCACGGTCGAGGCCACTACGGCGGCGATTCTGAAGGTTCTGGAGGCGTGAGCGAATGACGCCGAATCCTTTCCGCCTGAAAGTGTCCGCCGGACAACAGGAGCGGATCATCATCAAGTCCCCGCACGAAATTGAGCGTATGCGCCGCGCCGGGAAAATCACGGCGGCGGCCCGTGCCCTTGCCGGTACCCTGATCCGGCCCGGCGTCACCACGCAGTCGATCGACCGGGAAGTCAGTCAGTTTATCCGCTCTCAGGGCGCGGTCCCGTCCTTTTACCGCTATAACGGCTTCCCCGCCAGCGTCTGTATCAGCGTCAACGAGGAAGTCATACACGGCATTCCGGGCAAGCGGCGTCTCAAAGAGGGCGACATTGTCAGTGTGGACGTGGGCGCGCTGATCGGCGGGTATCACGGCGACTGCTGCGCCACGTTCCCCTGCGGGGAGATTTCCCCGGAGGCCCAACGCCTGATTGACGTCACCCGTCAGAGTTTCTTTGAGGGAATCGCGAAGGCCAGAGAGGGAAACCGCCTCTTTGACATCTCCGCCGCCGTTCAGAACTACGTGGAAAGTCACGGTTATTCGATTGTCCGGGAGTACGTGGGGCACGGCGTGGGAACCCATCTCCACGAACCCCCGGAGGTGCCCAATTATGTTCCGTCCCGCAAGGGCGGCAACCCCCGTCTTTTGCGCGGCATGACCATTGCCGTGGAGCCTATGGTCAACGCCGGCGCGGCGGCGGTCAGCGTCCTTGACAACAACTGGACGGTCGTCACGAAGGACGGCAAATGGGCCGCGCATTACGAAAACACCATCCTGATTACCGATGGGGAGCCGGAAATCCTGACCGCCCCGGCCATCTGAACAGGTAACCGTATGGACATTGAGAAAGCGAACATTGTGCGCTCCGGCGCGGGAAGAGACAAGGGAAAACTCTTTGTTGTCCTTGCGGTGGAGGGGGACTATCTCCTGCTGGCTGATGGGAAGTCCAGAAAGCTGGAATCACCGAAACGCAAAAAACAGCGCCACGTGCTCTTTGTGGCCGCGGACAACGAGAACCGGCTCTCCAAAAAAATCAGAGGTGAGGAAAAAATCACCAACAGTGAACTCCGTAGAGCGTTGGCGGCTTACCGCGATGCCGGTACGGAACAGGAGGGATAACGCTTGGCAAAATCCGACATGATTGAGGTCGAGGGCGTAGTGGTCGAAGCCCTGCCCAACACAACCTTTCAGGTTGACATTGGCAACGGGCATAAAATCCTTGCCCATATTTCCGGAAAACTCAGAATGAATTTCATCAGGATTCTGCCCGGCGACCGGGTCACGGTGGAAATGTCCCCCTATGACCTCACCCGAGGCCGGATTACCTGGCGCAGCAAGTAGGAGGCTGAAAAGCTATGAAAGTAAGACCGTCCGTGAAGCCCATGTGCGAGAAGTGCAAAATCATCCGCCGCAAAGGCCGGGTTATGATTATCTGCGAAAACCCCAAGCACAAACAGAGACAGGGCTGATATTTTCTGGAGGTGTAAGAATCTATGGCACGTATTGCCGGTATTGACCTGCCGAAAGAGAAGCGCATTGAAATCGGCCTGACCTATATCTATGGCATTGGCAGAAAGAGCGCACAGGACATTCTTTCCAAGACGGGCGTCAACCCCGATACCCGCGTCAAGGACCTTTCGGACGCGGACGAACAGAAGCTCCGCGACGCGGTCAATGACTACACGGTAGAGGGCGATCTGCGCCGTCAAACCGCGCTGGACATCAAGCGTCTGGGCGAAATCGGGTGTTACCGCGGCATTCGGCACCGCCGGGGACTGCCCGTCCGGGGCCAGCGCAGCAAGACCAACGCCAGAACCCGCAAAGGTCCCAAAAAGACCATCGCGAACAAGAAGAAGTAAGGAGGGCAACGTATGGCAAGCGCGAAAACCGGCGGAAAGAAAGTCGTCCGCCGCCGCCGTGAGCGGAAAAATATCGAACGTGGTCAGGTCCATATCCGCTCTTCGTTCAACAACACCATGGTGACCGTGACGGATACGCAGGGCAACGCGATTTCGTGGGCGTCCTCCGGCGGCTTGGGGTTCCGGGGAAGCAAGAAGTCCACGCCCTTCGCGGCGCAGACCGCCGCCGAAACCGCCGCCCGCGCCGCACAGGAGCACGGCCTGAAAACCGTGGAAGTGTACGTCCGCGGCCCGGGACAGGGCCGGGAAGCCGCCATCCGCGCCTTACAGGCCGTGGGGCTGGAAGTCACCATGATCAAAGACGTGACCCCCATCCCGCATAACGGATGCCGTCCGCCTAAGCGCCGCCGCGTGTAATCAAGAGGAGGGATTCAGCGATATGGCAAAAAATATGCAGCCGGTCGCCAAACGCTGTAAGGCGCTGGGCATTTCCCCCGCTGTGATGGGCTACACCAAGAAGAACACCAACCGCAACCCCGGCGGACAAATGCGCCGGAAAAAGAGCGATTACGGAATCCAGCTCAACGAGAAGCAGAAGGTCAAGTTCATTTACGGCATTCTGGAAAAGCAGTTCCGTTCCTACTACGAGGCGGCCGCCGCCGCGCCGGGACGTACCGGCGACAACCTGCTCATCACCGTGGAGCGCCGCCTTGACAACGTGGTCTACCGCATGGGATTCGCCATGACGCGCCGTCAGGCCCGGCAACTGGTCAACCACTCCCATTTCACCGTCAACGGGCGGAAGGTGAACATTCCTTCCTATCTGGTCAAGGCCGGGGACGTGATCGAGGTCGAAGAGGCCAGCCGTTCTTCCGTGATTTTCAAACGCCTGACCGGTCAGGACGCCCCGGTTTTCCTGATCCCCGAGTGGATGGAACGTGAAAAAACCGGACTCAAAGGCACCGTGACCCGCCTGCCTGTCCGGGAAGACATTGACGTCCCCGTGGAAGAGCACCTTATTGTGGAATTGTACTCCAAGTAACGGGAGGACCGCGGCGGAATCGCGGCGGCGTGCGCCCCGTGATTTCCCGCCTGACAATCAGATGATGAAGGAGGGTTACACGCGTGTTTGAAATTGAAAAGCCCCTCATTGAGTTCATCGAAACTCCCAATGACCCCACTTATGGACGGTGCGTTGTGGACCGTCTGGAACGTGGATACGGCACAACGCTGGGCAACGCGCTGCGCCGCGTCATGCTGTCCTCCCTTCCGGGCTACGCCCCCACCATGATTTCCATTGAGGGCGTACAGCATGAGTTTTCCACGATTCCGGGCGTCAAAGAGGACGTGACGGAAATCGTGCTCAACGTCAAGGGCCTGCTGACCAAACTGCACGGCGAGGGACCCCGGAAGGTGTTCATTGACGCCACCGGCCCTTGTGAGGTCACGGCACGGGATATCAAAAACGACAGTGAAGTGGAAGTGCTCAACAAAGACCTCCATATTGCCACGCTCGACAGTGGCGCCACGCTCAACATGGAAATCACGCTGGACTACGGCCACGGCTACGTCAACGCCGATGCCAACAAGCCCCAGCAAAACAAAATCGGAATCATTGCCGTGGATTCCATCTACACCCCGGTCTACAAGGTCAACTACACCGTGGAGCCGACCCGCGTGGGCACGTCCAGCAACTTCGACAAGCTGACGCTGGAAGTCTGGACGGACGGCACCATCTCCGCGCGGGACGCGGTGTCGCTGGGCGCTAAAATCCTCTGCGACCACTTCGCGCTGTTCATTGACCTGTCGGACAACGTTGGCTCCCGCCCGACCGTGGTCGAAAAGGCGGAGGCCCAGCGGGACAAGGTGCTGGAAATGACCATTGAAGAGCTTGACCTGTCCGTCCGTAGCTTTAACTGCCTCAAGCGCGCCAATATCAACACCGTGGAGGACCTGATTTCCAAGACGGAGGACGAGATGATGAAGGTCCGGAATCTGGGGCGGAAGTCTCTCGAAGAGGTCATGAACAAACTGGAAATGATGGGCTTGCACCTCGCCGATGAGGAGCCACCCGCGTGACATCCTGACTGTAAAGGAGGAGACGGAACTTATGCCTGCCAATCGAAAACTCGGCAAGCCTACCGACCAGCGGAAAGCCATGCTGCGTCAGCAGGTGACGGATTTTCTGGACCGCGGAAAGATGGAAACCACCGTGTCCCGCGCCAAAGAAATCCGCTCTCTGGCCGAAAAAATGATTACACTTGGGAAAAAGAGCGATTTAGCGGCCTACCGCGCCGCCATGCGTTTCATCACCCGTGAGGACGTATGCAAGAAACTCTTTAAGGAAATCGCGCCCGGTTACACGGAGCGTCACGGCGGTTATACGCGTATCGTGCGTACGGGCGTACGCCGCGGGGACGCCGCCGAAACGGCTGTCATTGAACTGGTCCGCTGACCTGTGAAGCGGCGGCCGCTTGTGCCATAGAACGGAGACGCCATGACGGAAATTGCCCGTTTAATTCTGGGACTGCGCGAAGCCGGATGGAGCGCGGAGAAGATCAACAACTTCCTGATTTACATCGAGTCGGGAAACGACCTCTACAAGCCCGGGCCGGACAGCCGCGACAAAAACTGATACCGTCAAAAAGAGGGGGCGCACGGCCCCCTCTTTTTGTTCGTTTTGCGCATGGTTCATATTTTTGTTTCTTTTTGTTTTCAAATTGTTTACATTTGCCCCGCAAAAAAGACTTGCAATTTGTCGGAACATGGTTTATAATGTCAATGATAGAACACATAAGGCGGCGGCTTGCGGAATGGTCCCAAACATCCCGCGAGCCTACATTGAGTGAGCGCTGTTAAACCAAACACTCAACACACCGGGCCTTTCGCCCGGACCGCGAAGTAATTATACCTGTACCTTCCGTCATTTTACAAGCGCGTTTCCGCTTTTTACGGGGATGTTTTCCGAATTCGGTTCCCGTTCCGGCGCGCGCGAAGGGACGCGGTACGGTCGTTACGGTTGCGGAGTACGCTTTAAGAGGGAACATGGGCGCGGTAACGCGCCGGGTGCCTTCCGGGCGGCGTTGAGTGGATCACTTGACGCCGCCTCGTGTGTTCTGGCAGAACCGCCGGAACAGGACATGACATCGGTCCGGCTCCGGCCTGTCAGGACTACATGTCAAGGAGGGCAAAAAAAGATGAAAAAACTGAACAAGAAGGGCTTCACGCTGGCGGAACTGCTGATTGTCGTGGCCATTATTGCGATTTTGGTGGCCATTGGCATTCCGGTGTTCTCCACGGCCATGGAGCGTTCCCGCGAGACGGTGGACCTCGCCAACATCCGCGCCGCTTACGCCGAGTTCATGTCCGGACAACTCAGCGGCAATGGCATTATCGGCGGCGTCTATAAGATGGACTTCAAGCAGACAAACGGCACAGGGTGGCTGATTGACGTCAGCGGGCTGAAAAACCTGTTGGCGCCAGATAGCGGTACTGGTACAGGCGCGACCTATGCTTTGGACACACCAAAAACGGCTGGTGCCACAGAGAACGCTGTAAACTTCTGGGTGGATGGCGGAACTGATGCTAATAGTAATGGCAAGCCTAAAATGAAGTTCGTGGCATTTAGTGATTCTACCTCCGCTGGTAAGGTCGGAGGAATAGACACCAGTAAAACTCCTGCGGTTGCTCTTTCTGATACTACTACAGATGGTAAAACCTACACTGTCGGTGCAGATACCACTTACTATCTGTACAAGAAGCCGGCAACCTGACACGTAACGTCACACAGTAACCAAACAAACACCAATACGCGCCGATTCCATTTCATGGGGTCGGCGCGTTCCCTGTCACTTTCCCGGAGGACTGCTTATGAAACTTCCGCGCGTTTCCATACCCGTTTTGACGGATATCTTCGCATTTGTCCCGCTGGCCTTGTTCGGCGCGCTCCCCGCGCTGGTCGCCGGAAAGGCCCTTTTCCATAAAATGATGGACCTGATTATGCTGGACGACATGACCCTGTGGGATCAATACGCGTTTCCGCTGGCCACGCTGGCGGCCGCGGCGGTGTACGCGCTGACACTCTGGACCTTTTACCGCGAAAAACGTTCCGTCCTGACGGAAATCCAGTCCAGCCCGACTTTTTTGCTGTTTCTGTTCCTGTTGGCGTGGATGGGACTCAGCATGAGCGTCAACGACTTGACGGAATACTTTTTCGGCGGCCTTTCCTTTATGCACGAAAGTTTCCTGTTGGAAGTGCGCTATTTTCTGGTTTTTTTCGCGCTGGGCGTGGCCTTACGAAGTCAGCGGCTGAAACTGTGGCTTTTGCGCGGCCTGACGGCGGTCAGCGTGTTTCTGGTTCCGTGCGCGTTCTACCTCTGGAAAAATCTCCGGGGAAGCGCGCTGGTGTACGGCGAAAACTGGCGGTCAACGTTAAGCTGTATTTTTTTCAATATCAACTATTACGGCTACTTTCTGACGGTGTTTGTCAGCCTGTCGGCGGCGTTGTTCGCGGGCGCGAAATCGCGGGGCTGGCGCGTGTTCTACGCCGCCGCGCTGATTCTGAATACCGTCACGCTGTGTTACAATAATACCTTGGGCGCGTGGATTGGCAGTCTTTGCGGGTGCCTGTTCGTGGTCGTGGCGTACCGCCTCCGGGACGGAAAGTGGAATCGTTGGACGCTGGCCGCGCTTGGACTGTTTCTGCTGTCCATGCTGGGGGCGGGTATCGCGAATGGGCGGCTGTTGTCGAATTTTACCGGCCTTTCAAGAGATGTCGGACTGATTCTCACGGACCCGGATTCGGAAGCCGCACAGCGCACCGGTTCCGGACGCTGGATTATCTGGCGGCGTTCCATGGAATTGATCGGGCGTTATCCGCTCTTCGGCGTTGGTTTTGAAGGCGTTGCGGCGAAAGACTTGTTTAAAATGGCGGTAAACTCCCGGCCGCATAACGAGTTTATGCAGTATACGCTCTTTTACGGTATCCCCGGCGGCGTGCTGTACGCGCTGGGCTGTGCGAGCGTCTACGTACGCGCTTGGAGACGCCGCGCGCGGCTGGACAACCTCACCCTCGCGGCCCTGACCGCGGCCTTCGGGTACCTGTGCGGGTCTTTCTTCGGAATCACGGTCTACAATACCGCGCCGTACTTCTTTATAATGCTGGGCCTTGCCTATGTCCGCGGTGACAAGATTCCGTGACCGTCCCGCTTTGCACGATTTTATAGAAACCGCTCTTGACAGACGGCGTATTTTTAGGTAAAATAACCGTAACCACAGGATTTCCCGCCCCTCCCGGCGGGAAGTTCAGTATGTTATACAGAAAGGAAGACCTCCATGAAGGAAAAGGAACTGAAAGTCTTGGCGGCCAATATCCGCTTGGAGACCTTAAAGGTGATCCATTCGCGCGGATTCGGCCACGTGGGCGGCTCCATAGACCTTGCCGACCTCATGGCCGTGCTCTACGGCGCGGTCATGAAGTTCGACCCGAAAAACCCCCGCTGGCCGGACCGTGACTGGCTCGTCCTCTCCAAAGGCCACGCCGGACCCGTTGCCTACGCCACTTTCGGCCTTATGGGCTTCTATCCTCTGGAAGACGCCTATACCCTCAACCAGCCCCATACGAAGTTCCCCAGCCACACCGACCGGAAACTGACCCCCGGCGTGGACCTCACCACGGGTTCCCTCGGACAGGGCGTGTCCGCCGCCACCGGCGCCGCGCTCGGCAACAAAATGGACGGCCGCGACAACCACGTTTTTTGCGTCATCGGGGACGGCGAAGCGGACGAGGGGCAGGTCTGGGAAGCCTTCCATTTTGCCTACGCCCATAAACTCGACAACATCCTCTATTTTATCGACAAGAACGGCTACCAGTTGGACGGCTCCACAAAAGATATCCTTGATCACGGCGACATTGCCAAAAAGGCCGCCGGATTCGGACTCTATACGCAGGAAGTGGACGGCCATGACGTGACCGCCATCTACAACGCCATCCGGAACGCCTACGCGAAAAAGGGCGTGCCGTCCTGTATCGTGCTCGACACCATCAAGGGCCGGGGCGCAACGTTCGCCGAATCCAAACATGACCATTCCTCCCAGCCGAAAGAGGAACAGTGGCAGGAAGCGCTCTCCGCCGCCGAAAAGGCCTTCGCGGACGCGAAAAACGCCTGACGGGAAGGAGTAAAGAAACATGAGCGTGAATTTGATTGGAAAGCACGAAAAAGACCCCCGCGCCGCCCGCGACGCGGTCGCCCTGACGCTGGACGCCATGATGGAAAAGGACCCCGCCATCTGCTATCTTGACTGTGACCTGATGGGGTGTATCAACACCAAACGCTTGCGGGAACATTACCCGGATCGGGCGTTTCAAGCGGGAATCGCGGAAGGCAACGCCGCCGGAATCGCCGCCGGTCTGGCCGCCACCGGAAAAAAGGTCTTTTTCCACTCCTTCGGCACTTTCTCCTCCCGCCGCTGTTACGACCAGATCTATATGTCCGCCGCCTACGCGGGGTTACCGGTTCATGTGCTCTGTTCCGACCCCGGCGTGACGGCCGCCTTCAACGGCGGAACGCATATGCCCTTCGAGGACGCCGCCATGTACCTTTCCATCCCGGACGCCGTGGTCACCGACCCCTGTGACTATGCGCAGATCGCCTGTGTCACCCGGCAACTGCCGGACATCACCGGCGGCGTCACCATGACCCGCTTCCCCCGGAAGGACATCATCCGCGTCTACGGGGACGGAAGCGAGTTCCCGATTGGCAAGGGCGTTGTTTTGCGCGCCTCCGACAAGGACGTTGTGACGATTATCGCCTCCGGCCTGATGGTCGATGAGGCCCTCAAGGCGTGGGAGACGTTGCAGGCGGAAGGCGTTCCGGCCCGCGTGATTGATATGTTCACGTGGAAGCCGCTTGACGCCGAACTCGTCATTCGGTCCGCCAAAGAAACGGGCGCGGTTGTCACCGCCGAAAACCATAACGTCACTTGCGGACTGGGTTCCGTGGTGGCCAACTGTCTGGCCCGGAACTGCCCCACGGTACAGGAATTCGTGGGCGTACAGGACCGCTTCGGACAGGTCGGGCCGCAGGACTTCCTCATGGACGAGTACGGCTTGCGCGCCGCGAACATTGTGGAAGCCGTCAAAAAGGCGCTTGCGCGGAAATAATCCGTACGCGTACGGCAACACAGGGACCGGACCCGCACAGGGACCGGTCCCGCGTCTTTGTCCATTCCGGCGGAAAGATTCTTGCAATCCGCGCCTTATCCGTATATAATAACCGCGATCGTTCTGTTTTGCGTCCGCCGGACCGCCCGTCCGGCGACAAAGGGGAATCAGGAGGGATTTACAATGGCATATCTGGGAGAGGAAATCCGGAAACTGGGCTTCGGCCTGATGAGGCTTCCCAAAAAGGGTGAGGCGTTCGACCTTGCGCAGATTTGCGAAATGGTGGACCGCTTTATGGCGGCGGGCTTTACTTATTTCGATACCGCGTGGGCCTATACCGGCAGTGAGGACGCGATCCGTCAGGCGCTGGTGGAACGCTACCCGCGAGAAACCTTTCAACTGGCAACAAAAAACGCCGCGTGGATTGGCTGTAAGACCCGTGAGGACGCCGTCAGTCAGTTTGAAACCTCCCTGCGGCAGACCGGGGCGGGCTACTTTGACTTCTACCTTCTCCACAATCTGGGAGAACACCGGACGCACTTTTTTGACGACTTCGACCTGTGGACGTACGCGCTCGAAAAGAAACGGGAAGGCCTGATTCGTCATGTCGGTTTCTCCTTCCACGCCACCCCGGAGGAACTGGACGATATTCTTACCAAACACCCCGAGGCGGAATTTGTCCAGCTTCAAATCAATTACGCCGACTGGGAAAACCCCGCGATTCAGTCCCGGGCCTGTTACGAGGTCGCGCGGAAACACGGAAAGCCCGTGGTGATTATGGAGCCGGTCAAGGGCGGCATGCTGGCCAATCCCCCGGAAAGCGTGGCCAAGATTCTGCGGGAGGCGGATCCGGAATTGTCCCCGGCGGCATGGGCGATCCGCTTCGCGGCCAGTCTTCCGGGCGTGATTACCGTCCTTTCGGGTATGAGCAGTCTGGAACAGATGGACGACAACCTCTCCGCCATGGGCAATTTTACCGGCCTGACCGACACGCAGAACCGGACGATCGCAAAGGCGCAAGAGGCCTTACGGGCAATTCCGCTGATTCCCTGTACGACCTGCAACTACTGCGCCAAGGTCTGCCCCAATGACATCGGCATTTCCGGCACCTTCACCGCCATGAACCTGCTGACGCTCTACCGCGACAAGGAAAAGGCGCTCGGACAGGAAAACTGGCTCGTGGGCGGACACGGCAGAAAAAACGCCGCCAACTGTGTCCAGTGCGGCGCGTGTGAGGAAGTCTGTCCCCAGCACATTTCCATCCGGGAAGAGCTGGCCCGCGCCTGCGAGGCGTTCGGCTTACAGGCCTGACCGCGGCGCAAAGACGACAGACCGCCCAAACGGGCGGTCTGTTCATACGCTGTGCCGCGGGCGGTCCGTCCGCGAACGGCGGGAGAGGGCGTATTACGCCAGATTGGTCCGGAAAAATTCCTCCATTTTGTCGAACGGTATCACGTCCGTTTGGTCGTACAGGTCCGTATGGGACGCGCCCGGGATAATCATCAGCTCTTTGTTGTCCGCGTAATTGCCGGACGTGAGTTCCTTGTAGGTGTCCTGACTGAAATAAAGGGAGTGGGCCTTTTCGCCGTGAATCAGCAGAACCGGACTCCGGATTTCTTTGGCGTAAGCCAGAAGGGGCATATTCATCAGGGACAGGGACGAAGTCGTGTTCCAGCCGTCATTGGAGTTCAGGGACCGGGGATGATAGCCGCGCTCCGTCTTATAGTAGGCGTAATAATCCTTGACAAAGTACGGCGCGTCCTCCGGAAGCGGGTCCACAACGCCGCCCGCTCTCTGGTACGTCCCGTTTTTATAGTCCTCGGTGCGCTGGGCGTTGAGCAACGCGCGCGCGTTGTAACGGTCCTCCTCCGTGTTGGCGTCAAAGTAGCCGTTCGCGGCAACGCGGCTCATGTTGTACATGGTAGAGGCTACGGTCGCCTTAATGCGGGTGTCAATCGCGGCCGCGTTGACGGCCATGCCGCCCCAGCCGCAGATTCCGATAATCCCGATTTTTTCGGGGTCCACGTTCTCCTGCACGGAGAGGAAATCGACCGCGGCGCAGAAATCTTCCGTGTTGATGTCCGGGGAGGCGACATAACGGGGTTCGCCGCCGCTCTCGCCCGTATAGGACGGGTCAAAGGCAATCGTGAGGAATCCGCGTTCGGCCATGGTCTGCGCGTACAGTCCGGACGACTGCTCCTTGACCGCGCCGAAGGGTCCGGAAACGGCAATCGCCGGCAGTTTTCCCTCGGCGTTCTTGGGTTCGTACAGGTCGGCGGCCAAAGTGATGCCGTAACGGTTATGGAACGTCACCTTCCGGTGATTTACCTTGTCGCTTTGCGGAAACACTTTGTCCCATTCGTTTGTCAGGGTCAATTCGTCCGTTATCATTTCGGTTTCCTCCTGTGAATTGATGTCCGTATCGGCGGTGACCGTGTCCTCCGTGTTGCTTCCGCCGCACGCGCACAGTAATGCCGCCACAAGCAAAGCCATTCCCAACGCCTTTCGCATACGCGCCGCTCCTCTCTGATGTCATCCGGCTTGAAACATCCCCGCTGTGCCCGGGAACGCCGGACACGCTTACAGCATACGCGACTTGAAACAGAATGTCAAATACCTTTTTTGTATGAAACTTTATGCTTGAAAGGCATAAAAAGAGACACAGCCAACGCGGGAGGGATTGTCATGGAACTGCGTGTTTTACGGTACTTTCTGGCCGTCACAAAAACACAGAGCGTATCCGGCGCGGCGCAACTGCTCAATATTACCCAGCCAACGTTGTCCCGACAGCTCATGGATTTGGAGCGCGAACTGGGCGTAACCCTCTTCCAGCGCGGGAAACACAACCGGAAAGTGACGCTCACAGAGGCCGGAACCTTTTTACGCAAACACGCGGAGGAAATCGTACTGCTGGCCGATAAGACGGAGGCGGCGTTTTCCCTGTCCGGCGACACCGTGACGGGGGATATTTACCTGTGCGCGGGCGAGACGGACGCGGTACGCGTTCTGGCCCGGAGCGCGAAAAAACTACAGGAACGTTGTCCGCGGATTCACTACCATATTTCCAGCGGGGACAGCGCGGACGTGGAGGAACGGCTTGACAAGGGGCTGGCCGACTTCGGAATTCAGTTAGGCGTGGTCAACATGTCCCGCTATGACGTGCTGGCCCTTCCGTTCCGGGACAAATGGGGCGTTTTAATGCGGCGCGATGACCCGCTGACGCGGTTGGAGACCATACGCCCCAAAGACTTGTACGACAAGCCGCTCATTCTCAGCCGTCAGGCCGGCAGTAACGCGCAAATTCTCCGCTGGCTGAACCGGCCAACGGAGGAACTGAACATTGTGGCCAGCTACTCTTTAGCATACAACGCCGCGCTCATGACCGCGGAAGGCTTTGGTTACACCCTGACGCTTGACAAACTCATCCATGTGTCCGGTAACGCGGACTTGTGTTTCCGTCCGCTGGAAGGGAGTCCGGAACTGCCGGTGTACTTGGTATGGAAGAAGTATCAGGCGTTTTCGAGGGCGGCGACCCTGTTTCTGGAACAGTTCCGGCGGGAAATCGCGGAAGAAGCCGGTCACAGCTAAGAGGACGCCGTTTTCCGTCACGCTTTGAGATGGTCCGGCTCACAAGCGGGCGTAGTATTCGCCGTAAAACTCCATGCCGTTTCTCCCGTGGGTCTTGACAACGTACAGGGCGCGGTCGGCGTCCTTATAAATATCTTCCGTGCCGCCCTCCCGGTCGTTGAACGCCACGCCGATACTCAGCGTCACGGCGGGGAGACCATCGGACGTGTCTTGCAACGCTTCGCTGACTTTCAGCAGTTTTCCCTTGACCAGTTTCTTCATCGCGGAGGAGGCGTCCGTCATAATCACGGCGAACTCGTCCCCGCCCACCCGGCACGGGAAATCCGTGTCCCGGAAATTCTGGTCCAGCAGGCGCGCCACTTTTTTCAGTACGCAGTCCCCCACCTCATGCCCGTAAGAGTCATTGATACGCTTGAACAGGTCCACGTCAATGAGTATCAGCGCAATGGGGAGGTTTTTATACTCTTCCCGCATTTTGTCGAACGTCCGGCGGTTGTACAGGGCGGTCAACGGGTCATGTTCCGCCTCGTGGCGCAAGTGCGCGCTGGTTTTCTGGTTCTCGTTGTACATGATGTTATAGGCCAGCGCAAGATAGCGGAGTTCATAGGCCCCGACCATGGGAAGGGGCTGGTAGCGGTGAATACAGGTTACGAAGGAGTTCATGGGCCAGAGGACAAGGCGCATGACGGTCAGAATGGTGATAAGCGTAATGCACATCAGGAGAATGGCCAGAAAGCGTTGTCCGAACGTTAGGCGCGTCAGGAGGGCGGCGTTGGTTTTTTCCGCAACGGCCCGTTCCTCCGTCACGCGCCGGATACAGGAATCCACACACTTTTCAATCAGGTCGATATAGCGCTGGTAAGCATCGTCATGCGTCATGGTAATGGCGGCCTGAATTTTTTCGTCCGGGGTCATGGCTTTTTCGTCCGCCGTCAGTTCCACATCGTTCAGGCAGGAAGCGGCCTCGTTGGGAATGTAGTTACAGGCTTCCGTAACCAGTCTCATGGCGTGGTATTCCCGGTCCATCAGCTCATAGGAATAACGGCAGGCTTCGTCAAGATAGAGGTAGGCGTAACTCTCCAGAAAATAGGTTTTCAGGACTTCGGCGGCCTTTTCACGGTTCCGCAAAACCAATGATTCTTCAAAATACCGGTCCATATAGATGATATCCTGTGTGATGGCGAACATCCGGGTCTGGGCCGTCAGGTAGTTAGAGGCGTGTTTCAGCTGATTGGCGGCCAGTTCGGAGGCAATATATTTGTCGTTCGCGTGACGGAGACTTTCGTAAGCGTAGGATGTCCGGAAGGAACTGAACAGGAAAAGCGTCAGAAAAATCAGGGCCAGCGAAAGCACCAGCATATTAATACTGCGTATTTTCGGCCCGGAGTTTTCTTCCGTCAGGTCGGGAATAAAGGGGTTTTCCGGGTAGACGGACGCGGGGGACGTTTCTTCACTTTCGGGCTTTTGGCTCAGGACGGATTCCTTTTTTGCGGAAAGAGGTGTGGCGGACGAGCGTTTTGAGGTTGCGTTCCGGCGTTTTTTCTTCATCTGCTTGCCTCCTGTCTGTCAGGCGCGGCGCACCCGCAAAAACTACAATTCTATTATAACACGGAAACGGTATCAAAGACAAGTTTCCCGGCGGACTTTTTTTCGGCCGCCGGTTGATTTTCACGCGCTCCCGGTGTATGATGGGAAGCGTGAAAACGCCGCCGCAAGGCACGGGAGGTATCATATGACAACGGAAGAACTGTTGCAGGAATTGTGCAAGGCGCAAAAGAAGGCGCTGCTTTACAGCCGGATTGCGCTGGGGCTGGCTCTGGCGATTATTATTGGGATTGCGTGCGCGGCGCCGTACGCGGTTCAGGCGGTGCGGACGGCCCGAAGCTCCTTACAGAAAATCGATGCGATTTCCGGCAGCGTCAACACGCTGATTGGCGCCTCCGGGGAAAGCGGCCTGTCCGTTGCCGAAACGCTGGAAAAACTCAACAGTCTGGACTATGAACATCTCAACGAAGCCATGAAGAAACTGGACGGAATGGACCTCGGACAGCTCAACGATGCCATCAGCCGCCTGAACAACGTGGACTTTAACCGGCTCAATTCGGCCATGAGTTCCCTTGACAACGTGGACTTTGAACGGCTGAACGAGGCGATCCACGACTTGGACAACCTCATGGAACCGTTAAACCGCTTTGTCAAGGCGTTGTCGCCCTCATAAGGGCGGGTCAGTCGCCGCTGTGCGCGCAAAACTCTTCCCAGACGGCTTGCGCCGTGTCCTGTACGGAGCCGTTATTGTCAACGGCGCAGTCCCGGAAACGCCGATAGAGCACTTCCCGTTCTTTCCAGAGCCGTTCCGGCCCGGTCCGCTGTGACAGGGGGCGTCCGGCCGTGGGCAGAAGGGACAGGTCCCGAAGAAGATGGTAAATCCGGCCGTTCTGTTTCAGGGCGGCGTAGTTCCGCTCATCCTTGACCACGCCGCCGCCGGTAATCAGAATTTTACCGGTTTCCTTGCCCGCGTTGGCGGTCTCTCTCCGCTCCATATCCCGGAAGGCGGCTTCCCCGTCCGTGGCGAAGATTTCCGGGACGGTCTTTCCGGCGCGGCGGGCAATGCGGGCGTCAATGTCCACGGCTTCCCGCCCCGTCAGAAGGGACAACGCCCGGCCGATGGTACTTTTTCCACAGCCGGGCATTCCTATCAGGACAAGGTTGGTCCGGTCCTGACGCAGACAGGACAGCACATGGAATTGTAACGCCTCCGAAATCTCCGCTCCGAAAAACAGCCCCTCCGCCACCGCCGCCTGTGCCACCAGCATGGGCAGACCGTCCGAACAGGCAACGCCCAACGATTCCGCCTGTAAAAGCAGGGCCGTGCGGCGCGGATTGTAAATCAGGTCCAGCACGCCGCAAAGGGACGGAAACGCGGTCAGGTCCAGCGGGGCGTTCCCGTTTTCCGGATACATCCCCACGGGCGTGGCGTTGATCAGAATTTCGGCGTCCGCGTGGCGCGTCAGGTTGTCGTAGCGGTTTTCGCCGGTCCGGGAGATGAGGACCACATCGCGCGGATTCCGCCGCCGCACTTCCGCCTGTACGCTTAACGCCGCGCCCCCGCTCCCTAAAATCAGCGCTTTCCGGCCGCGGAAGGAGATTCCCGCCAGCCGTGCCATAGCCCGGAATCCAAGGGCGTCCGTATTCCACGCGCGGAGTTTCCCATCGGGGCCGCGCGTAAGCGTGTTGACGCTCCCAATGGCGGCGGCGTACTCGTCCACCCAGTCACAGTACGGGAGGACGGCTTTTTTATACGGCATGGCGACGTTTAAACCGCCGATATCGTCACGCGCCAGAAACGCGGGAAGGGCGTTGGGTTCCAGTTCTATGAGGCGGTAGTCCGGACAGCCCAGCGCGTAATGGATGGGCCGGGACCAGCTATGCCCCAGCGCGCGGCCAATCAGGCCGTAAATTTTACCGCCGTTTCTCATAACGCCTCCTCCTTCCGGGAAACCGTATTGACAGGGCCGGAAAGCGGTTCGGCCTGACGGGCGCGGGAAAGTTCCATCAGGACCGTAAAGAGATGACACGCGTAAGGGCCGTAAACGCCCGCCTTTTCGCTCACGCGCGCCAGAATTTCCCGTTCCCGCCGCGCGTCCAGTATGGGCAGACGCCGCGCCCGTTTTATGGCCGCGATTTCCTCCACAAGCGACATCCGTTCCAGAAAAAGTTTCAAAATCTGTTCGTCCACTGCGTCAATCCGCGCGCGAACGCTCCGTATGTCCATTCAGTCCTCCGTATTCGAGCGCGACATCCAGCACAACCGCCGCCGTCACGGCTTCCACAACCGGCGCCGCGCGCTGTGCAACGCACGCGTCATGGCGTCCGGGTATCGTAAGCGTGACTTCCTCCCCGGTGGCCAGATTGACGCTCCGCTGCGGGCGGGCAATGGACGGCACGGGCTTAAAGGCTGCCCGTAACAGTAAGGGCATACCGTCCGTAATGCCGCCCAGAATGCCGCCGCTGTGATTGGAAGTCGTGACTACGCGTCCCTGTTCGAGCGCGAAGGGGTCATTGTTCCGGGAGCCGGACAGGCCCGAGGCGGCAAACCCCGCCCCGAACTCCACGCCTTTTACGGCCGGTATCCCGAACAACGCCGCCGACAGACGGCTTTCCATGCCCTCAAACATCGGCCCGCCCCAGCCCGCCGGAATCCCGATCGCGGCGCACTCCACAACGCCGCCCACAGAATCCGACTCCCGCCGCGCCTTTTCCACGGCGGCCCGCATGGCCTCCCCGGCGGCGTCAGAGAGTACGGGAAACGGCTTACCGGCAAGGGCGTCAAAGAGTTCTTCCGTGGGACGGAGCGGAAAAGCGTGGTCAAAGACATCCGCCACGCGGTACAGGTGCGCGCCGCTGTAAATCCCCCGCCGCGCCAGAATCTGTTTCGCGATTCCCCCGGCCACGCACAACGGCGCGGTCAGACGTCCGGAAAAATGTCCGCCGCCGCGCATATCCGCCGCGCCCCGCCACTTCACGAAGGCGGTATAATCCGCGTGTCCGGGCCGGGGCACGTCACGGAACGCGTTGTAATCCCCGGGACGTTGGTCACGGTTTTCCAGAACGGCCAGCAACGGAAAGCCGTTGGTACGGCCATCCGAGAGGCCGGAGAGGAACCGCGGAACGTCCGCTTCCCGCCGGGACGTGGAGAGCGCGTCCTGTCCGGGACGGCGGCGGTCAAGAAAACGTTGCAGTTCCGCGATGTCAACCGCTTCCCCGGACGGGAGTCCGTCCATGAGTACGCCGACCGCGGGGCCGTGCGACTCCCCGAACACAGATACCCGTAACAGCTTTCCGAATTCAGAGGACATGAACGGACCCTCCCAGACATTGATAATCGTCCCAGAAGGCGGGATAGGACTTCCGCACGGCCTCCGCGCCAAGAATCGTCACCGGGTCCGCACACGCGCACGCCGCCACGGCCGCCGCCATGACAATTCTATGGTCACGTTGCCCGTCCACGGTACCGCCCCGCAGACCGCCGCCTGCAACGCGTAAAAAATCGGGTCCTTCCTCCGCGCGGCCTCCGAGGGCGCGTAACAAACGGGACATCGCGCGCAGACGGTCGCTTTCTTTGAGCCGGAGCCGTTGCGCGCGTACAAAGCGCGTGGAGCCGTGCCGTACGGCGGACATCACCGCCAGCGGCGGCAGAAGGTCCGGACAGTCGGAGACGTCAATTTCCACGTCCCCCCGATGCTTCAGACGCCGGAACAGGTCCGTAACGGCCCGGTCTCCCTGCGCGGAGACGGGATTCAAGCCCCGAATTTCCACATCTCCGCCCAGAAAATTCGCGGCGTACCAGAACGCGGCCTGTGACCAGTCCCCTTCCACAACTGCGCGAAACGCCCGACAGGGCTGTCCGCGTATCCGGAAGCGCGGACCGTCGGAGGGCGTAACGTGTACTCCGGCTTTCGCGAGCGCCTCCAGCGTCATGGAAACGTAGGGCGCGGACTGTAACGGCGTCAGGCTTTCCAGAACGGATTCCCCGTCCAGCGCGGACAGGGCGAACAGAAGCCCCGTAAAGAACTGGCTGGAGACGTCCCCGGGGAGTTGATAGCGTCCGGCCTTTAACGTGCCCCTGACGGTAAGCGTGTCGCCGTCCTGACGGTAAAAGATGCGCTTCTCGTCAAAGAGGGTCCGGTACGGAGCGTGCGGACGTTGCATAAGCCGTCCGCGGCCGGTAAAAACGCCTCCGCCGCTGACGGCAAGGGCCACAGGGATGAGAAAACGTAACGTAGACGCGGACTCCCCGCAGTCCATCCGAGGCAGAGCGGACGCCGTTCGAGCAACGGAACGCGCGCCGGTACCCGTAACCCGGTACGCGCTCCCGTCCGCGCTCCAACGCGCGCCGAGCGCCTCAAGACAGCATAACGTCCGCCCGACATCCTCCGAGCGCGTCACGGCCCGTACGGTACTGGTCCCGGACGCCAGCGCGGCCGCGATGAGCAGACGGTGCGCCATGGACTTGCTCCCCGGCGGCGTAACGGTCCCCGACAGACGGCGGGGAAAAATCGTAATATTCACGTTCCGCCGCTTCCGGAAAACGTTCAGTTTCCGCCGGCCTCCGCCTTTTTCTCCCGTCCGTCTTTGAGTAAGGCGCGGAGCGTTTCGGCGTCCTTTTCCTTCAGGGCCTTGGAATATTCCTGCAAATGTCCGATCAGGGTATCCACTTCCCCGGCGAGGTAGTCGGAATTCTCAAGAAACAGTTCCGTCCACATATCCTCATCCAGACGCGCCACGCGGGTCATGTCCAAGAAACTTCCGGAAGAAAATCCGCGCCGTTTCCGGGCTTGCGGCGATTTGATGTAGGCGCCGGACACCACGTGGGCCAGTTGAGACGTATAAGCGACAATGCGGTCGTGCTCGTCAGGGTTGCTGAACGTCAGGCCGGCAAAGCCGATATCGGTAAAAAAGTTCTTGAGCATTTCAAGATGAGAAGGGTCCGTGCGCTCATCGGGGGTCAGAATCATGTACGAGTCCGTGAACAGTTCCTCCGAGGAAGCGGTAAAGCCGCTCCGTTCCCGTCCGGCCATGGGGTGCCCGCCGATATAGGTAAAGCCGCGTCTGCGGGCGATGGGCGCGATTTGGGCGCACACGTTCCGCTTTACGCCGCACAGGTCCACAACAACGGATTTGGGGGAAATCATGCGCGCGGAATTTTCGATCCATTTTACGGCGTCTTTCGGACGAACCGCCAGCAGAATCAGGTCACACCAAGGCAGGTTATGTTCATTGAGCGGTCCGTCAATGGCGCCGCTCATGCGGGCCATGGTGATGATTTCGGCCTCCAAGTCGATACCGTACACCGTGTGCCCGGTACGGTCTTTCGCGCTTTTGGCCACGGACCCGCCAATCAGACCCAGTCCCACAATACCGATCGTCATGCTTTTTTCCTCCTAATCATTCTTTCCACGGGCGGCAGGCCGCCGTGGTCCCGTTCAAAGGGAAAGCCCCGCAGCCGGACGGGCCGCGAGGCTGAACTGGACTACGCCGACTCTCCACGCGCCTTACCCGCAAAGAAAGTAAAGCTGAAAAACACGCTGTTTTCCGGCGCGTACAGAAGTTTTCACAGCGGAAATCCCCTTTTCTATAAAGCATAGCACTTTGGAAGGAAAACAGAAAGCGGAAAATTGCACAAAATCACGGAGGATTTCCGGGAAATTTCAGGCAAAATTTTCGACCTCTTCCCGAAGGACGGGGTACCCCGTCCCCGTCATCGGACGGCACCCGGCCAGAAGCATGGCGGACGCTTGCAGAATATAGGCAATGTCCACATCGGGACCGGGCGTTTTCTCGGAAAGGTACCGGTTATGAAGCGCTTCCAGTTCCTGAGGGAGCGTTGCGGGGACGTCCGGACAGGGAACGCCCGGGAGCGCCGCGCCGGACAGGCGCGCGTGAAGGGAGAGCCGCAACGCGGTTTCATACACATGATGTTCCCAGCCAACGCCGGGAAAGTGCGGGTTATGCGGCCACGTGAACGCGTCCGCGACATAATGCGTCAGTTTCCCCATGGTGTAGTAATGCCACAGGTTCCAGCGCGCGCGGCGTTGCAGACGGCGGATACGGCGGTTGATGTAGGCTTTGGCGTTGCCGTATGTATGCCCGCCGAAGGGTTTGCTGTGAAGGGACCCTTTCAGGTAACTGAAGGGGTTGCAATCGGGCTGGAAGGAGCCGAAGAGAAACGCCAGCTCATAACGGCGGGCGGGGAAACCGTTCTCACGGGACAGTATGCTCCGGGCAAGGAGAAGGTGACTTCTTTTCTGCACTGCGGATACCTCGATTCTGACAGACTGCGGCACGGTCCAACGCCGTACGCACGGACATTGTAGCACAGGCATCGGCGGGTTTGCAAGGACAGATTGCGGACAATTTTACATATTTCCGGCCGGATTGGAGGTATTTTCCAGCGTTCCGACCATTTTTTCCGGGCGGACAAGCTCATCAAATTCCGCTTCCGTCAGAAGTTTCATGGACACCGCCGCCTCTTTCAGAGAACAGCCGTCCGACAGGGCGCGTTTCGCGCACTCGGCCGCGCGTTCGTAGCCGATTCTGGGCGTCAGACAGGTGACCAACATCAGGGACCGGTACAGATTTTCCGTCATTTTTCCGCTGTCCGGTACGATCCCCTCCACGCAGTGGACGCGAAAACTTTCGCACGCGTCCGCGATCAGCCGCGCCGACTGCTGGAAATTGTAGGCCGAAACGGGCAGAAAGACGTTCAACTGAAAATTCCCCTGACTGGCCGCGAATCCAATCGCGGCATCGTTCCCCATGACCTGTACGGCCACCATCGTGACGGCCTCGCACTGCGTGGGATTGACCTTCCCCGGCATAATGGAACTGCCGGGTTCGTTTTCAGGAATATGGAGTTCCCCCATACCGCAGCGGGGGCCGCTGGACTCAAAGCGGATATCATTGGCAATCTTCATGAGGTTGGCGGCGAGCGCCTTTAAAGCCCCGTGGGCGAACACTAACGCGTCCTTACTGGTCAGGGCGTGGAACTTGTTCGGGTCCGGGCGGAAGTCCAGCCCCGTCAGGTCCCGCAAACGGGCGCACACAGCCTCATCGTAACGCGGCGGCGCGTTCAGACCCGTTCCGACCGCCGTTCCGCCAATGGCGAGGCGTTCCAGCTCCGGAAGGGCGGCGCGAAGCATTCGACAGGGGACCCGTACCAGTTCCCGCCAGCCGGAGACCTCCTGCGCAAAGCGTAACGGGGTGGCGTCCTGTAAGTGGGTGCGCCCAATCCGGATGAGGTCCGGGTAGGCGGCCTCCAAGCGCGCGAAGGCGTCCGCGAGACGTTCCGCCGCCGGGAGTACATCGCGGCTGAGCGTGAGCGCCGCCGCGATGTGGAGCGCGGACGGGTAGGTGTCATTGCTCGACTGCGATGCGTTGACGTGGTCGTTCGGGTGGAGCGCAACGCCCCGTTCCGTACACAGATGGGCAATCACTTCATTTACGTTCATATTGGTTTGGGTCCCGCTTCCCGTCTGCCAGACGACCAGCGGAAATTCCCCGTCCCACGTCCCGGCGCGGATTTCCTGACAGACGGCGGCAATGGCGTTGGCCTGTGTGTCCGTCAGAATCCCCGCCTGCGCGTTGGCGCGCGCGCAGGCTTCTTTCAGGTACGCGAAGGCGGTCAGAATGTCGCGCGGCTGACGCTCCCCGCCGATCCGGAAATGCTGTAAACTTCTCTGCGTCTGCGCGCCCCAGTGGTGTTCCGCCGGGACCGCGATTTCCCCCATGGTATCGTGTTCGATTCGGGTTTCCCCCATTTGGCAACGCTCCTTTCAGGCCGTGTGGGCCTGATTCTACCACCCGCCGCGCGGCAATACAAGCCGCCCGCCTGAAAATTTTGTTGCAAACCGCTATAGACGCGTGGTATAATTGCTCGTTGTGTCCGATTACATGAACTTGTCAATCTTTCAGTAAGGAGGGACTGTTGTTGAATCAGACGTTTCAGGAAGAACGTTTTTCCCGTCTGTGCGCGTTTCTGCTGGACAGGCGGCGGGCGTGTTACCTCATTGCCATTGCGCTTGCCGTTTTGTGCTGTATCTCCAGCGAATGGGCAACGGTCAGGGAGAACCCGTACGCCGTTCTGGCGGAAAGCGCGGAAGCCCGGCGCGGGCTGGAGGTCATGGAGGCGGAGTTTTCGGACCCCGCAACGGGCCGGATTCTGGTAGACAATATCGCCGCGCCACAGGCCCGGGAACTTGCCGAACGGCTCTCACTGGCGGCGGGCGTGCAGTCCGTGGACTTCGATGAGCGGTCAGGCTACCGGACGGGCCGCGCGCTTCTGACGGTCACGTTCCGGGACAGCGATACCCGGACCGCCTTGTCGGAACTGCGCTCTCTGCTGGACGGCTACGACTTCTCCATCATGGACAGTCCGCGGGGAAGCGTCAGCGGGGAGGTATGGCTGATAGTCGCGGCGGTCTGCGCGGCGGTCCTGACGGCGTTGGCGTTGCTGATGAAAACGCCCGCCGTGACGGGAACCGGCGTGGTACTTTTGACGTTCGGCGCGGCGTTTCTGTTCAACAGCGGAACGTGGTTTCTGTCAAAGGAGCTGTCCGCGGCGGCGGTCTATATGTCGGGACTGGTACAGTTTAGTCTCTGCGTGGTCTGCGTGACGCCCATGTTCCGGCGTTGCCTGCGGGCGCGGGCGCGTATGAGTACGCGGGAGGCGGTACTGCTGGCGTGGAGCCGTACCGCCCCGGAGATGTTCGGCGCGTCCGTTGCGCTTCTGTGTACGCTGGCGGTCATGGGCCTGCTCCATCTCCGTATCGGGAGTTTCGGCCTGACGCTGGCGAAAGCGGTCGCCCTGACCCTGCTCGCCCTCTGCGCCCTGACGCCCGGATTGCTCCTTGACCTCTGCGAACCCCTTGACCGTACCCCGCCCCGTGAAAAAAACGCTTCCGGACTGGCCGAGTTTGCCATACAGACCCGCGTTCTTATGCCGCTGGCGTTCGTGGCCGTACTGGTCGCGGCGAATGTCTGCGTAGGCTATTTCCCGCGCGTGTACAGTACGGACGCCTTGCCGATTTGGTTCCCGTGGGGCGCCCAGCGCACGGAGGCCGAAATCCGTACCTTGTTCGGGGAGGACAACACGCTTTCCGTCCTGATTCCGGCAAGCGATTTCAGCCGGGAAAGCGAACTGTTACAGGAACTCTCCGACATGGACGGGGTCAAAACCGCGCGCGGACTGGCGAATATGGAGGCCATGAACGGCTATATGCTCGCCGAACGCCTCACGCCCAGACAGTTCGCCGAACTGATGAATCTGGATATGGACGAATCCCGTCAGCTCTATTCGGCCTACATCGAACAGGCCAACGCTTCCCGGCACCTCGCCGCCGGACTGGACAACGCCGCCATTCCGCTGGCCGAGATGTTGCCCTTCGCCTGTGACTGCGCGCGGGACGGCTATGTCACACTCGACTGGGGTCAGGGAAACGAACTCGAACTTCTCCGGAAACGGACGGAAAGCGCGCGTGAACAAATGGGCGGCGCGGACCATCACCGGCTGATTTTGAACCTCTCCATCCCCAAGGGAAGCGCGAAAACGGTCGCCTTCCTCTACACGCTCCGAAGCGCGTTGAACCGGTATTACCCGGAGGGTACGCTTCTGGTCGGGGACGCCGTGCGGGATACGGACTTGTCAACGGCCTTCCGGCATGACCGGATTCTGTTCTTTGCGCTGGCCCTCGCGATTGCGCTGGTGGCGTTGTTCGCGGCAACGGGTTCGGTCGGCGTATCGCTTGCATCGGCGCTGGTGACACAGGGCGGCGTCTGGATGACGTTTTCCCTCTTCCTGCTCTCCGGACAGGGCCTCTACTTCCTCACGGACTTTTTCCTGAACGCCGTACAAATGGGAATCGGCCTGATGTTCGCCCTGCTTTTGGCCGGGACTTGGCTGGAACGGAAACGGGACAACGATACGCGTACGGCTTTGGCGCTGTCCCTTCAGGAGAATTCTTCCACGCTGACGCTCTGCGGCATAGTCGCCGCGCTGGCGGCCTGCGCGGCGGGCGTGGTGTCCATGAACCGTACGGTAGCCTCTATGGCCGTCTGCATGGGCGCGGGCGTCCTGCTGGCCATGTTCCTGACGTTATTGGTCCTGCCGCAAACCTTGCTCTTACTGCCGGACGTGCGCGGGAGCGCATCGCCGGACGGCGGCTCCGGAGAGGAAAGCGCGGAAAAGGAGGCTCAGCATGAGGAAACATAAGTTCCGTTCCGCGGCGGCAACGCTGTTGTCGTTGGTACTGCTCTTCTGGACGTTTTCGGACAGCCTGCCCCGCGCCTGCGCGCTGGATACCGACCCCGAAACAGGCGCGTTTCTGATTTCCTCACTGGCGGACTTGCGCGAGTTCGCGCGGGCCTGTACGGTGAACACGTGGTCGCAGGGGAAGCTCATCCGGCTGACCCGTGACTTGGACCTCACCGGCAGAAGTTTTCTCCCTGTTCCCACGTTCAGCGGGGAGTTTTCCGGGGAAGGCTTCACCATTTCCGGACTCAACCTCAGCGCGACAGGCTCTAATATGGGCGTATTCCGCTACGTACAGGAGGGCGCCATCATCCGCTCTCTGAACGTGACCGGCGCCGTGCGTCCCGGCGGGGACGCCGAACAGGTCGGGGGCATTGTCGGAATCAACGCCGGAAGCGTGCTGGACTGCTCCTTTACCGGAAGCGTGATAGGCCGCCACAATGTCGGCGGCATTGTCGGGGAGAACATGGAGACCGGGGAAGTGTCCGGGTGCACCATGAACGGCGCCGTACAGGGCCGCCGGCGTACGGGCGGAATCGTGGGCCATAACCGGGGCCTTCTCCTCAAGTGCTGGAACGAGTCCGCCGTCAACACGTCCGCCCCCGGCGAGTCCGTGCAGGTTTCGGAAGCGTTTTTCGACACCGGCGGCATCGCGGGCACGTCCACGGGCGTTCTCCAAAGCTGTACGAACGTTGGCCCGGTCGGCGTGCCGCATACCGGCTATAACACGGGCGGCATAGTCGGGCGGCAGTCGGGCTATCTGGCGGCGGCGGAGAACCGCGGCACGGTACGCGGACGGAAGGATGTCGGCGGAATCGCCGGACAGGCCGAACCCGATATCACCCTGCTGGCGGACCCCACGGTCCTTTCCGAACTGCGAAGCCAGTTAAATACCCTCAATGAACTGATCGACAACGCCCTGACCGGCAATGAAGCCAACCGTTCCGGACTGGCCCGGCAGTTTCAACAGCTCCAGCGCAACACCAATACCGCGCGGGACCTGTCACAGCGTCTGGTAGACCAGTCGTCCCGGAGCCGGGAAACGACCGTGACAAATATCCGTTCTATGGCCTCTTCCGTGGCCGGCGCGCTGGACAGGATTACATTATCTCTGACCACGTTTTCCGGGGCCTCCACGCTCGCCGCCACCGCGGAAGAACAGTTGGACGCGTCCATCGGGGCCTTGGAGGACACGCGCATACTGGAAGCCGAAACCATTGACGCCTTACGCGCCGGTACGGAGGAATTGCGCAACGCGACCGCGGAACTGTCCGGAACAATTTCCACTTTGCAGACCGGTATGGAAGAGCTGGAAAACGCGGTACTGGTTCAAGACAACGCCGCCCAGAAAGAAGCCCTGTGGAAACTCTCTGACGCCGTGGGAGCCGTGGCGGAGGCCGAAACACAGCGCCGTAACGCGCTGGAATCCATGGGAAGTTCCCTGAACCGGGGCTTCCCGCTGAATACCAATGACGTACAGGCGGCGTTGGGACGGGTCAACGCCTCGCTTCGGGATCAGGTGTCCGCGCTCCGCACCATCGGGGACAGTATCGCCGAACTGGCGCGGCGCTCTTCCATCGACTGGGACCAGCTCGAACAGGGCTTACGGGGCTTGCGGCAGCCCGTAAACGCGTTGCTCAGCGCGGTGAAAAAGATTTCCGGCGCGGCGTCCGATTTGGCTTCCGCGCTCCGGAATTTGGAGGACCCGTCCGGACAGTTGCTCCAACCTATGGCGCAGATGGCCGGCGCCGCCGACACCCTCAGCGGAATCGGGACCGAGTTAGAATCCGGCTGTACGGACCTGTACCGGGCCGTGTCGGACTTGCAGGAGACGGGACCCGTCAGCGTGACCGTGACCAGCAACACGGAGGAGTTACGCAGTACCGGAAACTCCCTTTACAGCGCGCTGGGCACCCTGACCAACACGGCGGACGCGCTGACCGTGGCCGTCAACCGTATGGAAAACTCCGTGTCGGCAAACTTGCAGGGAATCAGCCAGCAGTTGAACGCGGTCTCCGAGGCCATGGTACGGACGCTCGAAAACATCAACAACGGTTCCGTGGGCGCGGATACCATCGTAACTGACGTGTCCGATCATGACGTGTCCGGTACGCGGCTGGGCAAAATTACGGAGAGCGTCAATATTGGCGCGCTGGAAGCCGACCGGAACGCGGGCGGCATTGCGGGCATGATTGGTATCGAATACGAAATCGACCCCGAGGACGACGTCACCGGGCCGCAGACCTTCGGCAGTACGTTGGAGACCCGCGCGGTCGTTCAGGCGTGCCGGAATCAGGGCGCGGTGACGACCCGGAAAGACTATGTCGGCGGCATTGTGGGGCGTATGAATCTGGGCACGCTGGCGGCCTGTGAGAACTACGGCACGGTCAAGAGTACGGCCGGCGGCTACGCGGGCGGACTGGCCGGACGTTCCGGCGGCATTGTCCGGGAAAGCTGGAGCCGGTGCACGGTCTCCGGGGAACGCTTCGTGGGCGGTATCGCCGGTGAGGCGGACGTACTGCGCAACTGCCGCGCCATTCCCACCTTCGCCACGGTCGCGGACGGTATGCAGTCCATCGGCTCCATCGCCGGGAGCGCCGATACCGCGGACGGCAGAATTCAAGGCAACCTGTTTCTTGACACCGGCGTTGGCGGCATTGACGGGATCAGCTATATCGGCATTGCCGAGCCTGCGTCATGGGAGACGCTTCTTGTGGAGGGCGATCCCCCGGAGGCGTTCACGGAGTGCGCGGTCGTGTTCGTGATTGACGGCGTGGAGGTCGAGCGGATTCCGTTCCAGTACGAGGACGACTTGAGCGGAATTACCCTTCCGGACATCCCCGAAAAGGGCGGTCTCCACGGTTATTGGCCGTCCTTCGACACTACCGGACTGCACCCCGATATCACGCTGGAACCGGTTTATGAGCCGTGGATTACCATGCTTTCCAGCGAGGAAAAGGCCGGACAACAGCCGCTGGTTCTGGCGGAAGGCAACTTTACGCGGGAATCCGTGTTAAGCGTGACGGAAAGCGATGTGGGCGCGCCGGTCGGATCGGACGCCATGGTCATGGACATCCGTCTGGAAGGCGCCGGTCTGACGGAAAACGACCTTGTCCCGATTCGTCTGCTCAACCGGACCGGCACACAGGCCACCGTCTGGCGATTCCATGACAGCCGCTGGCGGACCGTTGGCGCGGAAACCAGCGGACATTACCTGCTGGTCACCATGGAGGGTGACAGCGGGACCTACTGCGTCATACCGGGCGGCGCGGGTCAGACGGCTATGATCCGTCATCTGATACCGATCGCGGCAGCCGTTTTACTGGTCCTGATTCTCGCGGCCGTCATTCGCGGGAACCATTACAAGGGCAAACATGAACAGAAAGCCGAAAAAACGTAACTGAATATGGAACCGTCCATGACAGGGACCGCAACGGCGTTGCGGTCCCTGAAAATTTGAAAATTTCCTCTTGACAGCGGCGCGGTTCTGTGGTATCCTAACCGTACTAAGTCACTTAATACAGTCAATACGCATGACACAGTGGAGGTTACAGCACAATGTTTTCGATTTTGGCCGGAATCGGCGCGGTACTGCTGATCAGCGTCATTTTGACTATGGCGGTTTTGACGAACCGGTAACAGGAAAGGAGAGTTACGGCATGATGTGGACCCTGATACCGTTGCGGGCTTACGCCGTGGGACTGCTGGGCGTCCTGACGCTCGCGGCCATGGCCCTGATGATTACAGGCAGGTGAATTCGCGGAGAGGAGGCGGAATCGGTTATGATTACCCTGAATTATCGGGACTCCCGCCCTATTTATGAGCAGATACAGGAGGGGTTAAAGCGTCTGATTGTCACGGGTGCCATTGCGGCGGAAGAACGTCTGCCTTCCGTCCGGACGCTGGCAACCCAGTTGTCCATCAACCCGAACACCATCCAGCGCGCCTACGCCGAACTGGAACGGGAGGGCTACTGCTACTCCGTACCCGGTAAGGGCAGTTTCGTTTCCGGGAGCGTGGACACGGGCGAAAAACGCGGAAAGGAACTCAAGGACCATCTCTTTGCGCTGGCGGCGGAACTGAAATTTCTGGGCGTGCCGGAAGAGGAACTGCTCGAACTGGTCCGGCGCGCGGGCGCGGCGGAGACGGACAAGAAGGAGGGTACGCTATGATACAGGCGGAGAACGTGGTAAAGCTCTTTGACGGCTTCCGTGCGCTGGACGGCGCGTCTTTGACGGTGCCGACCGGGAGCGTGTACGGGCTTGTCGGCCCGAACGGGGCCGGGAAATCGACCATCATCCGGCATTTGACCGGGATTTACCGTCAGGACAGCGGAACGGTACGTATGAACGGGGAGGACGTGTGGGAGAATCCCGCGCTCAAAGAAAAAATCGCCGCGATACCCGATGACTGGTTTTACTTCAACCCGTCCACGGTCCGCGACATGATGCGCTTTTACCGGGGCTTCTACCCGAAGTTTTCGCTGGAACGTTACGAAAAACTCAAGGAAGTGTTCCAGATTGACGAAAAACGCGTGATCCGGCGTCTGAGCAAGGGAATGCAGAAGCAGGTGGCCTTCTGGCTGACGCTGTGCTGTATGCCGGAGTTCCTGATACTGGACGAGCCGGTAGACGGTCTCGACCCGGTGATGAGGCGTCAGGTGTGGTCCCTTGTCATGGGGGACGTGTCGCAGAACGGGACCACGGTTCTGGTCAGTTCGCACAACTTGCGCGAGCTGGAGGACGTGTGCGACCATGTCGGGATCATGGACCACGGGAAAGTGCTCTTGGAACGCAGTCTCGAGCAGTTGCAGGACAACATGGTGAAGTTGCAGGTCGTGTTTCCGGAGGACGTGACGGAAGTCCCGCCGGAATTGCCGGTACTCCACGCGTCCAAAACGGGCCGCGTCCATACGCTCATCATGCGCATGAACGCGAGCGATGCGGAGGAAGCGGTACGCGCTTATCGCCCGCTTCTTGCGGAGGCGGTGCCGCTGACGCTGGAAGAAATCTTTATTTACGAGCTGGGAGGGGTAGACTATGAAGTCAAGAACATCCTTCTTTAATCCGACCCTGTACCGCAAGAACCTGACGCGGTTCTGGACGCTGTGGGGGCTGACGGCGTTTTTCGGCGCGCTGGTTCCAATCTCCGGCATTACGATGCGTCTGAACGGCCTTTTAGACATGAACGCCGCGGAATTCGCGCTCCTCTATTATGACGGCGTATGCTACTTCGCGCCGGCCGCCACGCTCTGTTACGCCATCCTGTGCGCGCAGGCGGTTTGGAGCTACCTGTACAACGCCCGGAGCGTGGGCATGATGCACACGCTTCCCATCAGCCGGGAAGGCCTCTTCGTGACCAACTTCCTTTCCGGCCTGACTATGGTCGCGATTCCGTGGGCCGTGGTGGGCGTACTGTGCGTGATCCTGTCGCTGATGTGCGGGGCGTTTTCATGGGGACCGCTGTTTCTGACGGTTCTGTGTGTGCTCGCGGAAGGCGTCCTGTACTTCTCCACGGCAACGGCGGCGGCGTTCGTCACCGGCAACGTGTTCGCCCTGCCGGCGTTCTATTTTCTTTTCCACTTCCTCGCGCCCATGCTGGACGCCCTCATTACAACATTCTCTTCCAACATGATATTCGGCCTCTCTACCCGTGTCTATACGGGCGTTGTGGACTGGCTTTCCCCCACGGTCTATATCATGAAGAACGTCAGCCCCAACTCCGTTTACGTGGAAAGACCGATTCCCGGACACCCTGACATAACCGAAAGCGTCTTACAGTCCGTGACGCTGGAAAAGGCGTGGCTGATCGGCGTCTATATGCTGGTCGGGCTGGCGCTGCTGGGCGTGGCGTACGCGCTCTACCGTTACCGTAAGAGCGAGTGCGCGGGGGAAGTGATCGCCATGCGCTGGGGGCGGCCCGTGTTCCGGT
The DNA here is from genome assembly GCA_017446225.1 of Oscillibacter sp. Classification (GTDB taxonomy): domain Bacteria; phylum Bacillota; class Clostridia; order Oscillospirales; family Oscillospiraceae; genus Oscillibacter. The sequence goes on from JAFSRH010000004.1 coordinate 60,034, forward strand.
ACGGAATCTCGGCGCTGTTCGCGCTCGGCGGCGGGCAACTGCTCTATATCCTCCTCTTCAACAGTTTCGACATAGACGAAAGCCCGTATCAGGTTCTGCCGCTCATTTTCTGTATGTTCCTCTCGGGGGCTATCGGCTATTACGCTACGTCCATGTTACTGGCGAAAACGTCACGGGTATTCAAGGGCAGTCTGCGGGGGCTGTCGATCGTTGCGGCGGGATGTGTGGCCGTGTGCTGTGTCGTGGGATTCGATCTGCTGGGCGTTGCGCGGCGGGTGCCGTCCGCGGACAGCCTGAAGTATATCCGCCTCTACACCGCGAACAATACCTATTACCTGCTCCCCGGGGACGATGACGCCGTCATTGAGGAACTCCGGGACGTCCACAAGGCCATTATCGCGGACCGGGACTATATTCAGAACGAACTCAAGAACGATTCCCAAAAGGGCGAAATCGACTTCACGAAAAACGCCTATGTGACCTTCCGCGTGTGCTACTACCTGAAAAACGGCCTGAGCGTGTACCGGGACTATTTCCTCTGGCTGGACAAAGACCGCATGGCCGAGCCGGGGACGTACGATAACGCGCTGGACCGGTTCATCAACAGCACGGAAATGAAACTCCGGCGGTTACGTTTCAATGACCCGCGCTTTAAAGTCGAGCATGGCAACATTTCCCTGCAACTGCGTGATGACGGCTTTGAGTTAAGCAGCCGGGAATTGGAGGAAATTCTGTACGCGATCTCCGAGGACACGAAAGCGGGCGCGTGGGGGCAGTACGACTGGTTCGAGAATGACGCCTCCACTTACGCCGTCTATCTGAACTTTTGGTACGGCGTACAGGATTCCATGATACCGAGAAGCATTGACAATATCGCGGTATATCTGCGGCCGGGCATGACGAGCACAATCAACTGTCTGAAAAAGCTGGGGTATCTGAAAGACAGCGACCTCATCACACGGGCGGAAATGCAAAAAATCTGGGAAGAGCGCGACAAGATGTTAAACCCATCGGATTTTTCGGAGGAAATCGACCCGTCTGAGATCACGTTGGAGGACATCGTCTATCCTTCGGATGAAGTCTCAACGGAAACCGCGGCGGTATTCCCTCAAACCGCGCCCGTAACGGAACCCGTGACGAATCCCAACGCGCCGGACAGTCAGGACAGTTCCCCGCAGACACCCGCGGAGAGTTCCGCCGCGAGTTCCGCAAACTGACGGCGGAGGCGTTGAACATGGTCGCATATACGAACACGGGCGGCGGCGTTCCCCCCGTCCCGCCGCGCCGCAAACACGGGCCGCTTTACCGTTTTCTCATGCCGTGGGTGTTTCTGACGCTCTTTGTGATCGTCTTTTACAGTATCCGCGTCCGGGACCCGCGCGTGAGTACGGAGTATCCGTCATGGCTCCCGGGCGCGGACGCGGA
>JAFSRH010000035.1 GCA_017446225.1 Oscillibacter sp.
CAACCCCGCCGCCGGAACGTTTTGACACGTTCCTGTCCGTCCCCTCCGGCCCTCCCGGGCCTTTGTGAACTTCCACAGAACCGTGTTCGTATGGTGCTTTCTTTTCGTTACGTTGTTTAATTTACAAGGTGCACGCCGCCTTAGCGGAACAAGCGATAGTATAGCAGGTGTCGGACCGTTTGTCAAGCCCTTTTTCAAATTTTTTTTCGGGGCTTTCCGGCCGCTTCCGCTTACCGTTCCCTTCGCCCTGACAGCTCGCATACTCTACCACATCCCAACCCCTTTGTCAACCCCTTTTTTCATTTTTTCCGAAATTTTTTTCACCCCTCCCCGCCCGCCCTTCCTTAACTTACAAATATGTTGACAAGCGGCGGCCCGTTGTGTAAACTGTAACATGGCGTGATTTTACTTTCCGCGTAAAGTTTTCAGGAATAGGAGAGAATATCTTGCGAAAAGAGAACATCTCGGACGCCGTCATCAGGCGTCTGCCACGATATTACCGGCAGTTAAGCGAACTCCGCGCCAAAGGCATTACAAGAACATCGTCCCTTTCGCTGGGGCGTGAAATGGGCATTACGGCGTCTCAAATACGTCAGGATTTCAGTTGCTTCGGGGAGTTCGGCCAGCAGGGCTACGGCTACCATGTCCGCGAGCTCTGCGAGGAAATCGGCCGGATTCTGGGCGTGGACCGTAACCATCACCTGATTGTCGTTGGCGCGGGACGGCTGGGACAGGCCCTTATGGAAAATTTCCCCTTTGCCAAGTGCGGCTTTACGGTCGATGCCGCGTTTGATATCGCGCCCGGGCTGATTGGCTCCGCCGTCAACGGAATTACCGTGCGCGCCATGGACGATATCACGGCATGGCTCCGCGAAAACCCGGTGGACGTGGTAGCGTTGACCGTGCCGCGGGAGGCGGCGCGGCCCGTCTCCGACCGCCTGATTGCGCTGGGCGTCCGGGGCTTCTGGAATTTTACGAATTTGGAATTGAGCAGTGAACACCCGGGCGTCCAGTTCGAGAATATCCACTTCTCCGACAGTCTCCTGACGCTCAGTTACCGAATCGCCAACGGCTGAAAAAATCCGCACCAACTCCCGTGCCGCGCATACGATGATTTGAGGCCGCTTTTACGGTCTACATCTCACAGGGAGGGTCCCATTTATGTGTAACAACTCTTGCGGCAACGGCTTCGGCAACAATTCCTGCTGGTGGATTATCATTCTGCTGGTGCTCTGGTGCTGCTGCGGCAACAATAACGGCTGCGGCAACTGCGGCTGGAACGGCGGCTGCTGCGGCGGTAACAACAACTGCTGTAATGACGGCTGCAACTGCTGACACTTACTGACTGTACAAAGGAGCGTCTATGGAAGATTATTTCTCCCCCCATCTGCCCGATGAAACCCTTCGGGGCCTGAGTTCGCTGGGTCTCGCGCACGTGGGAGACGCCGTATACGAACTGCTCGTACGGACATGGCTGTGTGTCCACGGCAAGGCCACCGGACACCGGCTCCATCAGGCGGCAATTACGCTTGTCCGCGCGGAGGCTCAGGCCCTCGGCGCGGAGCGGATACGCCCGCTGTTGACCGAACAGGAGGCGGCGGTGTTCCGCCGGGGACGCAACGCCCACCCGCATACCGTCCCCGCGCACGCCAGCCGCGCACAGTACGCCGGCGCGACCGCGCTGGAAACGCTCTTCGGCTGGCTCTACCTCACCGGTCAGCGCGCCCGGGCGAACGAACTGTTTCAGATCATTATGGAGGAGAAATCGTAATGGCGTTGGACGCGGTATTTTTACGGGCGGTCACGGAGGAACTCCGCCCGCGTGTCACGGGGGCACGCGTTGACAAAGTATTTCAGCCCTCGCGGGACCGGGTCGTTCTGTTTCTGCGCGGGGGCTTGCGTCTGTTGCTCTGCGCGGCGGCGGACGCCCCCCGGGTACAACTGATCGCGGGCAGCATGGACAACCCCGCCGTTCCGCCAATGTTCTGTATGCTCCTCAGGAAACATCTTTCCGGCGGACGCTTGGCCTCCTTGGAACAGCCGTCCCTTGAGCGCCTCGTCCGGCTGGACTTCGACACCACGGACGAACTCGGCCGCGCCGGACGGCGTACCCTTATCTTGGAGGCCATTCCGCGCCGCGCGAACCTCGTTCTGCTGGACGCGGACGGGCGGATTGTGGACAGTCTCCGGCGCGTGGACGCCGAACAGGCCCCCGACCGTCCGGTCCTCCCCGGACTGTTCTACCATGAACCGGCCCCACAGGACCGCCTCCCGTTCCCGGACGAAACCGAAAGCGGCTTCCATACGCGCCTGTCCGCCGCGGACCCCGAATGGTCCGTTGACCGCTTCCTGCTGCGCCAGTATTTCGGCCTGTCTCCGCTGCTGGCCCGGGAACTGTCCTTCCGCGCCTGCGGGGAACCGGACGCCCGGTTACAGTCCCTTGACGGCGGCGCGGTCCGGCGTCTGTGGGACGCCCTCACGCGCCTGTCCGCTATCGTCCGGGACGGACCCTTTACGCCGTACCTCTTCGCCCGCGCCGGACAGCCCTTCGACTTCGCCTGTGTCCCGGTCGTGCAGTACGGACTCTCCGCGGACGCCGTGCGCTACCCCGACTGTTCCGCCCTGTTGGACGCCTTCTATGAGGACCGCGACCGCAGAGAACGGGCGCGTATCCGCGGCGCGGAACTGCTCCGGGCCGTCACCACCGCGCGCGACCGCCTGCGCCGTAAGTTGCGCGCACAGGAACAGGACTACGCCGAGGCCCAAAAACGCGACCGGTGGCGCGAGTACGGAGACTTCATCATGTCCAACCTCTACCGCGTGGAGCGCGGACAGGCGTCCCTGACGTGCGAAAACTTCTACGACCCGGACGGCGGGGACGTCACGGTGCCGCTCGACCCGCTCCTGACGCCCCAGCAGAACGCCGCCAAATATTACCGGCGTTACGCCCGCGCGCGCAACGCCGAACAGGCCCTTTCCGGACAAATCGACATCGCGCGGCGCGACATTGACTACCTCGAAAGCGTCTTGGAGGAACTGTCCAGAGGGGAGACGGAACAGGACTTTCTCGACATCCGCCGCGAACTGCGCGAAAGCGGCTTCTTACGCGGCAACGCCGCAAAGCCCCATAAAAAAGAGCCGAAAACGTCCGGACGCCCCCGCGAATACCGTACCGCGTCCGGCCTCCGGATTCTTGTCGGGCGCAACAACCGCCAGAACGATGCCCTGACCAAATCCGCCGACCGCGCCGACTGGTGGTTTCATACGCAGAAAATTCACGGCTCCCACGTCATTCTGTGTACGGAAGGCCGGACCCCCTCCGATTCCGACATCACGGAAGCCGCGTCCGTGGCCGCGTGGTGGTCACAGGCCCGGGACAGTCACAAGGTCCCCGTGGACTACACGCCCGTCCGGTACGTCAAAAAGCCCGCCGGCGCGCGTCCCGGCATGGTCGTCTATACCACGTACCGGACAACATACGTTAAACCCAGTATTGACACGCCAGAAAAATTATGATATAATGCGCGGAATTGTGAATTATTTTTGGATTTCGGCCATTTGAAATAAAGGAGAACGCCCTATGAAGCAGGACAAGGAACACACCGTTTTTGACGTTGCGAAATGGTTCGCCGGACGAAAAAAGAACGGACTGCGCATGAAAAAATTGCAGAAACTTTGTTATTATGCTCAGGCGTGGTCTCTTGCGTTATATGATAAACCGCTTTTCAAGGGAAAATTTCGCGCATGGGTGCACGGTCCTGTCAACAAAAAACTCTGGAAAGAGTTTCAAGATATTTCTTACCGTAAAATTACGGTATCCGATTTCAAAGACCCGGAAAGAGACCTGAAATTTCAGTCCTTGCAAAAGGAAGAAAAGGAATTTTTGAGACGAGTTTGGGCTACCTATGGACAGTACAGCGGCAGTGAGCTGGAAATTCTGACCCATCGAGAGCGGCCGTGGCTCGAACAGAGAACCGGCCTGAATCCCTTTGAAAATTCTGACCGCGTCATCAGCCCGGAAAGCATGAGAGACTTTTACAGGGGACTCTACATTCAAGGAGATGACGCGTAATGTCTAAAGGTAAGAAGTACCAGAAATTGACAGAACCACAAAAACCGACTCCCTCCAGTGGCGTTGAACTCCGCTTGACCAATCCGGAGATTTCGGAAAGACCCGTGCTGGGAATGACGCTTATGAGAATCCGGGGCGCGTACTCCTTGCAAAACTTTCATCACGCAAATCCGGATAAACGGAGCTTGTACTATAAAGAACTGGAAGCGCTTCAGTGGGCAGTTGTCAAATATCCGACAATCGATTCGTTTCTACAGGCTTTCGCTCCCCGACATGGGGAGATTGATACATCCAATGAAATCCTGAAAGAAGAGCTGGAACGGATTCAAAAGATTTTCGGTTCCCCAAATATTAATAACGATTCTATTAGAATCCGGCATATCCACAGCAAGGCAAGGGGAAAGGGACAATTTACCCTGTTCGGGTTCCAATACGAAAACGTCTTCGAGGTTTTATTATTAGACCCCGCGCATGAGATCGCGCAATCCTGAATCAGCAAGCCATGTTTCGCCGAATCAGCTCTGCCCAATGGCAAAGCTGATTTTTTTGATAAAGGGGTAATTTTTCTCCCTGAGCGGTTACGCGTTCTTGTCGCCTTTTTGCGATACGGAAACGCCATCCCCAATCGCGGCGGACGAGGGCGAACGTTTGTTTGTCCGGAAAACTTTACGCATACGTCATATCGCCGAATCTGTGCGGCGGTGTCCAGAAAAGTAATCGGGTAACGCAATTCCCCATTGCAAGGCGGGGCAATCCGCTATATAATGTACCGTGAAATATCGCCGGAAAGGATGGTCGACATGAACATTGTGTGTTTGGACATGGAAGGGGTACTCGTACCGGAAATCTGGATAGCCTTTTCGGAAGAAAGCGGCATTCCCGAACTGCGGCGCACCACCCGGGACGAACCCGATTACGACAAACTCATGCAATACCGTCTGGGCATTCTCAAAGAACACGGCCTCGGACTGCGTGAAATTCAGGCCACAATCGCCAAAATTGACCCGCTTCCCGGCGCCAAGGCCTTCCTTGACGAACTCCGCGCCATGACGCAGGTCCTGATTCTCAGCGATACCTTTGAGCAGTTCGCGCGGCCGCTCATGGAGAAACTCAACTGGCCTACCATTTTCTGTAACACGCTGGAAGTCGCGGACAACGGGGAGATTGTCGGCTATCATATGCGTTGCCAAAAATCGAAACTGACGACCGTCCGGGCGTTGCAGTCCATCGGCTACGACACCATCGCCGCCGGCGACAGTTACAACGACCTTGCCATGATTCAGGCCGGAAAGGCCGGGTTCCTCTTTAAGAGTACGGACAAAATCAAGGCCGATTTCCCCGATATCCCCGCCTTTGAGGACTTCGGGGACCTGCTGGACGCCATTAAGGCGGCTTTGTAAAGACCGGATAAAGAAAGGACGAATGACGCATGAAAAAATGGGCCGATATCGGATTTTATCCCGCGGACGTCCTGCTTCCGAAAGCGGGCGCGGATATGACAAAGTGGGCCGTTGTGGCCTGTGACCAGTTTTCCAGCCAGCCGGAATACTGGGCGAACGTGGAAAAGACGGTGGGGGAGGTCCCGTCCACGTTGCGCCTGATTCTGCCGGAATCGCAGTTGCACAACCCCGGCATTTTCGGGCGCGTGGCGCGTGTCAACGCCGCCATGGAAGAGTACCTCAACGCGGGCCTGTTCCGGACCGTTGAAAACGCCATGATCTACGTGGAGCGCACGCAGTCGGATGGGAAAATCCGGCGCGGTATCGTGGGTATGGTGGACTTGGAGCAGTACGACTACAACCCGGGGAGCGCGTCCCTGATACGCGCCACGGAGGGCACCGTCATGACGCGTCTGCCGCCGCGCGTACGCGTGCGCCGGAAGGCCGTGCTGGAACTCTCGCACGTCATGATTCTGATTGACGACCCGGAGCGGAGCGTCATTGAGCCGCTGGACGGCGCGCCCGGGATGGAGCCGTTGTACGACTTCACGTTACAGCAGGGCGGCGGGGCCGTGCGCGGCTGGAAGCTCACCCCCGAACAGATGGACGGCGTGGAACAGGCGTTACGGCAGCTCTCCACGCCCGAAGCCATGGAAAAAAAGTACGGTCTCAAAGACGCGGCCCCGCTGCGTTTCGCGGTCGGGGACGGCAACCACTCCCTCGCCGCCGCCAAACAGTGCTGGGAAGAGCAGAAAGTCACGTACTCCAAAGACGACTGGGACACCCTCCCCGGCCGCTACGCCATGGTCGAACTCGTCAATCTGCACGAGTCCGCGCTTGAGTTTGAGCCGATTCACCGCGTGGTGTTCGACACCGACCCGGACGCCCTCATTACGGCCTTCCGTACGGCGACCGGGGCCTCTCAGGGCTGGCGCGATACCGGGCACAGTATGCAGTTCGTCTGGGAAGGGCACGATGTCTGGTACAACGTCCCGAACCCCAAGGCACAGCTCGCCGTGGGCACGCTCCAGAACTTCCTTGACGATTACGCGAAACAAAATGACCTGACCGTTGACTATATCCACGGAGAAGAGGCCGCCCGTACCCTCGGACAGACGCCCGGTAACCTTGCCGTCCTTCTCCCCGCCATGGGCAAGAACGAACTGTTCAAGACCGTGATCGCGGACGGCGTCCTTCCCCGGAAAACGTTCTCCATGGGCGAAGCCCGGGATAAGCGCTATTACGTGGAAGCGCGTAAAATCCGCTGACGTACGGAAGAAAGGGAAACGCCATGCCCCGTTGGAAAGAAACCGCCCCCGCAAAAGTCAACCTCGCGCTGGACATTCTCCGCCGCCGCCCGGACGGCTATCATGACTTGCACATGGTCATGCAGTCCGTGTCCCTCTGCGATACCGTGACGGTGGAGGAACAGCCGGACGGATTCACGCTCGATACCGGCGGCGGATTCGCGCCGCGTTCGCCGCGTTCCATGGAACAGCGCGCGGCGGAAGCGTTCTTTTCCGCCATCGGCCAGCCCATGCCCGGATTACGCGTCACGCTCGAAAAACGGATTCCCGCCTATGCCGGACTCGGCGGGGGGAGTTCGGACGTGGCCGCGCTGTTGCGCGTGCTCCGCGCGGCGTACTGTCCATCGCTGTGTACGGAGGCCGTGGAACGGATTGGACTATCTATCGGAAGCGATGTTCCGTTTTGCGTACGCGGCGGCGCCGCGCTGGCGGAAGGCCGCGGAGAAGTCCTGACGCCTCTGCCCCCGCTCCCGGACGCGCACTTTGTCCTCTGCAAGCCCGCCTTCGGCATTTCCACGCCCGCCCTCTTCGACCTCGCCGACCGGACGCAACGGACGCGCCGTCCGGACGTTGCCGGTATGGCGGAGGCCGTGCGCCGCGCCGACTGCGACGCCGTGGCCGCGCGTATGGCCAACGTGTTTGAGGACGCGCTTCCGCCGGAGTACGCGGAAGTCTTTACCGTCAAGCGGCGTCTGCTGGAACTCGGCGCGCGGAACGCGGTCATGAGCGGTTCCGGGCCGACCGTCTGCGGACTGTTCCCCAATGCCGCCGCCGCCCGCGCCGCTGCCGATACGCTCCGCAACGCGTACCCGGAGACCTTTTACGCGGTCGCAACGCCGCCCGCAGAATGAACGTAACGCCCTTTCCCGGAATCCGGGGAGGGGCGTTCCGTTTGTGCTTTTGGCTATGCAAGGCCTTGAAATTTGTGGAAAACGCTATATTTTCTTGAAATTGTAAAACGAATTGACAGAAATCCCGAAAACTGTTACACTAACCGGTAACGGGCCTTGCGCCCGATTCGGAAAGGGAGGGAACGGAAGTATGAAAGAACGCATACAGAAATTTGGACGCTTCCTCAGCGGCATGGTCATGCCGAACATCGGAGCGTTCATCGCGTGGGGGTTCATCGCGGCCCTGTTCATCGCGGACGGCTGGTTACCCAACGAACGGATCGCGACCATGGTCAGTCCCATGCTCAGCTACCTTCTGCCGGTGCTCATCGGCTACACCGGCGGACGGATGGTGGCCGACCAGAAGGGCGCCGTGGCGGGCGCGATCGCCACGCTGGGCGTCATTGTCGGCGCGGGGATTCCCATGTTCATCGGCGCCATGATTATGGGTCCGCTCGGCGGCTACGCGATCAAGAAGTTTGACGAGGCCATGGAGGGACACGTCCCCGCCGGGTTTGAAATGCTCGTCAACAACTTCTCGGTGGGCATTATCGGCGGCGCGCTGTCGATTGTCGCCATGTTCGTGATTGGCCCGGCGTGCGAAGTCCTCACGGGCGCGCTCGGCGCGGGAGTCGGCTTCCTTGTCGACCACGGCCTCCTGCCCCTGACCGCCATTCTGGTCGAACCGGCGAAAGTCCTCTTTCTCAACAACGCCATCAACCACGGCGTCTTTACGCCTATCGGACTGGAACAGGCGCAACAGGTCGGAAAATCCATCCTGTTCATGATTGAGTCGAACCCCGGCCCGGGTCTCGGCCTGCTTCTGGCGTACTGCGTGGCCGGAAAGGGTTCGTCCCGTTCCTCCGCCGCCGGCGCGGCGTTCATCCAGTTTGTCGGCGGCATTCATGAGCTGTACTTCCCCTACGTGCTCATGAACCCGATTCTGATTCTGGGTCCCATGTCCGGAAACTTTGTGGCCATTCTGGTACTGTCGATTCTGGGCGGCGGCCTCAAGGCGGCGGCGTCCCCCGGCTCCATCATCGCCGAACTGCTCATGACTCCGAAGGGCGCGTACTTTGCCAACATCTGCGGCATCGCCGCCGGATGCGCCGTCAGCTTTGTGGTAACCGTTACCCTGATGAAACTGTTCGTACGGGAGAGCGAAGGCGACTTTGAAGCCGCACAGGCTCAGCTTGCCGCCGATAAGGCCGCCGCCAAGGGTCAGGCCATTGACGTGACCGCCGGCGTGTACGTGGACCCGAAGGACGTAAAAAAGATCGTCTTTGCCTGTGACGCCGGCATGGGTTCGTCCGCCATGGGCGCGACCATGTTACGGAACAAGCTCAAGGGCGCGGGAATCTCGGACATTACCGTTGTGCACGCGCCCGTATCGGAAGTGCCGAAGGACTGCCAGATTATTGTTACCCATCACGAACTGTCCGCCCGCGCGGCGAACGATAACCCCGGCGTACGGATTATTCCGATCAAGAACTTCATGGGCGCGCCGGAGTATGACGCGCTGGTTACCGAAATGGTCGAAGGCCGCGGCGCGGCGGGCGCGAAGAGCGCCGCGAGCGTCAAGGCGGACGCTTCCGAAAAGGTCCGGAAGGGCGAAATCCTGCTTAAGAAGGAAAATATCAAACTCGGCTGCAAGCCGGTCGCGCCGGAACAGGCCATTCGTGACTGTGGCCGTATGATGGTAGAGGCCGGAATCGTGGAGGAAGGCTACATCGAGGGCATGATTGAGCGGAACAAGAGTTTCCCCGTGGCGATTGGAAACCATGTGGCCATTCCGCACGGCACCAACGAAGCCCGGAAGTATATCATTCACAACGGCCTTGTCTGCATGACCTACCCGGAGGGTATCGCGTGGGACGAGGACACGGTCAAACTCGTGATCGGCATTGCCGTCAAGGACGGCGGGGACCACGTGGACGTGCTCGGCGCGGTCGCCGAAGCCGCCGACACCGAAGAGGCCACGGACGCGCTCGTCTCCAGCGGCGACATCGACAAGATCTACAAGACCCTCAACGGCCTGAAATGAGCGTTCCGGACGCGCGGCGTCCGCCGGACCCGGAAACGCTTCAGCGTCTCCCGCGCTGAACGGACAGGGAACCGGGCGTTTGTCCGGTTCCCTGACGTTTTACAATCCGTCATACAAAGTCGTATCCGTGTTCCGACAGCGCGCGGACCGCCCGGTCAAAGTGTTCCGCTTTCACAAGGATGTAATCCGTGTTGTACGTGGAGACGGCGAAAATGCCGATACGCTCAGCCGCCAAAACGGCCGACAACTTTGACAAAATCCCGGTCAGGGAGAAGTCAAGCGTCCCGCGCACGCGAAACCCGCGCCAGCCGTCCTCCCGCGCAAGCGTACGAGGCGGCGTCCGGCACGTTTCGCAAACCAGCGAAATTTCCTCGTCCGTCCTGCCGACAAAATACAAGCCCCCGCCCAAATCAATGTCCGCCGTCTCCCGGACCTTGCACACGGTCAGGGCATGGGACAGTTTTTCCAGTTCCATTCGCCGTTCCCCTCTCTGCGGTTCCATATTCTGTAAAAAACTTTTTTTCACATAACGCGTGACTTTTCACCCCCGGACAGGTATAATAATATCATCGTCTGCCGCAATCTTTACAAGGAGGGATATGTCTTGAATAAACTGCATGAACTTTCAGAACGTTTTATTCGGCGGTATCCGGAGTTCGGCCTGCCCGGTCTTATGCGCTATATCGTCATCGCACAGGCGGCGGTGTACGTCCTGACCATATTTTCCAGCGCGGCCGCGACCAGTTTTCTGGCCTTCCGGTGGTACGCGGTCCTGCACGGCGAAATCTGGCGGCTTGTGACCTTCGTCCTTATGCCCCCGTACAGCTCCCTCCATGACGCGCTCTGGCTTGCCCTCTCCCTTTACCTCTACTACATGATCGGCGCCACGCTGGAACAGGAGTGGGGAACCGCGAAATTTAACCTCTACTACGCCTCCGGCGCGGTCCTGACGCTTCTGGTCGGCGTGATTACCGGCCTGCTTGTCGGCGACATATGGATTGCCGGGACCCAGTTTATTAACCTGTCCATGTTCTTCGCCTTCGCCATGCTCTACCCCGACACCCAGTTTCTGCTTTTTATTATCCCCGTAAAGGCCAAGTGGCTGGCGTGGCTGGACGCCGCGTTTTTCGGCTTCTCGGCGCTCAAAAGCGCGTTCGCCCTGAATATCGCGGGCGTCCTGCTCCCCTTGATTGCGATTCTCAACTTTTTCGTGTTCTTCTGGCCGGACATTACCGACTGGTTCATGTATCACAGCCAGCGCGTAAAACACCAGACGTCCCCGAAAACCATCCACTTCCGGGAGGCCGCCCGTGAGCAGAAACGTAAAGAGGCCCGACAGGGTTACCGCCACAAGTGCGAAATCTGCGGCCGTACGGACGCCGATTTCCCGGAATTGCAGTTCCGTTACTGCTCCCGCTGCGCGGGCTATCACTGCTTCTGTCAGGACCATATTTTCAATCACGAACACTACAAGTAATCGAACCGGGGGACCGCTTGGCGGTCTCCCGGTCTGTGGTTACGGATTGCGCAAAATCACTTGGTTGCGTACTTTGTAGGCGCTGGTGGCCTCGTACTTGCTGGAAATCAGTTTTCCGTTTCCATCGTAAATGTTGCGGTACGTCTTGTACGTCTTGCCCACGTACGGCGTCACGGAGACTTTCTGCGTCCCCTTCGGAAGGGAGCGGTCCGTCCGGTACTCCGTTTTCCACTGCGTGGAGGAAATGAACTCGTTGGTGATTTTCACCGTATTGTTGTTCGTCTTGGTGCCGATTAACTGTACCGTCAGGTAGCCGTTGGAGTAGAACGTCTTAATGATGACGGGGTAGGGCGTATTGTTGGTGAACTTGTAATCCGGCCCGCCCCACGACACGGTAGCGTCCATTCCGGCCGGGATATACGCCGGAACGTAACGGTGCGGGGAACGTTCCGTAATCTGCATGTTGGAACGTAAACAGGCGAGATAGAGCGTGGAAGAGGGCTGGCATACGCCGCCGCCGATTTCGTCCACGGTCAGGCCCTGCACGTACGCCGGCGCGGCCTGATAGCCCTTCGCCGTGGTGCGGCGTCCGACGCGGCCGTTGTACGAAAAGACTTCCCCGCTGTTGACGACCGCGTTGTTGATGGCCTTCGCCGCGAGCTTTACGTTGTTGACACGCGCCGCCGTGCCGGATACCTTCGTGCTGGCCTCCCCTAACAGGTCACGGAACAGGACTTCCTTCAACTGCGTGTAGGTAAGGGTCGGCTTGCCCCGTGTGAGGCCCATTTCAATGGTCTGGCCCGGGATTCCCTCGTTCATCAGGGTCCGCAAGGTTTCAACGTCAAAATCCACCCCGTACTCACCCGGCGCGACTTCCCACGTTTTCGGGTCGAACCACGCGTTCTTGATGGGAATGTAAATCTTCTCGTGGATCTCCTCGGCCGTAACGACTTCATGCGGTACGGCGGAGTAGGGGATATCTACGGAGAAGTCCGGGGAATTTTGAATGATGTTGCCCAGTTTTTCGATAATCGGCTCTTCGGGTACGCTGCGGCCGTTTTTCGGAAGCGTGACTTTCAAAGTGTCCTCTTCGCGCCCGTATACGGTTTGGATAGGCTCGTAACTGAGCGTTTCGGAAACTTCCTTGGCGCGCAAGGCGACCTGTTCGGGGTCCACGGTCAGCACGGGGGCGTACTCGGTTTCGCCCTCCCCGGTCAGGTAACGCCAGCCCAGCGAGAAAAATTCCGGGTCCGTCACGTTCATGTCATAGGCTTCCTGCGCGATGGCGCGGGTATCGGGATGGAATCCCAAATCACGGAGAGGAAACGAGTAGTCCGGCGCGTTCGGACGGTACTTTTCCACATGGGTCCCCTCGTCCATGATATAGTAGAGGTAGAGGTCAACCTGCGCCTTGTCGATAAAGGTATCGAGCTTTTTCGCGGCCTCCTCCACGGTTAATCCGCTCAGCTCCACGCCCATGACGCTGATACCCGGCCAGATCGCCTTACCGTTCGCCGCGTAGGCGCACAGTCCCGCGTAACCGGCGGAGACAATCACGCCCGCAATGACAAAGGCCGCCAGCACGGTCCGGACCACCGAAAACAGCGTGCGACCGACGCCGCCGGGAGCCGGTCCGGGCGTGACCGGGACATTGTCCGGACCGGACCCCATAGAAAGCTGATTTTCCATAAGCAAAACTCCTTCCAAATACAAGGACTCCGTAAAAAGCAAAAGGACAAATGCGCCGCCCGCACAGACGGCCCGTCATGCCCTTTTTCGACCGCTTCCATTATACCACAAAGGCGGCCGGATGAAAATTACAATTCGGTAACAATTTTCTGAAAAAGTGGAAATATTCTCCAATCCTCCCGCGCTCTTCCCTGAAATTTCGGGCAATATTTCCGGCGTCCGCCGGTTTTGACGGGCGTCCGGAGCCGGACGCGCGGTAACGGCGCGGACAGGCTCCCGTAACGGGGGCCTGTCCGGCTCTTCACGGTTTCATCAGTTCGTACATGACCGCTTTAATGGTGTGCATCCGGTTTTCCGCCTCGTCAAAGACGATCGAACGCGGCGATTCAAAGACTTCGTCCGTAACCTCCATGGCGTCCCGCCGGAAGCGTTCGCCCATCTCCCGGCCAACGTCCGTCTTACGGTCATGGTAGGACGGCAGACAGTGCATGAAACGGCTTTGCGGCCCGGCCCGGTCCATCAGGTCCATGGTCACCTGATACGGCGCTAACGCCTTAATCCGCTCTTCCCATACCTCCGCCGGCTCCCCCATGGACACCCATACGTCCGTATAGAGCACGTCCGCGCCCCGTACGGCCTCCGCGGGGTCCTCCGAAAATTCGAGTACGGCCCCGGTTTCCCGCGCCGCCGCCTGACAGGTTTCCGTCAGGGCCGCGCCGGGCCAGTACGCTTTCGGCGCGCAGGCGACAAAATGCAGTCCCATCTTCGCACAGCCCGCCATGAGACTGTTCCCCATATTAAACCGCGCGTCCCCCAGATACGCCAGCTTGACGCCGCGCAGTTTCCCGAAATGTTCCCGAATGGTCAGGAAGTCGGCAAGGACCTGCGTCGGGTGGAACTCGTCCGTCAGGCCGTTGAACACCGGCACCCCGGCGTAACGCGCCAGCTCTTCCACAATGGACTGTCCGTAACCCCGGTATTCGATACCATCGTACATCCGCCCGAGGACCCGCGCCGTGTCGGCGATACTCTCCTTGACGCCCATCTGACTGCCCGTGGAAATGTAACTGCTCCCCATGCCGAGGTCACGCGCCGCCACTTCAAAGGCGCAACGCGTCCGCGTGGACGTCTTTTCAAAAATCAGGGCCACGTTTTTCCCGTCCAAGTAGCGGTGCGGGATACCGGCCTTCTTTTTCGCTTTGAGGTCCGCGGCGGTGTCCAAAAACCGTTGAATTTCCGCCGGGGTAAAGTCCAGCAACTTCAAAAAGTGGGTGTGATTTTTCATAACTTCCTCCGGCGTGTCAGGAAAGGACCTGCCGCATAATCGAAAGGCCCCGGTCCATCTCCTCTTTCGTGATGACCAGCGGCGGCAACAGACGGATCCCCGCGCCGGCCGTGAGAACCAGTAAGCCGTTTTCAATCAGGCGGCTGGCGATTTCCCGGTTGCTGTATCCGTCCGCAACGGAAATGCCAATCATGAGGCCCAGACCGCGCGTTTTGCCAAAGCAGGGCAGTTCCAACGCCTCAATCGCTTCGCGGAGATAGCGTCCCTTCCGCGTGACTTCGGCAAGGAAAGCGTTGCTCAAGGTCTCCTGTACGACCAGCGCGGCGGCGGCGCAGACCGGATTGGCCCCGAACGTGGTGGCGTGGGTACCGGGGCCGAGTACGTCCCGGCACTTCTCATTTGCCAGTATGCCGCTCATGGGCAGTCCGCCCGCGATTCCTTTCGCGAACGTCAGCGCGTCCGGCCGTACGCCGTACTGCTGGAACGCGAACAGCGTGCCCGTACGCCCGATCCCGGTCTGGACTTCGTCCGCCAAGAGGAGCCAGTCGCGTTCGGCGCAGAGTTCCGAGAGCGCCGCGACATAGTCCCGGTCCAGCGGCAGTACGCCGCCCTCGCCCTGTACCAGTTCCACGAGTACCGCGCACACGTCCTCCCCGGCGGCCGCGTTGAGGGAGTCCAAGTCGTTGGCCTCCGCGTAGCGGAAGCCCTCCGTAAACGGGAAAAAGTAGTTGTGAAAGACTTCCTGTCCGGTGGCCTTCAGGGTGGTAATGGTGCGGCCGTGGAAGGAGTTCCTGAGGCTGATAATCGTGGAACGGCCCTGCCCGTAACGGTCGAAACTGTACTTACGCGCCAGCTTGATGAGGCCCTCGTTGGCCTCCCCGCCGCCGTTCGCAAAGAAGGCATCGCTCATGCCGGCGCGCTTGCAGAGGATTTCCGCGAGTTTCGCGGCCGGTTCCGTATAGAACAGGTTGGAGACGTGCCCAAGTTTCCTTGCCTGTTCGGCGATTGCGTCCGCCCACGGCCGGAAGCCGTAGCCCAAGTCACACACGCCGATTCCACTGGTAAAGTCGATATACTCCCGGCCTTCCGGGTCATAGAGCCGGGAACCCTCCCCGCGGTCAATGGCCACGGGAAAGCGTCCGTACGTGGGCATGATATATTTTTGGGTCAAATCCCGGATTTCATTGGATGTCACGCGCTGTCCCTCCTCATTCAATGTTGACTTGCTGGTCTTGATATAGAGTATTGCGGAGCAGTTCCGGGGAATTGCCCGTGAACGCTTCCCCCGCTTCGGCGTCCCCTTTGAGTTGCCACATAAACCACGCGGTTACATATCCGTCCGCGTTGTAGAGCGTTTCGCCGTGTTCCGCGCCGGTACGCCGGGCCATTGCTTTCCGCCCCGGAATCTTGTGATACATTTCCGTCATTTTCTCAAACGGCAGGACAAGCTGCGTTTCAAAATCTCCCTCCGTTCCGGAGAACATCAACACCGGAACGGAGATTTTGTCCAGTTCGTAATTCCACCCCAAGGCGTGGGCGGTTTCCTCATGCGTGGGCGACAAGGCCACCGCCGTCTTGTACAGAGAACGATATTCACAGACACTGATGGCGCTAAAAACGCCCGCGCCGCCCTGTGAATGCCCGGAAATCCCGATATTGTCCGTGTCCAGTTTTTCAAAGAAAACGCTGTCCGGGTCGGCGTTCTGTTGTAAAAGGTATTGCAATGTCAAATCCGCGCTTGCCCCGGTTCCCGTGCCGGGGTCTTCGTTGCCCGCAACAATGAACCCCCACGAGGCCAGATGACGAAACAGGGCCTTGTATTTCGAGGCGGGAATGCCTGTGCCATTGAGAAAGAGTACAACGGGATATTTGCCGTTGCCGCTCCGCATTTCCAACGGGTAATAGATCTCAAATGTTTTCAGAGGTTCCGGCGCGGGAATTTTTTTGCGCTTCACCTTCAGGCTTCCGGTTTTGAGATAGCGCGCTTCTACGCTTCCGCCTGTTTTTACCGTGTCCGTGTATTTGCGCGGCACAGCCGGCCTTATGGACATCAGGAACAGAAGCGCGGCTATCAGCGCGAGGATTGACGCAACAGACAATGCCGCGATTCTGAACGCTTTCCCCGTTATCCGTCCCGCCTTTTTCAGCAAAGAGGCAATCATTATGTCTGTGCCCTTCCTTACGCTTCGTCCGAATACTCCAAAGGTTCCGCGCGGCGGAGCATATCGCCGAGCGTTGACGTCTCGTCCCGCCGCAACATGGTTCCAATGCCTTCGTCGCTGAGCAGTTCGATCAGAATCGAATGCGGAATGCGGCCGTCAATAATCTGCACGCGCTCCACGCCGCCGGAAATCGCCGCCACACAGCATTCGATTTTCGGAATCATGCCGCCGGAAATCACGCCGCTGTTCCGCAGTCCGGGGATTTCCCGGAGCTGGACGACATGAATCAGGGTGCTTTCGTCCTTCGGGTCCCGGAGAAGGCCGCGGACGTCCGTCAGGAGAAGGAGCTTTTCCGCGCGCAGGGCTTCGGCCAGTCTGGCGGCGGCGGTGTCGGCGTTAATATTGTACGCGGTTTCGGCGTCCGCGCCTTGGGCCACCGTGGAGACCACCGGAATGTAACCGTTTTCCAGCGCGCTTTCCACCGGTTTCGGGTCCACGCCCGTGATACGTCCGACCAGACCGTACTTTTCGTCAAGCTGTACGGCCCGGAAAAGTCCGCCGTCCATGCCGCACAGGCCAATGGCCTTGCCGCCCAGCCGGTTAATTTGCGCGACCAAGTCCTTGTTGACCTTGCCGCAGAGGACCGACTGCACAATGTCCATCGTTTCGCGGTCCGTATAGCGGAGGCCGTCCACGAAACGGGATTCGTGGCCGATTTTCCGTAGCATTTCGTTAATTTCGGGTCCGCCGCCGTGGACCATCACCACCCGAATGCCCACCAGATTCAACAGGATAATGTCACTCATCACGGCTTTGCGCAGTTCCTCGGAAATCATCGCGTTTCCGCCGTACTTGATGACAATCGTTTTCCCGGTAAACTGCTGGATATACGGCAGGGCCTCTACCAGCGTACGGGCCTGTAATTCATGGGACGCCATAGCGTACCCTCCTTTGTTGCGGGGCCTCAGGTCCGGTAATCCCCGTTGATTTTGATATAGTCGTAAGTGATGTCACAGCCCCAGCACGTACAGGCGGCGTTGCCCTCGCCCATGGAAATACGGATTTCCACATCATGTTCGGAGAGAATTTTTTTCGCCCGGTCCTCGTCAAAGTCCAGTCCGCGCCCGTTGGAACACACGGGGATTTCCCCCGCCGCGCTGGCGAACGATACGTTGACCTTGTCCGGGTCGAACGTCTCCCCCGAGTAGCCCATCGCGCACAGCGCGCGGCCCCAGTTGGCGTCCGCGCCGAAAATGGCCGCCTTCATGAGCGTGGAGGAAATCACGGATTTTGCCACCGTCTCCGCGCTCTTGACGCTCTTCGCCCCGCTGACCGTGCACGTGATCAGATGTTTGGCCCCTTCGCCGTCGGAGGCCATTTCTCGGGCCAGTCCGATGCAAAGGGCCTGTAACGCGTCCAGAAACGCGGCGTAATCCGGCCCTTCGGCGGCGATTTCCGCGTTGCCGGCCAGACCGTTGGCCAGTACCATGCAACTGTCATTCGTGGAGGTGTCGCCGTCCACGCTGATACGGTGAAAGCTGACGTCCGCCGTCTCAAGGAGCGCGGCCCGAATCATGGCCGGGGATATGGCACAGTCCGTGGTAAGGAAACACAGCATTGTCCCCATGTTGGGGTGAATCATGCCGCTGCCCTTGGCGATACCGCCGATACGGACCGTTTTTCCGTCAATGAGCGTCTCAACGGCGGCCTCTTTCTTGACGGTGTCGGTGGTCATGATGGCGTGGGCGGCCGCATCGCTGGCTTCCGGCGTGGACGCCAGCGCGTGATAGAGTTCCCGTACGCCGCCCTCAATGGCTTCAATGTTGAGCGTCTGTCCAATGACGCCCGTTGACGACACCAGCACGTCATCAGGCGCACAGCCGATTACGTCCGCCGCCGCCGCGCACATCCGTTCCGCGTACGCCTCCCCGTGCGGCGCGCACGCGTTGGCGTTGCCGCTGTTGGCGATAATCGCCCGCGCGGTACCGTTGCGCAGGTGCGCGAGGTCTACGTGAACCGGCGCGGCCTTGACCACGTTCCGCGTGAACACTCCCGCCGCCGCGCAGGGCGTTTCCGAGACAATCAAAGCAACGTCTTTTTTCCAGTCGGCGTGCGTCTTGACGCCGACATGAATCCCCGCCGCCTGAAATCCTTTCGCGGCGCATACGCCGCCCTCAATAAATTTCATAAGTTCCCTCCTGATTTGCGTTTCGGCTCCGGGAGTTCCGGAAGCATGGCCTCCACCAGTCCCGTAAGATAGGCCTTATCGTCCACATCGTCCACGAGCAACATTTCCTTCGCGCCGGGGTAAGGCGCTTCATAAGAGACCGTCCGCAGGTACTCAACGGCCGCCCGCGCCGGCTTGACCAGCAGGCGGTTGTCGTAAATCCCGCCGAACAGTTTTCCCCGGCAGTAAAGCAGGAATTCGCCCATCATGGGACGGTAGGAAATTCCGCGGAGTTCCGAAAGCTGTTCCAGTATCAACGTTAAGTATTCCCGTCCGGACGACATTTTGACCCCCTCAATCAAGATTCAGTCCCGCCGTTTCGGGGAATCCTAACATCAGATTCATATTCTGTACGGCCGCGCCGCTGGCCCCCTTGCCCAGATTGTCGAACAGGGCCGTGACGGTAAAACGTTCCTCATTGCCCGATACGACAATGGAGAGCGCGTCACGGCCGGAACGCGCCGCGCCGTACAGCAACCCGGGCGCGTTGTCCGCTACCGACACCACGCCGCGTCCTGTGGCGTAATGGGCGCGGTAAAGGTCCCGGACCTCCCGCAGCGTCGACACGCCCCGCAGTTGCGGCATATGCAGCGGGACCGTAGTGGCCATGCCTTTGTAGTAGTCGTCCACAACGGGACTGAACACGGGGGAGGTCTCCAGTCCGCACGCCGCGCGCATTTCCGGAAGGTGTTTATGCGTCTGGCCCAAGGCGTACACGCCCGGACTGGAAAGCAACGCGTCCCGCGCCGGGTCCTCATACTGCGCAATCATTTTCTTTCCGCCGCCGGAGTAGCCCGTCAGGGAGAAGCACGAGAGCAACGCGTCTTTCGGCAGGACGCCCGCCGCAATCAGCGGGTACACAATGCTGATAAAGCCGGTGGCGTGACAGCCCGGATTGGCCACGCGCGGACTGCGCGTGACCGCGTCCCTGTGCGCCTCCGACAGCTCCGGAAAGCCGTAAGTCCAGCCGGACGCCGTACGGTGCGCCGTGGACGCGTCTATGATTTTAGTCGCGGGGTTCTCCGCGAGCGTGACGGCCTCCTCCGCCGCCGCGTCGGGCAGACACAGAAAGACCAAGTCGGCCGCGTTGATGAGGCGTTTCCGTTCCTGTACGTCCTTCCGCTTTTCCTCGTCAATGAGCAGAAGCCGCAGGTCGTCACGCGCCGCCAGACGGCTGTAAATTTGCAGTCCGGTCGTACCCTCCCGGCCGTCAATGTAAACGTTCGGTTTCATGCTTCCTCCCGGCGCGCGGCGATAAAGTCCTCAATGTCCTGTATCTGCCTCGTGGTCTCCCCCACGGCGGGGCCGCCGTAGCTGTGCCGCAACGACACGCAGTTTTCCAGACGGAGCGCCTCGTACACGTCCTCGTCAAAGAGTTCGCACGCCGCCTTGAAATCCGCCAGCGCCAATTCTTCCAGCGACTTCCCCTCTCTCGCGCACAATGCCACGAGTTTTCCCGTGACGGTGTAGGCGTCCCGGAAGGGCATTCCCTTTTTTGTCAGGTAGTCGGCGCAGTCGGTGGCGTTGAGGAATCCGCGTCCCGCCGCCTCGCGCATACGCTCGGGGAAAACTTTCATGGTGTCCAGCATGGCCGCGAACACCGGCAGACACATTTCCACGGTATCCAGCGCGTCAAAGACCGGTTCCTTGTCCTCCTGCATATCCTTGTTGTACGCCAGCGGAAGGCCCTTCATGACGGTCAGAAGCGTGATCAAATCGCCGTACACGCGCCCCGTCTTGCCCCGTACCAGTTCCGCCACGTCCGGGTTTTTCTTCTGCGGCATGATGGAAGAGCCGGTGGCGTAGGCATCGTCCAGCTCAATGAACTTGAACTCCCAACTGCACCATAGAATCACCTCTTCCGCGAAACGCGACAGATGGAGCATGAGAATGGACAGGCCGCTCAGCAGTTCGAGCGCGTAGTCACGGTCGGAGACGGCGTCCAAGGAGTTTTCCATAGGCTCATCAAAGCCGAGTTCCTCCGCGGTCTCCCAGCGGTCGATCGGGTACGTGGTCCCGGCCAGCGCGCCGCACCCGAGCGGACACTGGTTCAGGCGTTCCCGGCAGTCCTCCAGACGCGTCACGTCCCGCGCGAACATGTGCGCGTAGGCCATGAGATGGTGCGCGAAAGAAACGGGCTGGGCGCGCTGTAAGTGCGTGTAACCGGGCATGACCGCGGACTGGTACTCTTTGGCGCGCCGGCAGAGGACCGACTGAAGGGAGAGCAGACGGTCAATCACGGACCCGATTTCCCGGCGGACGTACATCCGGAAATCCAAGGCGACTTGATCGTTTCGGCTCCGGGCGGTGTGCAGACGCTTCCCGGCGTCCCCGATCCGCTCCGTCAGAAGGGCCTCAATGTTCATGTGTATGTCCTCATTGTCGGCGGTAAAGGCGACCTTTCCGGCCTCGATATCGGACAGGATTTCCCGCAAGCCCCGCTGTATGGCCTCCCCGTCCTCCGGGGAGAGGATGCCGCAGTCGGCCAGCATTTTCGCGTGGGCCAGACTGCCCCGGATGTCCTCCCGGTAAAGGCGCTGGTCGAAGTCAATGGACGCGTTGAACGCGTTGACTAACGCGTCCGTGTCCTTGCCGAAGCGCCCGGACCATAGTTTCATAGCGCACCTCCATAAAAGCGTGACGGGGGAACGTTCCCCCGCCATCCGCGTCATAACAGGCCTTTTTCACGCAGGGCCTGTACTTTCGTGGGCAGTCCCCACAGGTTGATAAATCCGGCGGCGTCCTTCTGGTCGTAGTCCGATTCGTCAAAGGTCGCCAGATTTTCGGAGTAGAGCGAACAGGGAGAGGTAGTGCCGGCGGGAATGATGTTGCCCTTGTAGAGCTTGAGGCGTACGGAACCCGTAACGTTTTCATTGGCCTTGTCGGCAAAGGCGGAAATGGCCTCCCGCAGAGGGGTGAACCACTTGCCGTTGTAGATGAGGTCGGCGAAGTCAATGGCCAGTTTCTGTTTGGCGTGGAGCGTGTCCTTGTCCACGGTGAGCATTTCGAGCTGTTCATGGGCGAAGTACAGGATGGTGCCGCCGGGGGTCTCGTACACGCCGCGGTCCTTCATGCCGACCAGACGGTTTTCCACAATGTCAATGATTCCGATTCCGTTGGCCCCGCCGATCTCGTTCAGTCCGGCGATAATCTTGGACGCCTTCATCCGTTCGCCGTTGAGGGCCACCGGAACGCCCTTTTCAAAGTCAATCGTGACATAGGCGGGCGTGTCGGGGGCCTGCGCCGGGGAGACGCCCATTTCCAGAAATCCGGGCTTTTCGTAGTCCGGCTCGTTGGCGGGGTCCTCCAGATCAAGGCCTTCGTGGCTCAGGTGCCAGAGGTTTTTGTCTTTGGAGTAGTTGGTCTCGCGGGATATCTTCAGGGGCACGTTGTGGGCTTCCGCGTAGTCGATTTCCTCCTCCCGGGAGCGGATGGACCATTCCCGCCACGGGGCAATGACCGTCATGTCGGGCGCGAACCGCTTCACGGCCAGTTCAAAGCGCACTTGGTCGTTGCCCTTGCCGGTACAGCCGTGGCATACGGCGTCCGCGCGCTCTTCCAGCGCGACTTGCGCCAGCTTGCGGCCCAGAATCGGACGGGCGAACGCCGTGCCCAGCAGATAGGTTTCGTACTTGGCGTCCATTTTCAGGGCGGGAAGAATGACCTCATCGACCATTTCGTCCACGAGGTCCGCGACAATCAGCTTGGACGCGCCGGTTTTGAGGGCCTTTTCTTCCAGTCCGTCCAGTTCCCCGGCCTGTCCCACGTCTCCGGAGACCGCGATAATCTCCGGATTATTATAATTTTCCTTCAACCATGGAATAATAATCGAAGTGTCCAGCCCTCCGGAATAGGCCAGCACGACCTTCTTAATGTCCTGTTTGTCTTTCATGACACACGCCCCATTCTTTTTCACGGTAGAGTGCATTATACAATCTTCCATCTTGTTATGCAAGTGCCGATATGCACAACTTTTCCCGGCCGCGTCTGTACGCTTTGCATATTCCTGACGTAAAAGAGGCGCTTTTTCCGTGGAAATGACCGATATTTTCCCCATAACGGGCGGCGGGTCTATTTTCCGCCCGTCTTTCATAAGATACACCATCACTGTCAGGAGGTGGACAACATGACAAGTCAAAGCCGGAACCAAGTGGTTTTAGAGGGATGGGTCCGGGAAAGTCCGGTCCCGTCCCATGAGAACCACGGCATCCGGTTTTACCGTTTCCCGCTGGACGTGCCGCGCCTGTCCGGACAGCGCGACCTCTTGCCGGTCCTGATTCCGGAAGAAAGCCTCCCCATGACCGACACGGACCAGCCCATCCGCGTACAGGGACAGCTCCGCTCCTTCAATAACCGTACCGGGACCGGCAGCCGCCTGATTCTGGCCGTCTACAGCCGGAATCTACAGCCGGGTCTCGGCGTGGCCTGTAACCAGATCTTCTTGTCCGGCACGCTCTGCAAGCCGCCCGTTCTCCGCCGTACGCCGCTGGGCCGGAGTATTTGCGACCTCATGCTTGCCGTGCCCCGGCGCTACGGCCGCTCCGACTACCTCCCGGTCATCGCGTGGGGACAGTTGGCCGTACAGACCGGCGAACTGTCCACCGGCGATGCGCTGGAACTGGAAGGGCGCGTGCAAAGCCGTATCTACCACAAGGAGACGGAGAACGGCACGGAAGAGCGTACCGCGTACGAGGTTTCCATGATGCACCGTCTGCCCTGAACCTCAGCGGACGCGCCGTTTCTGACGGAGCGTGTCAAGAAGGCGCCCGGCCTCCAGCGCGGCAACGGCTTGCACGCCCTCAAAGTCCGCGTAGGGACGGTAAACGGCTTCCAGCGCGTCATGCGCGGCCTTGGCCTCCCGCAGAGCCGACACGGCCTCCTCCCGGAGTACGGAAACCATCCGGTTTTTCAGCCGGAACGCGCCTCTGTCCGAAACGTCCGTCATTGCGTCCACGCGCACGCGCCGGAACGGCGTCCCGTCATACTCCATCCCCGGACGCGTGCTGACAAAGCCCAGTCCCAGACCGGGTATCAACAGGTGTTCGATCCGTTCCGGGTCCTCCGGCGACATACAGCGGATCGTGTCCCAGCGTTTCGCCGCCGCCCGACGGTACAGCTCTTCCAGCATGGGACCGGCAAAGCCGAACGTATCGCGCAGTTCATACACGCGCCGGCAGAGCGTCCCCACGCTGTCAAAGCGCCACACGTACCCCTGACAGGTCAGCGAACCTAAAAAGCGGCGTACATTCCGCCCCTTGCGTACGTTCTCCCGGCGCAGTTCCCGGCGCGCGATTCCGCGGAAACGCCGTTCCGCGCGCTCCCGGTCGAACTTCACGCCCGCCGCCGCGTCCAGCTCCACCGCCCGCGCCGCCTTCATCGCCCGGTACGCCCGGACATACGCCGCCTTGTATTCCTCCGTGCGCGCCCTGACCTCCCCGGCGCACGCCTTCGCCGCGATCAGGTCATAGTACCGCCCCAAGTCCAGATAGCGGTCCACCGCGGCGGGGTAACGCGGTTCCAGAACGTGCGGCGCGGTCCCGTCCGCCGCCGCGCAGCCCAGTTCCGGGAACGCCACCCCGTCCAAGGAATCCGGGTCCCCCGAACAGTGCAGGTACTCGACCTCTACCCCGGCCTCTTCCATGGTCCGTCCGAGTTCCCGCATGAGCGTGCTTTTCCCGATTCCCGGGCCGCCTTTCAGGATGATGAAATCGTAAGCGTTGTCAAGATCCGCTATCTCCGAAAACAGATTCTGAAAGCCGTTTCCGCTGTTCGCGCCCGCGAAAAAATGCGTTGCCGCCATAACCTTACCTCCCGCCGGTTCCTGAATTTCACTCCCAGCCTATGCGCCATCCCCCGCCCGTGACAGCCGGACACCGTAAAATCCTGAAATTCCCACAATAGCACATAAATATCCCACAAGAAGCCGCTTGAAAACGCCGCGAAACCGTGTATAATGGAAAGATACGAAATCCGCGTTTCCGGAAGAAAGGGAACGGACCGACATGGACCGTAACAATCAAGAGTTTACTTATTACAAGGCCAAACACGTTACCTGTCTGAAATACCGGCACGAAAGCACGTTGGGCCTCTACCCGACTTTCTGCGGCGTGGAACAGTGCAAGCCCGGCTTTTCCGTGGGGCCGCGGGTGCGGGACAATTACCACCTGCACGTCATTCTCTCGGGAAAGGGTACGCTGTGTGTGAGCGGGCGGACGTACCATCTGCACAGCAATCAGGCGTTTTTACTCAAACCGGCGGAGACCGTGTTCTATCAGGCCGACCAGAAAGACCCGTGGCGCTACTGCTGGGTGTCGTTCAACGGCGCGTCCGCGAAAGACTGTATGCGCGCCGCCGGGTTCCCGGACGGCGTCAACGCCCGTGACTGCTACATGGACACCAACGAGTTTTTAATGCTCACGTGGAAACTGTTGGAGTGCCGGGACAATACGCTTCAAAACGAGTTGCGCTGTCTGAGCCTTACCACGGAGTTCATCGCCCTGATGATCGAGTCCGGGGACCGGGTCGCCCCGCCCCGCAGACAGGACGACTCCTCCGATATTTACGTTGACCACGCGCTGGACGTGATACGCTGTCAGTACGCCAATGTCAAAATCCGTGACATCGCCAAACATATCGGAATCAACCGCAGTTACCTGACCAACATCTTCAAGAAACGGACAGGCCTTTCCCCGCAGGAATACCTTCTCCGTTACCGCCTGAATATCGCTTGCCGTCTGCTCCTGACCACCAATTACCCCATACAGGAAGTCGCGCGGCAAATCGGCTACGAAAACCCCATGACCTTTTCCAAGATGTTCAAGAGCGCGTACGGCGTCAGTCCCAAAGTCTACCGTTCGCAGGGCGTTCTTCAGGGTCCCGCGGCCCCGCAACATACTACCGACACAGGCAGGGAGGAACTAACATGAGCATTCTGTACAGCCCCGGAGAGCGTCTGCTGACGCTTCACACCCGCCACACGACCTATCAAATGCACGCGGACGAGCACAACTTTCTCCGCCACCTCTACTACGGCGCGCGCGCGGACGGGGCGGACTTCCGCTATCTGCAACGTAACTATGACCGCGGCTTTTCCGGCAATCCGCCCGAACTCCACAACGACCGCGCCTTTTCCCTCGACACCATGCCGCAGGAGTACACCGGCTTTAACGCCGGAGATTTCCGCGTTCCCGCCCTGTGCGCCGTCCACGCCGATGGCAGTTACGCCGCCGACTTCCGTTACGCCGGACATGAAATCCGCCCGGGCAGTTACGACCTCCCCGGCCTCCCCGCCGCCTTCGACCGGGACCCCGAAAACTCCATGACCCTGATTGTCACGCTTCGCGACACCGCCTCCGCCCTGTCCGTGCGCCTCTACTACGGCGTCTTTGAGGAACGGGACGTGATTACCCGCGCCGCCGAAATCGTCAATGACGGGGAGCGTACCATCTTTCTGGAAAAGGCCGCTTCCGCGTGCGTGGACCTGTCTTTCGGCGACTGGGAACTGCTCCACTTTCACGGCCGCCACTGCATGGAACGTCAGCCCCAGCGCGTCCCGCTCTCCAACGCCGTGCACAGCGTGGAGTCCCGGCGCGGCATGAGCAGTCACCACCACAACCCGTTTACGATCCTTTGCGCCCCCGATACCCGCGAGTACGCCGGGGAATGCTACGGCTTTATGCCCCTCTGGTCCGGCAACCATAAGACGGAAGTCGAAAAGGATTATCTGGGAAGCGTACGCGTAGTGACGGGTATCCATGACAGTCAATTCCGCTGGAACCTCGGTCCCGGCGAACATTTCTATACTCCGCAAGTCCTCTTCTCCTACAGCGCCTCCGGCTTCTCCGCCCTCAGCCACCAGTACCACGACATGATCCGGTACCATATCTGCCGCAGTGAGTATGTACAAAAACGCCGCCCCGTACTCATCAATAACTGGGAAGCCACGTTCATGAACTTTACCACGGAACGCCTCCTCAATATCGCCCGTCAGGCCGCCGAACTCGGCGTGGAACTGTTCGTGATGGACGATGGCTGGTTCGGCGCGCGTGACGATGACAACGCCGGCCTCGGGGACTGGGTCGTCAATGAACGCAAACTCCCCGGCGGTCTCGATCCCCTGATTGACGGCCTTAAAGAATTGGGCATGCGGTTCGGGATCTGGATTGAGCCGGAAATGATCAATGAGGACTCGGACCTGTACCGCGCGCGCCCCGAATGGGTCCTGAAGGCCCCGAACCGTCCGCCGATGTACTGCCGGAATCAGCTCGTGCTCGATATGTCCCGTCAGGACGTGCGCGACTACCTCTACGACTGCTTCGCCGGTCTGCTCCGCAAGCACGATATCTCCTACATCAAATGGGACATGAACCGCTGTCTGGCGGACGTCTACTCCAACGCGCTTCCCCCGGAACGTCAGGGAGAAATGACGTACCGCTATGTGCTGGGCGTCTATGACCTGATCGGACGGCTCACGCGTGAATTCCCCCACGTGCTCTTTGAAGGCTGCGCGGGCGGCGGCGGACGCTTTGACGCCGGGATGCTCTACTATACCCCCCAAATCTGGTGCTCCGATGATACGGACGCCATTGAACGCCTCGACATTCAGCACGGCACGTCCTTCGGCTATCCGCCCTTTACCATGGGGGCGCACGTCTCGGTTTGCCCCAATCAGCAGACGGGACGCTCTACCACGTTCTATACGCGCGGCGTGGTCGCCATGTCCGGCACGTTCGGCTATGAGCTGGACCTGAACCGCCTTTCCTCTTCCGAAAAGGATGAGGTACGCTTACAGATCGCCTACTTTAAGAAAGTACAGTCCCTGATTCAGAACGGCGTCTACTACCGCCTCAACGAGCTGGACGAACAGGAACGTTACTGCGCGTGGGAGTTCGCCGCCCCGGACGCCTCGGAGGCGCTGGTCAATCTGGTCGTGAAACACGTACAGGCCAACGCTCCCCTCATTCACATCCGCCTCAGGGGACTGGACCCGGACGCGACCTACACACTGGAAGATACCCAAGAACGTTACTCCGGCGCGGCCCTCATGAACGGCGGTTATACGTTCCCCATGTTCTGGGGCGACTATCCCTCCGTACAGTTGCGCTTCCTCCGCGCGGACTGAGCAATGGACGCCTTGAAACGCTGGTACCGGGCGGAGCGGCGGAAATTGCGCGCGCTCTCCCGGCGCGCCAAAATCGAGTACATCTGGCAGTATTACAAACTCTGGATCATCGGCATTGTCGCGCTCTTGTCCTTCTCGGTCTACATCGCGGTCCACCGGCTGACCGTCCCCGCCGACAACTGGTTTTATATCACCTTCGCCAACACCTACGCGGAAGCCGGGAACGGTTCCGAACTCTGGCGCGGGTTCGTGGACGCCGCCGGGTATGACGTCCGGGAAAAGAACGTGTATTTCAATAACAGTTGCTACTTCGACCCGTCCGATGCCCGTTACAATGCCTATTATACGTATTTCGTGGCGTACGTGGAGGCCGGGACGCTGGACGCGATTACCATGGAACGGGACGACCTTACCCTTCTGGGTACCCGCGGGCGTCTGCTGGACCTGTCCGGCGGGACGCTGGCCGAAACGTACGCCGACCGCCTTGTCTACGCGGTCCCGGCCAATCCGGAGTACGGTTCCGACCCGCTCCCCATCGGCATTGACCTGAGCGACAGCCGCCTTGTCACGGAATTCCATATCTATAACGAAAGCTGTGCGTTAGGCCTCTCCGCGAACTGTCCGCACCCGGAGGCCGTGGCGCGTTTTCTGGACTACGTCCTTTCGGACGGCGCGGAGGGGGACTTGTCATGAATCTGTTGCGGGGCTTCCTCGACAACGACAGCGCCTTTGGACAACTCATGACGCGTTGCTGGATTCTCATTGCCTGTAACGTGCTCTTCGTCCTGCTGACGCTCCCGGTCGTGACCATCGGCCCGGCGTGGGCCGCTATGGACTATGTATTCTTACGTACCCTGCGCGGGGAGTACGACTTGAATCCCCTGCGCGCGTTCTGGAAGGGGTTCCGCATGAACTTCAAACAGGCGCTGGTTTGCTGGCTTGCGGTTCTCCTGTTTCTGGCCTTCCTCGGGCTGGAAATTTACTGGTGCGGACAGTTCGGAGGCGTCTTTCAGGCGTTCCGTCTGGGGCTGGTCATGCTCGGGTCCGCCGCGGTTATCCTGACGCTGTACCTGTTCCCGGTCATGGCGGCGTTCCGGGGCGCCGTCCCGGAACTGTTGCGCCACAGCCTCTATTTCGCCTTCCACAAGCCCCTGTACCTGCTCGTGATTGTCTTTTTCCACCTCTTCCCGCCGGTCCTGACGTACAGCGACCTGACCAATCTGCCGCTGTACGCGTTCCTCTGGTGCTTTGTCGGCTTCGGGGCCGTGGAAATGCTGTCGGCTTCCCTGTTGTTACGGGAGTTCGCGCCGTACCTGCCCACCGTGGACGAGTACGGCAACCCCGTTACGGAAGAGGAACAAAGTCCCGCGGAAAAGTCGGAAGCGGAAATTCTGGAAGAAATGAAAAAGCTGGATCTGTAATCGAACGGCCGTCCGGATTCCGGGCGGCCGTTTTTGACACGCTTATTCGGCGTTACGGAGTTCCGCCCGCAACTGTTCCGTGACCGTCTGCCAAGACTGCCCGGTAGCGCGGCAAATCGCCGCCACGCTTTCGTATTCCGGCGAAACGCGTTGGCCGTCCGGGGCCTCGTAGAACTTCACGCGGATTTCCCCGAAACTGGTTTGTACTGTCCCGGAACGCCGGGAAAGCGCCGTCCGCGCCACCGGGAAGCGGCGGATTCCAATCGTAGTCGTATTCCGGAAAATCAGGGCCTCCAGCTTCTCCCGGTCGTCCTCCGCGCACAGGACGCTTAACAGATATCCCGGCCGGTTCTTCTTCATATGCACGGAAGTATAGTACACGTCCCGCGCGCCCGCCTGTAACAACTGCTCCATGGTATAGCCGAGCGCCTCGCCGGTGCAGTCGTCCACGTTGGTTTCCAAGAGCGTGAGGCGGTCCGAAGCCTCCTCCGCCTCAATGAGCATGACGCGCAACAGACTGGGACGTTCATAGGCGCGTTTCCCGGCCCCGATCCCCGTCTTTAAAACGCGGAACTGTTCGGGGAGTTGTCCGGACGTGCGGAAGGCGGCCGCAATCGCCGCGCCGGTGGGCGTGATCAGTTCGCCGCGCTGACGGGTAATGGTCAGGGGCAGTCCGTGGGCCTGTACGATGTTCAGGACCGCCGGGACCGGTACGGACAGAATCCCGTGCTGGGCGCGTACGCTTCCCGTCCCCTCACAGAGCGCCGGAACGATACATTCCCGTACGCCGAGACTGTCAAAGCAGACCGCCGCCGCCGCGATATCGACAATGGAGTCCGCCGCGCCGACTTCGTGGAAGCGCACTTCCTCCGGCGGTACGCCGTGGGCTTTCGACTCCGCCTCCGCCAGTATGCGGAAGACGGTTTCGGCCATAGTCCGCGCCGCGGGGGTCATGTCGGCCTGACGCAGAATGTCTAAAATTTCCGGAAGTCCGCGGTGTTCGTGGTCGTGATGATGATGGTCATGCCCGTGGTCATGGCCGTGGTCGTGCTCGTGTTCGTGGTCATGGTCGTGGTCGTGGCCGTGTTCGTGGTCGTGTTCGTGGTCATGGCCGTGGTCGTGATGGTGGTCATGGTCATGCCCGTGGTCATGGTCGTGTTCGTGGTCGTGATGGTGGTCGTGGTCATGGCCGTGTTCGTGGTCATGGTCATGGCCGTAAAGGTACTCCATGTCGTGGTCGTGGTTGTCCTCCGGCAGAAGTACGCGGAAGTCGCAGACGTCCAGACCCGCCTTTTTTACGCGTCCAATCTCCGTACGCACGCCTTCCAGCGGCAGACTGTCAAGCATACGTTCCAACGCTTCGCGGTCCGCGCCAAGGTCCAGCAGGGCCGCAACGGTCATGTCGCCGCTGATCCCCGTCCCGCACTCAAAATATAACGCCTGTTTCATACGTCACTGTCCCCCACTATCGCAATATGCAGTTCCTGTAACTGCCTGTCCGTGACGGTCCCGGGCGCGTCCATCATGACGTCCATGGCGTTCTTGTTCATCGGAAACGGAATGATTTCCCGTATCGACTCCTCGCCGGCCAGCAGCATAACCATTCTGTCCAGCCCCGGCGCGATTCCGGCGTGAGGCGGCGCGCCGTAGCAGAACGCGTTGTACATGGCCGGGAATTTCGCCTTGACGTCCGCCTCCCCAAGCCGGACCAGCTCAAACGCGCGGACCATAATTTCCGGGTCGTGGTTCCGGACCGCCCCGGAGGAGAGTTCTACGCCGTTACAGACAAGGTCGTACTGGTCGGCGGTAATCGTCAGCGGGTCCACTTCTCCGCGGCGCGCGCGTTCCAGCACGTCCAGTCCGCCGGAGGGCATGGAGAACGGATTGTGACAGAATTCGAGTTCGCCCGACTCCTCCCCGATTTCGTACATGGGAAAGTCCACAATCCAGCAGAAGGCGTACTGCTCTTTATCCATGTGCCCGGGGACCGCCGCGCCAAGCGTCTTGACGAGTACCCCGGCGGTTTTTAACGCGTCCTTGCCGCTCGAAAGGGCCACAAAACTGTTTGGCTTCAGATTCAGCGCGGAAACGACCTGTTCCCGGATCGGCGCGACAAATTTGGAAATGCCGCCGACAACCTCTCCCTTGTCGTCCAGCCGGAACCAGTACGCTTTCCCGCCCGACACCACTTCCGCGGAGGACAGGGTGCGGTCAATCCATTTCCGCGCCTCGTGGAAGTCCGACACGACCACCGCCTTGACCGGGCCTTCCGCGAACGGTCCGAACCCGCAGCCGGAAAGCAGTTCCGTCACGTCCTGTACTCTCAGGTCAATGCGCAGGTCGGGCTTGTCGGTGCCGTAGGTTTCCATGGCGTCCCGGTAGGAAATACGCGTGAACGGCGCGGCGGAGGCCCGGCCGTACAGGCCGTATTTCGCGAACACGGGCGGAAGTACGTCCTCTATCACGGAAAAGACGTCGTCCTGTGTGGCAAAGGCCATTTCCATGTCTAACTGGTAGAACTCGCCGGGGGAACGGTCGGCGCGGGCGTCCTCGTCCCGGAAGCAGGGGGCCATCTGGAAATAGCGGTCGAAGCCCGAAGTCATAAGCAGTTGTTTGAACTGCTGGGGGGCTTGCGGAAGGGCGTAAAACTTGCCGGGATGGTTCCGCGCCGGTACCAGATAGTCCCGCGCGCCTTCCGGAGAGGACGCCGTCAGAATCGGGGTTGTAATTTCCAGAAAGCCGTGTTCCGTCATGGCCCGACGGAGCGCCGCCGTCACCTGACAGCGCAACACGATGTTGTTCTTTACTTCCGGGTTGCGCAGGTCGAGATAGCGGTACTTTAAACGCTGGGCCTCGTCCGCCTCCCGGCTCCGGTTGATTTGGAAGGGCAGTTCGTTATAGCGACAGCGTCCCAATACTTCCACGCGTTCCGGCACAACTTCTATGTCGCCCGTGGCCTGTTTGGGGTTCTTGTTGCCGCGTTCGCGTACCGTGCCCTCTATGGAAACGGTCGATTCCTTCGTTATGGCCTTGAACGTGTTGACAAGGTCCTCCGTTTCGGCGACCGCCTGTGTGGTGCCGTAGAAGTCGCGCAGGACCACAAACGCCAGACTTGCCGATACTACCCGTACATTCTCCATCCATCCGCAGAGTTTCACGCGCTCTCCGGCGTTTGTGAGGCGCAGTTCCCCGCAGGTGTGCGTTCTTGATTGCGTCATGTGACAATGTCCTTTCCTGATCCGGTGTTATCCCAAAATGATACGGCCCGATTCGCGCCGCGCAAGGCCTTCTTTGATACGTTCCAGCGTGTCAGCGGCGGAAAGCGCGGTCTGTTCGCCGGAACGCATATCCTTGCACGTCACCACGCCGCCGCGTACTTCGTCCTCTCCCATGAACACCGCGTAGGGAATGCGCAGTTTGTCGGCGTAGGCCACTTTCTTCTTGAATTTGCCGCCCTCGCAGTAGAGCTGTACCCGGACGCCGTTTTCCCGGAACATGGTTGCCAGCGCAATCGCCGGGGACAGGTCCTCCGTCATGGGCAGTACCAGCACGTCCGCCGGGGCCGCGGGGAGGTCGGGGTTGAGCAGGCCCTTTTCCTGCAAAATATAGAAAAGGCGCGTCAGGCCGATGGAAATGCCCACGCCGGGGAGTACGCGGTCGGTATAGTACGCGGCGAGATTGTCGTAACGTCCGCCGGAGCATACGGAGCCGATTTCCGGGTAGTCGTCCAGCGTGGTTTCGTACACGGTGCCGGTATAGTAGTCCAGCCCGCGGGCAATGGTCAAATCGACCTTAAAATGGTCCGCCGGGACGCCGAAACTGTCCAGATAGCGGACCACGGTTTGCAGTTCGTCCAGACCGGCGTCAAAGAGGGGATTCCGTCCGCGGAAGGCCTCCGCGGCCTCTTCCGAACCGGACAGGAAGTCCAGAATTTTATGGACGTTCTCCGCCGCTATGGAAAAGTCGTCCGTCAGGATGGCGCGGACTTTGTCCGGCCCGATTTTGTCGAGTTTGTCGACCGTGCGCATGATGTCGCCGGAACGCTCCGCAAGGCCCAGCGTTTCATAGAAGCCGTTCAGGATTTTCCGGTTGTTCACGCGAATATGGAAGCGTTGCAGGCCCAGCGCGGAGAAGGTCCGGTAGATGATGGCGGGGATTTCCGCTTCGTTGACGATGGACAGGGCGCCGTCCCCGATGATGTCAATGTCGGCCTGATAAAATTCCCGGAAACGTCCGCGCTGGGCGCGTTCGCCCCGGTAGACCTTGCCAATCTGGTAACGCCGGAACGGAAAGGACAGTTCGTGACTGTGCAGGGCCACGTACTTGGCCAGCGGGACGGTCAGGTCAAAACGTAAGGCTAACTCGGCGTCCCCCTTGCTGAAACGGTAGATTTGCTTTTCCGTCTCCCCGCCGCCCTTGGCCAGCAGGACTTCCGCCGCCTCCATCAGCGGCGTGTCTAAGGGCGTGAAGCCGTAGAGCGCGTACGTACGGCGGAGCGTGTCTAACATCCGCTCCATTTGCCGCTGAGGCGCGGGAAGCAGTTCCATGAAACCGGACAGGGTCCGGGGCTTTACAGTCGGCATAACGTCTCCTTTCCGGCGGTCAGGCGATTGGACGCGTGGACGGATTGACAATGCTCCGCCAGTCCAAATCCCCCCGCGCAAGACCAAGAACCAGCATTTCCGCGGTCGCGATATTGCTGGCAAAGGGAATATTACTCATGTCGCACAGACGGGAGATGTAGGTCACGTCTCCGGCCATTTTCGTTTGCGTGGGGTCGTTGAAGAACAGCACCATGTCGAACTCATTATAGGCAATCCGCGCGCCGATTTGCTGGTTGCCGCCGTGGGCGTAGGTCAGGAAGCAGTGCACGTGCAGTCCGGTGGCCTCGGCGACCTGACGGCCGGTCGTATTCGTTGCGTAGAGGTTATGCTTGGACAGAATCCCGGCGTAAGCGGTACAGAACTGTACCATTAACTCTTTTTTGTTGTCGTGTGCCATGAGCGCAATATTCATAAAACGAGCCTCCTTTATACGGCTATACGGCGGCGTCTACCGGTACGCGCGGGGCAGAGGGACCGTTTCCCCGTTCACGCGCCGGGCAATGTCGCGACAGGCCCGGGCCGCCGCGCTCTCCGGCCGCAACAGCGTGACCGGAACCCCGCGCTTTAACGCCTTTAAGACCGCGTCATCTTCCGGCACCAGTCCCATCAGCGGCAGTCCCACACGGTCCATGATATCGTCTATGGTCTCCTCCGCGCGGCGGAAGCGCGGCCGGCGTACGCGGTTTGCCACCAGCCGGACCGCGCCGGACGGAAACGCGTCCAGCTCCATCGCCACCCGCTGGGCGTCCCGGACAGACAACGGGTCCATTTCCGCGACTAACAGGATACGGTCCGCCGCGGCGGTGACCAGCGCAAAGCCGTCTCCCATGCCGGACGGGGCGTCCATGAGGCAGAAATCAAAGCGCTTCCGGATATGCGCGGCAAGCGCGTTCATCTCCGCCCCAACAACGCGCT
The DNA here is from genome assembly GCA_017446225.1 of Oscillibacter sp. Lineage (GTDB taxonomy): Bacteria > Bacillota > Clostridia > Oscillospirales > Oscillospiraceae > Oscillibacter. The sequence goes on from JAFSRH010000035.1 coordinate 34,654, forward strand.
CACGGTTCCGCACAGGCGCGTTCAGCAGAAACAGGCCCCGTTGCGCGGGATGTTCCGTGACCGCTTCTTCCAGCGTACAGCGTCCGGCGATTACATCGGAGAAGTCCATCAGGGACTGTTCCGTCAGGCCCATGACAAGGTCCAGATTCCGGAAATCCGTGTCACAGTCCACGCACAGCGTACGTTTTCCCGCTTTCGCCAGCGCGGCGGCGATTCCGGCCAGCAGACACGTTTTCCCCGTGCCGCCCTTGCCGGATACAAACCCAATACAGATACCCCGGTATGACATTTTATGCCCCCATTTATTTACTAAAAACGCGGAATAAAAAGCAAAGCGTATTATATCACTTTTTTCCAGCCCTGTAAAGACTGAAATCAAAAAATATGAAGCGGTTTCTGACAAAGACGCTATTCCAATCCCATGAGTCACGGCGGGAGCCGTATTTTTTACGGTTCCCGCCGTGGGCGGCTTACGCCTCTTGCGAAAGCCGGACATATTCCGCCGCCTGTTCCGCCGTCAGGTGAAATTCGGCGGCAATTTTACCCGTAAGGGCGGCGTTATCCAGTCCCAGAATCTTGCGGTAGACGTTCGCCGTTCCGAGAATGACGCCTTCCTGCCGTCCTTCCTGTCGTCCTTCCAGCAGTCCAGCCTGTCGCCCTTCCTGTCGTCCTTCCAGCAGTCCAGCCTGTCGTCCTTCCTGCCGTCCTTCCAGCAGTCCAGCTTGCCGTCCTTCCAGCAGTCCAGCTTGTCGCCCTTCCTGCCGTCCTTCCAGCAGTCCAGCCTGTCGTCCTGCCTGCCAATGGGCATTCAGGTCGTCTTTCATCAGTTCTTCCAATGCCGGATAAAACATGGCGTTTTCCCTCCCGATTTTCCGATAAAGCTCCATGTTCGCGGTCATGCTGACCTGTAAAATGGAGTTGACATTGGCCCTGTCTCCCGGTTCGCTTCCGTAAGGAAACGCAGAATGTCCTCTCCGTCCGCTTTTTTCCGCAATACGCGTAAACCGCTGTGCGTCTCCCGTTCCAGTTGACTTGTAACGATAATCTGTGTGGGAAACGGAAACTGCCGGTTCGCGCTGTCCGGACGCTCCGCGTAAAATACCCCCGGATAAGGTTCCGTAAGCTCGAACCCCTCCGCTTTCAGCGTTTGCATGAGTTTTCGCGGGTACGCGTCCCGTATCAGGGAAATGGTGATGTCACGCGCCGGAATGGCGTCCACTGTCTGCCCGGAACTCTTGTAGAGACAGGCGTAAGCCAGCGTTTTGTAGTAGTCGTCAATGTTCAGCGCATCGTCCGGGCCTTTGTATTCGCAGATGTTATGCGCCCTGAAAATCTTCCCCAGTTCGTTTTCCATGGAAACCGGCGCGAGCATTTCAATGACCAGCAAGTCCACGAAAAGCGGCCCTTTTGTCAGCGGGACTTCCCGCTCAAAGCGGAGATACTCCCGGTATTTTCGGAACTCCCGCTCAAAAGCGCTGCAAAATCCGGGGTGCCATTGGATTTTTGACGCCGTTTCCCCTGTGTTGTCCATGACGTTCCGCCCCCTTTTCCAATTCATACTCTCCGAACGAGGAAATTACAAGAGATTTTGAATGACGTTTGCCGTACGGCTTTTCAGCGGGTCCAGACCGTCCAATTTAAAGAGGCGTTCTTTTTCCGAAAACAAACGTCACAAAGGTTTCCGCGGTGATGAGGCGGCAACGCTTTTCCGCACCGTTTACAGAAACGGATATTGTTCCGCAGACGGTGAAGCAGAATTTCGTTAATTTCATTCGCTGTCCGTTCCCGGCTGTCATAAAGCCGCTCCTCGTCTACCGGACAGTCAAAGGCCTTGGCGAAGGAAAAGTACAGGTCGAGTTTCCGGTAATACTGTTCCAGTTCGGGAAGCGTGCGTTCCCCGTTGTCCGGAAATCCCGGCTGTTCGATACGTTCCCCCCGCTGAAAAGCGCGTAAAAAGTGAAAAAACAGTTCCCATAAGGAATCGTCCGTTTCGTCAAAGGGGATATTGGCCGCCCGGAGTTCCTGTTCCTTGGAGAAGGAAAAGCCCTTTTCACGCAGTTTCGAGATCACGAAAAGATAGCGGGAGATGTCCAGTTTCCGGTAAGGCTCCGGGGCCGACATTTTGCTCCATTCGCTGAGGACTTCCAACAGGTCAAAGTCCGCCCGGAGAACCATGTCCGAAAAGCCCACGACCGCGTATGGAATCGGCGGCACGGAAGCGCGCAGTCCGGCGCGGATGGCCCCCGTATTTTCCGTTGCGCCCACGTAGCCCTTATCGTACATCCCGAATCGTCCGGCGCGTCCGGCAATCTGACGGATTTCCTCCGGCTTCAACTCCCGCCGCTCCACGCCGTCAAACTTTTCCGTTGCCATAAACAGAATCCGGCGGATCGGAAGATTCAAGCCCATTCCGATGGCGTCCGTGGCGACAATATACTCCATCCGTCCCTCTAAAAAGCCCTCCATTTGTTTCCGGCGCGTTGCGTACGGAAGCGCGCCGTAAATAATAGCGGGTTCTTTTCCCGCCTGACGCAAATCCTCCGCCACGCTCAGGACTTCCGCTTTAGAGAACGTGATCAGCGCGTCTCCCGGCTGGACGCGCTCCACGTCCACGGGATGGGACATACAGATTAACGGCGTCCGCCGCTTGTGAAGCTCTATTTCGTAACTGTCCCCACAACTTTCAATGAGGCGAAGAAGAATATTTTTCGCCTCCGGGGCGGCGCAGAGATGGACTTCCGGGGCCTGTACGCCCAGAATGGCGCGTGTCCACGCGTAGCCGCGCCGACTGTCCGCTATCATCTGGCACTCGTCAATAACGGCGACATCGTAACGTTGTTTCAGATTCAGCTTTTCGGCGGTCGCGGCAATGTGGGTGTCGTCCTCTCTGTAATCCTCCTCTTCCCCGGTGGTAAGGCCGCAGTCAATCCCGGCGTCCAGCAAGGTTTCCTGCGCCTCCAGCGCCAGCAGACGCAACGGCGCAAGGTATACGCCCGTTTCCGCGCGTATCAGGCGCTGGAATCCGGCGTAGGTTTTGCCGGTGTTCGTCCCGCCGAGATGAAGAATGAAATGGCGCCGCATGGCCCGCGCTTCCGGGTACTCGTCTTTCGGGTTCAACGCTAACAAAAGGGAAAGACTCGTCCGAATCGCCTGCGGCACGTACCAGACGGACCAGACTTTTCCCAAACCGCCTTTCAAAAGCTGTCGGCCCGGAATCTGTTGCAAGGTCAGCATATGGCGTAAGTCGGCTTCCGGCTGGGCGTCCGTAAAGTCCCGAACGGCCTGCCGGGAAGCGGCAAAAAGGACCGACGGATAGCGTGAAAACACCCGGCGCGTCAGGGTATGCTCCAAGTTTTCTTCCATCCACATTCCCGCCCGAAGGAAATTCTTCAGGATTTCCGGAAGGCGTCCGCTGTCGCAACGCTGTTCGAGCGAAAGAAATTCGCGCAGATATCCCGCCGCCTGAGACGTCCGCAGTCCGGTAACGCCCTTTTTCTTAAGAAGATATATCAGCAAGGCCCTGTGATAATATCCGGCCAGCAGACACGGGAGCGAACGGTCCTTCTTTTGGGCGTCCCACGCGGACGCTAATTCCTCACAGACGCGTCCCGGTCTTTTTCTGTTCCTTCCGTAACTTCTTACGGGCATGGAATTTCCTCCTTTACGCGTCCAATCAAATCACAAAAGCCGCGGTTTTTGACAGGCGGCCGTCACGCGCTCCATATCGCGTACGGCACAGGAAAGCGGTTTATGAAAAGCCGTAACTTTTCCGTTTCCATCTCCGCTTTATCAGATATGCGGCCGTATCCGGTTATGGGAAACGCCGAACGATAACATTATATCTGACTTCTTTTAAGGTGTCAAGCCAAAAAGCACGCTTTGAAATTCGCGGCGGGAAACGCCGGAATCTTTACGGCGGAACGATGTCAAACGCCTGTGACGCGGGGCCTGATCCTTCCGCGCAAACGGGGGCAATGACACAAAAAATGTTCTTGCTTTTTGTCAACATGTGGTGTAAAATGTCATTGCTTGTCACAGATTCCCGTTGTTTTCCCGTTGTTATTTTAATTGCGGGCATTGTACGGGGAAGGGATGAACCGCGGAATTTTTAACCCGAATTCCGTTCCGAAAGATTACGGAATCCGGCGTTACGGCCATCCAAGGAGGGTTTATAATGGGACAGTCATCCGCAAGGAAAAAGCCGGTAAAAGCCGACCAGTTCTTGGAGGCGGAATATCTGGAAAAACTCCGGGAAAAATTCCAGAATCCCGTACTGGCCGAACGGCTTTATTACCTTCTGGTCTGGTATGACTGGAAGGCGGAGTATCATAAACACCGGTACAATTTCTACCGCACCGTTACTTCTTTGTTGCTCGGAAGCATTACCATCTTAAGCGTATTCGCCGTTTTCTATACGGAGCCGTTCATCTCCATTGCCACCGTTGCGCTCTCTGTGCTCATTACGTTCATCAACCAGCGTATGGACCAGTATCGTTATTATGAAAACTGGGTTCGTTATCGCGGCGTTGCGGAGAAACTGAAGCGGGAGGCGTATTTGTTCCTGAACGGGTGTGACCCTTACGCCCAAGAGGACGGCAAAAACAATGAACGGAGATTGGCGCGTTCCATTGAAAATCTTGCGTCTGAGGAGAATACGCACTGGAAGAACCTGTTTGACGACAGTTTTAAAAAGTTTCAGCTCAACAACGAAAAGGCGTCCCGTTCCACGGAGATTCCTCTTTAACCGTTATACCCTCGTTCCGGAAACGCGGGAAAGCGCGTATCATCAGGCCGGAAACGTAATTTTAGCGTCACCCAATGGAAAGCCGTCCGGTTTCTCATATTACATAATCGGAAAGGATGAGACCAATTTATGCAGGCTGTCTATCTTATTATAGCGGCGATTGCCCTTCTTATGGCCGGTTACGTACTCTATGGAAACTGGCTCGCGAAACAATGGGGCGTGGACCCCGCGCGCAAAACCCCCGCCCATACCATGCGGGACGGCGTGGACTACGTGCCGGCGAAACCCGCCGTACTCATGGGCCATCACTTCGCCTCCATCACCGGGCTTGGACCTGTCAACGGGCCGATTCAGGCGGCCGTATTCGGTTGGGTTCCCGTGTTCCTGTGGTGCGTGCTGGGCGGAATCTTCTTCGGCGGCCCGCATGACTTCGGCGCCCTGTTCGCCTCCGTGCGCCACGATGGCAAAAGCATAGGGGAAGTTATCAAAGATACCATGGGCAAACGCGCCGGACGGTTACTGATTGTGTTCGAGTTGATTGTCGTCATTCTCGTTATGGCCTCGTGCGTGAATGCCATAACGGGCACGCTCGTAAGTCCCCGCTTTGGCCTTAGCGCGAATCCGTCCGCAAACGAAACGGTCGCTATGATTTCCGTACTTTTTATCGTCTTAGCGTTCGTTTACGGTATCGTTACCAACCGTTTCGGGGTGGGCGTCCTTCCCGCCGCCGTTGCGGGTATCCTGTGCGTCTGCGCAATATCGGCTCTGGGCCTCCGCTTCGGAATCGCCATGCCCAGAACGCCGTGGATCGTCTTTCTCTGCGCTTATATCACGCTCGCGTCCCTTACGCCCGTGTGGATGCTCCTGCAACCCCGCGACTACCTCTCCGGGCTGCTGTTCTGGGCCCTTATGATTCTTTCCGTTATCGGCATTCTGATTTCCGGCCTTACGGGTACGGCTACCTTTGAGTTACCCGCTTTCCGCGGCTGGAACTCTCAAATAGGCTCCATATTCCCGGCGCTGTTTATTACGATAAACTGCGGCGCGTGCAGCGGCTACCATGCCCTCATCACCCCCGGAACGACCTCCAAACAACTGGACAGCGAAGCCCATGCCAAACCCGTTGGCTACGGCGCAACGCTGATGGAATCGGCGCTGGCCGTTGTGTCCCTGATTGCCGTTGGCACGGTGTTCACGAGGTATCTCAACGGCGAATTTGGCTCGCCGCCCATTGTGTTCGCCTCCGGCCTTGCGGCCATGTTCGGCGCGGAGACATCGTTGGTTTACAACGTTGTCTACGCCATGCTGACATTTGCCGTCTCCGCGTTCATGTTGACGAATCTTGATACGTCCGCCCGTATCAGCCGTTTCCTGCTCGCGGAACTCTTCCGCAAAGAGGGCGAAGCCTCTTGGCGTGACGCTTCCGGTATTCGTAAATTTCTTACGCACCCGGTCGCCGGTACGCTGATTATGGTCGGTATCAGCGGGACGCTCGGCGCGTTAAAGCTCTCGCAAATCTGGGCGCTGTTCGGCGCGGCAACGCAACTGCTGGCCGCTCTGACGCTGATGGCGGTCGCCGCGTGGCTCGGCAAGATCGGAAGGAACAATAAGATGTTCTATTTCCCCATGGCCTTTATGATCCTTGTCTCGCTGTGCAGTCTGTACACAACGGTCAAGGCGAAAGTCGGCCTGATTGGGGGCGGCAACGCTATGTGGGGCGATTACTTCCAGCTTGTTTTCGCCGTGGCCATGGTGATACTGGCCGTAATTCTTACCGTTGAGAGCGTACAAACCATGATGAAACAGGGAAAAGGCAAGGCCTGACGCGCTGTCAAAAAAGCGGCGGTTCCGCCGGCTTTGTCACAAGTCAGCGGAACCGCTTTTTCGTTGCCCGCGCTCAGATGTAAGTTACTTCATTGCCTTTTCGCGGGAGCGGCTGTCTGACGGGAAGTCCGTCATCCGTCTGTGGGTACCCGAAAATCGCGGAAGCGTACACCCGCTCGTTGTCCCTCATTCCCAGTTCCCGCATATAGGCGACAACTTCCGGATCCTCGTTCAGCCACTTAAGCTGATTGATATAACAGCTTCCGAGATCCAGTTCGTTGGCTTCAACCATCATATTCTCAACGGCGGCCACGCTGTCCGCAATATTGTTCCCGTAGTCCGCCTGATTCGCCACAACCACCAGCACCGGCGCGTTATAGCAGAACGAATACCCGCCTTCTTTGGATTTGGTAATGGAAACTTTCAGACTTGCGTAGGTGTCCTCCTTGATTTCCATCTTCGCGAACGCGGTTTGAGCAAGCTGTGCCAGTCTGCCAAGCGCCGCTTTGTCCGTAATCACAAAGAAGTGGTTACTCTGACTGTTTCCGCCGCTGGGGGCAAATCTCCCGGCATTAATAATCCGGTCCAGTTTTTCAGGCTCTACCGTGTCGGGCTTATAGTTGCGCGTGCTTCTTCTGGTCATAATGGCCTCATAGGCGTCCATCTTTATGACTCCTTTCATCCAATAAACTTGTAAACGAGCAAATTTGACAAAGCGCGTAAAATTCTTCGCAAAGCGGACGATTTCACGAAATTTGCGCCGGATAAACGCGCTTTTCCGTCAATCTGACGAAAATGCGCCGGATTTGCCCCTTTACAGCCTCTAAATTTCGCCGAATCGGCCAGAGTATACCACAGGACGCCTTTCTTTGCAAGGGCAACTTTTTCGCGGTCGGCGTCAAGTTTTTGCGGGACTTTTCCGGATCCGCCGCAAGGCGCACAAACAATGGCAACTTTCAGGCGTATATTGAGGCGCGTTTTTGAGTGTAACGCCCGTTTTATGCCTGCCTGAAATTTCCATAATATGGAAGTCGAAAAGTCCCGCAATCACTTGACACCGATACGGTTTTTTCTGCTTGCCACTGCCTTCCGAATGTGCTACAATCAATGGCACGTATTTTGTTACGGGACAAGGAGGCTCATGTATGAAAGCGATTTTTTTCAATGGCGGTCCGCGCAAGAACTTTAATACCGCCCAGCTTCTGGCCAAGGCCATGGAGGGCGCGCAAAACGCGGGCGCCGAAACGGAACTGATCCATCTTTACGACTATGAGTACGCCGGTTGCCGCAGTTGCTTCGCCTGCAAGCTGAAGGGGAACAAAACGGCGGGCGTCTGTGCCGTTCGGGACAGTATCCGCCCGGTGATTGAAAAAACGCAGCGGGAAGCGGACATAGTCGTGATCGGCAGTCCCGTCTATTACGGCTACCCCACGGGACAGACGCTCAATTTCGTGGAGCGGCTTCTGTTTCCGGCGGACAGCTACCTCCGGGACGCGGAAGGAAAGCGCGTGGTCATTCCGCATAAGCCCACGCAAACCGCCGTTATTTACACAATGAACTGCCCGGAACCGATGATGAAGCGGGTCAAATTCGACACGATTCTTGGGTTCATGGGCGCGGAAATGGGGAAGGTGTACGGCTACAATGAAATCCTGAATTCCTGCGACACCTACCAGTTTTCCGACTACAGCCGCTATGACGCCGTCCCGGGCGCGGAGCCGCGGAAGCGGAAACAGCGGGAAGAACAGTTCCCCATTGACCTCCAGAGAGCCTACGAACTGGGGGAACGTCTGGTAAAAAGAGCGCAGGAAGCGGCGCAGTAACGGCGGTTTGAGAGGCTGTCCCTGTGCCGGGTGAAAAACGCTGTCCGTTACCGCCGTGTAACGGACAGCGCACGGGTCAGCCCAGACCGCGTTCCGTCAGCCACGCCTCAATGCGGCTGGCGATTTCGGCGTTGTTCCTCTCTTGGAACTTGTTGCGTTTCATTCGCCGGCGTTTGCGCGCAAGCGGCAAGCAATATCAGCGTCAGCAACGCTGTCAACGTCAGCCGTAACGTTTTTTTGCATTTCATCCCGCATTTCTCCTTATGAAATGATCCAATAACCGCTTCCGCGATACGGCCGTTCCGGATTCGCGCAACTGCCGGGTTATCGTGAAAACGCCTTCCGTTCCGGCGCGCATCGGCAAACTCATCTATGGAAGGGCGGAGCCGTTCGCGGTTTGCGGTTTTGGGAAGCGGTCGCGCGCTCTCCGCGGTTCTTCCGCATGGTCACGCGCCCTGTTTTTTCGTGACGCCGTCTCCATAAATGGTCGTCCAGTCGTTTTTCATGGAAACCGGAATCCAGTCGAATTCCTCACAGAGGGAGTACATTTTGTCAGCCTTTTCCGTGTTTCCGTTTTCCCGTTCGGTATCGTCACAGCAGAGCATGAAGGCCAGACTGGGATACGGATTGCCGCTCGTGACGTATTCCGCCATGCTGGAATCGCCCGTACTGTTGCCGAAGGAGAGGACGGGCTGCGCGCCGATTTCCTGAGCAATGACCGTGACTTTGTTCATCTTGAGGTTTTTAATCAGGAATTCGCCGCTGAGGACAAGCCGGTCGTTGTCATCGAACACATAGTCCAGTCCGTCCGTATCCCCCTGTTCCGGCGCGACAAGGGCCTCGTCCGAGCCGATAATCTGTCTGGGCGGGATATGAAGCGGGGAATCGTACACAATCCCGCGCACAATAAAGCGGTCCGTTCCGCTGACGACATACACGGTGAAGCCATTGGCCTGCAAATACTCCACGACTTGGAGCATGGGCAGATACCAGCCGTCCCCGCGGGACATCCCCTCATAACCGGGCATGGGAAGTTTTTTGAACTCCTGAATGTAGTCGTTGAATTCCTCCATTGTCATGCCGGAGAAGGAAGAGGCGATAGACTGACCGTGGTCGACCTCCAGCCCCTTGAAAGACGCGCCCGTCTCGTTCTGTTCCACGATTTTGAGGGCGGTTTCACGCTCGAAATCGCTGGCCCTGTCCTTGTAGTCCGTATCTTCCAGCACGCGGTGAACCAGCAGGGTATAGTCAAAATAATTCGGGTCGGTCTCGCAGAAAAGCGTTCCGTCCAAGTCAAAGACGGCAATACGGTTTTCCGGCGGAATAAACCCCGCGTTGCCCTCCTGTACGGCGGCCTCTACAAATGCCGTCAGCGCCTTTTTGAGCGGGGCTTCCGCCGTCCACAGGGACAGCGAATCCGCCTCTTCTTGCGTCTCCGCGGACGGCAACGCGTTTTCCGTATCCGCGGGCGGCGACACGCTCTCCGTGGACTGCTTCCAGCCTACCCCTTGCGCGTAAAGGATACTCACAATGACAAGCAGACACGCGGCAATGATTGCGCACGCTTTCCACTTTTGCGCGGCGTTCCATTTGTCCATGGATTCACTCTCCTTAATTCCGTTTTACGCAATACGCGGCAAATCAGGGGCAGTATAACATTTTGACGCCGTAATTTCAAGGGCGTTTTTCGGCATGATATCCCGTCCGGTTTTCAAAATCCGCGAAAAAAAGCAAAATTGTTACCTGTTTGTTACGCTTTCCTTCCGCCGGTGTGGTATATTTACAGGGCAACGGATGCGGCGGGGCGATTTTCAAACAGTCCGGCGCGCCGGAGAGAACGGAGCGTTGCGGACAGTTTTATGCTCGGTCTACTTAACGGAGGCGAAACATCATCATGAACAGAAAATCAGCCGCTTTCTTCCTGATGGCGATGGGGGTATTGGCGCTGGCCTTCGGCTTCTACCTGACGTTCTTTGAGACAAAAGGCTATGCGGAGACTACGGCGGTCATTGAACGCATTGAAGAGCATGGCGACTTTGACGATACGAGCTATGACGTGTACGTCCGCTACAGCGTGGACGGACGCGAATACCATGGCGAGTCGGACTTCTACTCCGCGGGATACCGGGAGGGTAAGGAAATCAAAATCTTTTACAATCCCGACAACCCGGAACAGATTCACGGGGACGCCGGACACATGGGGATCTATCTGATGGCGATTGGACCCGTTTTGACCCTTCTCGGGGTGGCGTATCTGTTCCGGAAAATCGGGTATTGAGGAGGCGATGGAGCAATATTCTGACGACTGCGCGAAACGGAGATGAACCAATCAATAGTACGGAGGAACGAATGAAAACAAAGCTGTCAATGAAATTTGGGGCTGTCATGCTGGCCGCGGCTCTGCTTCTGAGTTGCGCGGCCTGTGGCGCGCAGTCCGCGCGGGACGAGCGAAAACCGTACGGCGTGGATGGCAGCGTCCTGTTTAACAAGGACGGCGTCACCGTTGCCACCACGGGCTGGACAACGGACCCCACGGACGCGGAAGAACCCCCGCTTATCGGGCTGGAAATCCGGAACACGGGCGACAAGGACCTTTGTCTGGGCGTGGAAAACGGCTCCGTCAATGATTTTATGATCGACTTGAACCTGATCGAGTTCTATATAGACGAAGACGGGCACTATTACGGCGGAAATTACGCGTATTCCCTGATGATTCCCGCCAATGGCGGCGGAGAGTACGCGCTGGGCTTCCCTCAGTCCGCGCTTTCCTTGGCCGGTATCGAAACCATCGGCAAAGTTACAATGACGTTCACCCTTGCGCAAGATGACGTCACCAGCCCTTATTACAAGGCCGAACCCATCACGATTGAGACCGGCAACGCCGCCGAAGCCGTCGGCGTGGACGCGCTTGGGACCGTTGTTCTGGACAACGACGCTTTGCAACTTGCGCTGGGCGCGCTGGACTATGACAGCTATTTCGGCCCGGTCATTCCCGTGTACGTCCGGAACAAGACGGAACAGTTTATCCGCGTCAGCCCCGTAAGCGCCAACGCGGACGGCAACGAATGCGACTACATTTTCTATGGCGTATCGCTTCTCCCCGGGAAATACAGCGCGCAAACCATGACCTTTGACAGTCCCATCCGGGAACGGAAGAGCGTTGAAAACCTGACGCTTTCTTTTGAAATCCGCGAAGGGAAGGATATGGACGCTCTGGAACAGGACGAAGGAACGCTGGAATCCGTCAGCATTACCTATCCCCCGCAGGAGTGGGGCGAGTACGAAAACGGCGGCTTGCGTCTGGAAATACAGCCGAAGTACAACGCGCTTCTTACCGTGGGGACGCCCGAAAATGACCCGGACGGCATTCTGTTTACCATTGCGGAGACCGCTTCCGCCGAGGCGGGCGGATACGCCGACGGCGCGGGCGAGCTGTTGCGTATCGGCAGAGTGGACGAGGACCGTCTGCACGAACTCCTCTGTGAAGATATGTCCGGTATGTATGTGTTCGCTCAGGACGGGAACGGCGGTTTCTATCTCGTCTATCACCCCACGGACGTGCGCTATATGCGGGCGACAAACGAGGAAATGGCGCGCGATCAGGCCCAGTGGACCATGCTGAACGAGTGGGCGGAAGACGTGCCGGAGTTACTGCGGGAGCAGAACGAGGGATTGGAGAACCTTTACCGCGGGAATACCACGCTGGATATGTACCTTGCCCGGGCGGCCTACCGGGACGGCGTGAAGTACGCCCTCAGCGGTCCGGAATATGGCCCGCTGGAGCCGGACGGCGTGGACGGCGCGCCTTACGCCGAATTCCTTCTGGACGGCGGCTTTTTCGTGACCGAGCCGGACGAAGTTCCGGAGGAACCGTCCGTTGTTCTTGCGTTCCCCGAAGAGGACTTGCGCTTTGAATTCTTCTCTTCTCAGGGGAATGTGGTCCGGGAGACGTCCGGCGATTCCGTGACCTTCTACGAAAACTTCCTGTATGACGAAAATATGACCTTTGCGGACGTTATGCAGGCGTGGTATTACGCGCTGGCGGAGAAGGCCGGACGCAGAGAGCGCGACGCCGTTACGGACGCTTTTACCGGCACATGGGTCGAGGAAACCGCCGGACGGGGAACGCTTACGTTTTCTCCGCTTCTGGTCCCCGGACGGCTCCGCGTGGAGGCGAACTGGCCGAACAGCAGTTCGGAGACCGTCACTTGGGAAATGACCGCCCGCCTTACGGACGAAAATACCTTCCGTTACGAAAACGGCGCCCGCATGGTTATGCAGTTCGATGAAACCGGGGAAGGGTACGTCACGGAAGAGAGTCAGGAACAGAGCGGATATTTCTACCTCAACAACGCGGGACAACTCTGCTGGCACGACGATCAGGCCGAAGGAACCGGCGACAGCGTCTTTATAGCAACCTGAAAAATATTGCGGATATGGCTTGATTCTTTTCGGAAAATCAGGCATCACATTCTGCGGAACACGGAGGTTACACTATGTGGAACAGAAAAGAATTGAAAGCTAAGGGCAAAGCGGCGTTCCGGGCCAATTACTGGCGTTCGCTCCTTGTCGCGCTGATTATGGTAGCGATTTTCGGCGGCGGCGCCGCGGTGGTCGGAAACTCCGTCTCTCAGACCGGCGCGGAACAGGAAATCAACGTCACGGATACGGCGGAACTTACGCAGGCGTTGGAAGAAATTCCGCCGGAAGCGCTGGTTACCATCTTGCTGGCGATTCTCGGCGTGGCGGCGGTCGCTTCGGCGCTGACGGCGCTGGTTAGCGCGCTCCTGTTCAACCCGTTGAAAGTGGGCTGTCAGCGGTTTTTCCTTGTCAATTCGGACGCCCCCGCCGGTTTTTCGGAACTCGCCTTCGGTTATAAGGCCGATTACGGCAATATGGTCAAGACCCTTCTGCTTAAGGACATTTTCGTCTTTCTGTGGTCCCTTCTCTTTGTCATCCCCGGCGTGGTGAAAAGCTACTCCTACCGCATGACGCCCTTTATTCTGGCCGAAAACCCCTCCATGGGTTCCAGAGAAGCCATTTCCCGGTCCGTACGGATGATGCGCGGTCAGAAGTGGCGGGCGTTCATTCTGGACCTCAGCTTTATTGGCTGGGATATTCTGTCCGCTATTACGTGCGGAGTGGTCGGACTGCTCTACTCCAACCCTTACCAGTTCGCCACCAACGCCGAACTGTATAAGGCCCTTCGCGATTCGTCCACGGCGGCAACTTTTTGAAGAAAAAGCGCATCGTTGCCCGTCACGCGGAGGATGAGAACGGCAATGGCGCGCCCGACCGGACCTGTTTTACGTTCCCTGTAAACAGCGATTCCGTAAAATAAACGCCGCGTTCCCTTCCCTTTCCCTGTCTCCGGCGGGGACGGGGAAGGGTTTTCAAATTCATGGAACGTACGATAATACTATATATCCGATATCTTTATAAGAATTTAGTTATTATACGCTCCATACCGTTATCGTTTTCATATTTTTACTTAGTGAACAGGCGGCTTTTGGGAATTGTGCAAAATACCCATAAAGCGATACCCCCCCCCATAAATTTTATACAATATGCACAAAATATTTTTGTAGAATTTTGACGGAACTTGTGCTATAATCCGCGGTATAGTGGCTCCGCCGATGATGGTCCGGCGACCGGATAAGAGATGGGACCGTCTGCGGCGATTCGTGACGAACAAAGGAGGCAAGTACGCGTGAAAATCGGCAAACTGGAATTTTCCGACCTGATTTCGGGCTATGTGACCGGGTACGAAGGAAAAGACGCCTTTACCATGCAAACCACGGACGGGAGAGCGTTTACCGTCATTCTGGGAAGCAATCTGTACGCAAGGCTTCTGCGCAATCTGGGCGAACCGTACTCCGACTGCACCGGCATGATCCGGAATCTCCTCAAACCCGGCCAAATGCTCTTTGTCTACGGCGTGTTCTACCCCAACGGCGCCGAAAAAGATGATTACGTCTTTGAGGCCAAGTGCATTGACTTCCCCGGAAAGTCCGTGGCGGAATACCGCTTCGAGGAGAAGGACTGGTGGGTCCGGCAGGCCGGCGAGATTTGCGACTTTTTCCTCAGAGCGCAGTTCCCGGACGGCGACATCAACTACGACAATTACCGTACGTCCCTTCTCCTGACCGGCGAACGGAAAACCGATACCTACCGGCAGGAAACCGACACCATTTCCCGTATGGTCTACGGCATGGCCAGCGCCTATATGTTGACCGGTGAGGAACGCTTCCTTGAGGCCGCCGAAAAAGGTTCCCGCTATATGCAGGACCATTTGAAGTTCTATGATACCGATGAGAACATTGTCTACTGGTACCACGGAATTGACGTCAAGGACGGCAGGGAGCACAAGGTCTTTGCGTCCGAATTCGGGGATGACTACGATGCCATTCCCATGTACGAGCAGATTTACGCCTTGGCCGGCCTGACGCAGACGTACCGCATTACCGGCGACCCGTCCATTTACCGCGATATCGAAATGACCGTTGCCCTGTTCGACCACTTCCTTGACAAAGAACGCGGCGGCTATTACTCCCATATCGACCCCATTTTCCTTAGTCCCCTTAGCGACAGTCTGGGCGGCAACCGCGGCCGGAAAAACTGGAACTCCGTGGGCGACCATGCCCCCGCGTACCTGATCAACCTCTGCCTCGCCACAAATGAGAAACGTTTCTGGGACTTCCTTGTCGACACGGCCGACACGATTACAAAGCATTTCCCCGACTACGACCACAGCCCCTTCGTACAGGAAAAGTTCATGGAGGACTGGAGCCACGATTACACGTGGGGCTGGCAGCAGAACCGCGGCGTTGTCGGCCACAACCTGAAAATCGCGTGGAACCTGATGCGTATTCACAGTTGCGCGCCGAAAGACGAGTACGTCCGCTTTGCCGAAAAGATCGCCAAAGAAATGCCCGGCGTTGGCATGGACATTCAGCGCTTCGGCTGGTATGACGTGATGGAACGCGCCCGCAAAGAGGGGGAGGACTTCTACCGCTTCGCGTGGCATGACCGTAAGGCTTGGTGGCAACAGGAACAGGGCATTCTGGCCTATCAGATTCTCTATGGCTTGCTCAAGAATCCGGAGTACCTGAAATACGCGGAAGAGTCGGCGGCGTTCTATAACACGTTCTTCCTTGACCATGACGATGGCGCGGTGTATTTCAACGTCCTGAATAACGGCCTGCCTTACCTTCTGGGCACGGAACGGCTGAAGGGCAGCCACTCCATGAGCGCTTACCACTCCGTGGAGCTGTGCTATCTCTCCTCCGTCTACATTAACCTGCTCTACACGAAAAAGCCGCTGGACCTGTACTTTAAACCCAAGCCGGGCGCGTTCCGGGACAATATCCTCCGCGTTTCGCCGGATATTCTCCCGAAAGGCTCCGTGAAGATTTCCGCCGTGGAAGTCAACGGAATGCCGTGGAACCGCTTTGACGCGGACAACCTGACGGTCACGATTCCCGCCACCAATGAGGCGCCGAAAATCAAAGTGACGATTCAGCCGGTCTGACGAGTCCTCACGCCCCCGCGATACGCTCATTTAGAAACGGACGGACATCATGAAAAGCGGACAAAAGGCGTCCGTCCGTTTCAAGGACCAGAAAAGAGGTTGCGCATGATTCGCATTGATGAGTACCCGACCCATGAGTATAACGGCATTCCCTATCGTTGCGGACGCGTACAGCCCTTCGGCGCGAGCGTCACCGGCGGGGGCGGTATCAATTTCTCGATTTTCTCCAAAGACGCCACGAAATGTGAGTTGCTCCTGTATCACTACGGGGCGCCGGAGCCGTTCGCCGTCATCCCGTTTCCCGAGGAATTCCGTATCGGCCACGTGTTTTCCATGATTGTCTACAATCTGGACCCGGAAATGCTGGAATACGGCTACCGCTTTGACGGGCCGTTCGACCCCGCTCAGGGGTACCGGTTCGACCGTACGAAGGTACTGCTGGACCCTTACGCGAAACTGGTTTCCGGGCGCAATACGTGGGGCAAGGAACCCGACTGGAATGTCCAGTTTCAGCACCGGGGTTGCGTCATCATGGAGGACTACGACTGGGAGGGCGACAAGCCCCTTGAAATCCCCATGAACGACCTTGTCATCTACGAGGCCCACGTGCGCAGTTTTACAAAGGACCCGTCCAGCGGCGCGCGGTATCCGGGTACGTTCGCCGGACTGCTTGACAAGATTCCCTATCTCAAGGAGTTAGGCGTCAACTGCGTGGAACTGCTCCCCATCTTTGAGTTTGACGAGTTCGAGAACAGCCGCGTCATTGACGGACAACGCCTTTATAATTACTGGGGCTATTCTACCGTGAATTTCTACGCCCCCAAAGCCGGTTACGCCGCTTCCGCCCCCATGGGCCTTGCGGCCGATGAGCTGAAAAACACCATCAAACAGTTCCACAAGGCGGGCATTGAAGTCATGCTGGACGTGGTGTTCAACCACACCGCGGAGGGCAACGAACAGGGTCCGTACATCTCCTATCGCGGCATTGACAACAAAACGTATTACCTGCTGACGCCCGAAGGATATTATTATAACTTCAGCGGTTGCGGAAACACCATGAACTGTAATAACTCCGTGGTGCGGAACTGTATTCTGGACTGTCTGCGCTACTGGGTCTCCGATTACCATATTGACGGCTTCCGGTTCGATTTGGCGTCCATCCTCTCCCGCGACCAGAACGGCGCGCCCATGACCAGTCCGCCCCTGTTGGAAACGCTCGCGCACGATGCGATTCTGGGCAAAACGAAACTCATTGCCGAGGCTTGGGACGCGGGCGGCTTGTATCAGGTGGGCAGTTTCCCCGCGTGGGGACGCTGGGCGGAATGGAACGGAAAGTACCGGGACTGTCTGCGGCGGTTCGTGAAGAGCGGCGCGGAACAGGGGCCGGAATTGATCTGGCGTATGCAGGGTTCCCCGGATTTGTACGGGAACCGCTGCGCGGAGGCGTCCATTAATTTCATCACCTGTCATGACGGCTTTACTTTGCGGGATATGGTTTCCTACAACGAAAAGCACAATCTGGCCAACGGTGAGGAAAACCGCGATGGTTCCGATAACAATGACAGCTGGAATTGCGGCGCGGAAGGCGACACGGACGACCCGGAAATTTTGAGTCTCCGTCTCCGTCAGGAAAAAAACGCGGTCGCGTTACTGTTGCTCAGCCGCGGAATTCCCATGCTGCTTTCCGGCGATGAGTTCGGCAACACGCAGTTTGGCAATAACAACGCCTACTGTCAGGACAACCGGATCTCGTGGCTGGACTGGAAACTGCTGGACAAGAACAAGGACTTGCACGATTTCTTCAAGCGTATGATTCATTTCCGCGCAAAGCACCCGGTTCTTCGCAGGAGCGATTTCTTCCGGGACAAGAACAGCAGCGGTTATCCGGAAATGTCTTTCCATGGAACGCGCCCTTGGGAGTTTGACGAAAATCAGCCCTTTTTGTCTTTCGGCGTCCTGTACGCGGAGCCGAAAGCGGATTACGGCACGAAAGAGGATACGTTTATTTACTGCGCCGTCAACGCCTATTGGGAGGAAACGCGCTTCGAGTTGCCGTCCCTTCCCGGCGGAATGGTCTGGCGCGAGATTGAGTACACGGGCAAAGAGGGCGCCGCGAACCGCGTGGTACGTGACGGAGCGGTTTCCCTCATGCCCAGAAGCCTGATGTTGCTGGTCGGCAAGGCGGAGACGTAAGCCGGAATTTTGAACGGCGAAACCGGCCGTCATCTTTTATTGACACAGGGAGGAAGTATCATGTTTACTTACGACATACAGAAAAACGGAAGCAACGTGGACGTTACCTTGACGGGACGTCTGGACGGCGCGGTAGCGCCTCAGCTCCATGAGAAGATGGTCGCCTTGCAGGGACAGGACATCAAGAACGTCACGTTCCATGTCAAGGATCTGGAATATATTTCGAGCGCCGGACTGCGCGTCATTCTCTTTGCCAAGCAGAAACTCGGCGCCGATGTGGG
The DNA here is from genome assembly GCA_017446225.1 of Oscillibacter sp. Taxonomy (GTDB): domain Bacteria; phylum Bacillota; class Clostridia; order Oscillospirales; family Oscillospiraceae; genus Oscillibacter. The sequence goes on from JAFSRH010000035.1 coordinate 53,050, forward strand.
CCTTTACCTGAAAGACGTGAGCGAGGGCGTGCGTTCCGTGCTGGAAGTGACCGGCTTTGACAACTTTGTCGAGATGATTTAACCCTCTGTCGGAAAGGAAACGAGTATGAAAAAGAAAATCGGGATTCTGCTGGAAAACCGGTTTATCGAGCGGGAAGTCTTTTATTACCAGTCCTACTTCGAGACGGAAGGCTGTCAGCCCGTGTTTCTGACCCGCCTTTGGGGACAGCCCCGCCTTACCTTCAAGGGCTTGGAATATCAGGCGGAAGTGACGGTTGACCACAGCTTTGAGAATCTCACGGACGAGGATTTGAAAGAATACGCCGCGATTATCGTTCCGGCGGGCTACGTGGCGGACTATCTCCTCTACACGGAGAAGCCCGGCGACATTTCCCCCGCCGCCGGATTCCTGCAACGGGTCATGGCGAAACCGGAAATCGTAAAAGGCTTCATTTGCCATTCCCTTTGGCTGGCCGGGCCTATCAAGGAATCCTTCGCGGGACGGCGCGTCACCTGTCACAACAACATCATTTCCCACGTGCGCAACGCGGGCATAGAGTACGCGGACGAGGACGTGATGATTGACGGCGATTTGATTACCGCCAGAACCGGCGGACATCACGGCGTGTTCGCAAAGGCGATTCTTGCGAATCTGAAATAAACGGAGGCGGCGAGGATGTACGAAAAGGCGATTATTCACCGGCAGGAACTGCGGAAAATGAAAACCGCGCAGGGGATTCTTATGCAGAATCTCGGCCGCGGCGTTCGGATGAACGGCCTTCACTGGAACATGGAGGACGGCGCGGTCGTGGATTGGCACAGCCACCCCGCCGAACAGTTCGGTTACGTCATTCAGGGCGGATTCAAAATCTGGCTGGGCGAAGAGGAATACGAAATCCATCAGGGCGACTGCTATTTTGTCCCGCCGAACGTCCTTCACAAGTTTATCGCTCTGGGCGAAACGGAAGCCATTGATCTGTTTAACCCCATCAAAGAGGATATCCCTAAGGAAATCCCCTGAGCCACGCCGGAACATTGTGACGGCGGACTGCCGGCAACGGGACCCGTTACGGCGCCGTTTCCGTTGCGAAGTTCCCTGAAACGGACGAAAAGCCCTCCCGAAAATCCGGCGAAACGAGGGTTTTTCCATACGCTGAAGAGGCGCATATACTCATACACATGAGGAGGATTCAACAATGAGCAAGAAGGCAAAGGTACTGGTCTGCGCAACGAATTATGGTTCTTGGGGCGAAGAGCTTCAGGCTCCGTGGGACGCTCTCACGAAGGCGGGTTATCAGTGCACGCTGGCAACGCCGAAGGGTAAGAAGCCTCTGCCTTTGACCATCAGCGTGGACCCCGATTTCGTGGACCCCGTCCAGAACGTCAAGACCAACCCGAAGGAAGTCTGCGACCGTATCAAGGAACTGGTGGACGGCGACGAGTGGGCGCACCCCATCGCGTTCAAGGACGCGAACATGAAGGACTATGACGCCATCGCGCTGACCGGCGGTCTGGGCGCTATGCTCGACATGGCCAACAACTACAACCTGCACAAGCTGATTATGGACGCCTACTATGACGGCAAGCTGATTGGCTCCCTGTGCTATGCGGTGGCCACGCTGGTGTTCTGCCGCGACCCGAAGAACGAGTACAAGTCCATTGTCTACGGCAAGCGCATCGTCTGCCATCCCCACGCTTGGGACTTCTACGGCCCGGACTATGATTTCACGTTCGAGATGTACGGCGAGACCGAGGACAACAAGCACACGGACGTCCATACTCCCGGCTTCCTGTATCCGGAAGAGTATATTATCAAGGACGCGGTCGGCCCGAACGGCGCGGCCATCAGCCGTGTAAAGTGCAGCCGGGACGACATGGAAGCCGAGTTTGACTGGCCGTTCGTGACGGGCTGCTCCGTGGAATCTTCCCGCGCTTACGGTCAGCTCCTTGTAAAGGTGCTCGACAAGATCGAAGCCGGCGAGGACGTGCGCAATCAGCGGATTTACTTCAACCGCTAATCGCCGTAACCCGGCGTGACAAATCACGGGGCTTCCCGGCCATGTGAGCGCGGGAACCCCGTAACATGAGGAAATATAGAGAGCCGTTAAAATCGGAGAGTGGAGGCTGACCGTGCCTGAAAGAATCTTCTTTTTAACGGCTCTCTTGTTATGAAAATGGAGAATTACCATGCCTTGTATCACCGTACAGAGTCTGGAACTGGCCGACAGCCAGAAAAAGCGTATCGCCGAACGCTATATCGAGATTTTTTCCGAGGAAACCGGCGTCCCGAAAGACAGGGTTTATCTGTTTTTCGATGGCTACAAGCTCAATGAGGCCGCCGTCAACGGGGAATTGTTCTCCGACCGGAAAATTGGCCCTATTCGGGGGAAATTCAACGAAAAGGAGTGGAATCCGGATGGACGTTAATCAGGCAATCGTAAAAATTCTGGAGGACAGCGGCAGAGTGCGCCACGTGTTCGGCAGTACCGGACAAGTCAACGCTTCCATGTTGCTGGCGTTGCGGGAATCGTCCTCCATTCGGACAATCGTGGTACGCAACGAACAGGCGGCGTCTTTCATGGCCTGCGGCTACACCATGTTTAACCCGGACAATCTGGGCGTCTGCTTCGCAACCGGAGGACCCGGCGCGTTTAACCTCTTTTCCGGCATGGCCGTGGCCTACTCCGACTCCCTGCCCGTACTGGCCATCACCGGCTACGCCTCCGCCAACGTGCGCGGAAAAGGTTGCTTGAACGAGTCGTCCGGCCTCAGCCGTACCCCGGATTCTCATAAGATGTTCGGCGCGACTACCAAGAAGTCCTACATTATTGAGGACGCTTCCCAGACCTGCGACATTATGGAGGACGCCATCAATACCGCGTTTGATGGGCGGCCCGGCCCGGTGCACGTCCACGTCCCCAAAAACATCACCATTGCGGAGGTCCCCAATTTCCGGCCCGTACGTTTGCAAGTCCGCGCCTGTCCGCCGAAACCGGCTACGGTTCGGGAGTTCGCCGCGCGCCTGTCCGCCGCGCTCAATAAACAGGAACGGATCTTGTTGCTGGTCGGTTACGGCTGTATCCGCGCCGGAGCCAAAGACGCGTTACTGTCGCTGATTGACGCCTACAAAATTCCCTTCGTCACCACCATGGACGCGAAAGGCTACCTGCCGGAAAATCATCCCCAGTCCTTGGGCATTTACGGCACCACCGGCGACCCCTGCGCCATGGAATACTTTGACAAGGCCGATTTGGTCCTTGCCGTGGGCAACTCCTTCGCCGAAAACGCTACCCTGCTTTTCAAGCCCGATTTGTACGACCAAAAGACGCTCATGCACATCAATATTGACCCGCATGAGATTCACAAGGTCTATTCCGCCGATTTCAGCATGGTGGCGGACGCCCGCTTAGCCCTTGAGGCCATTCTGAAAGAAATGGACGCTTCTTTGCCCAAACTTTCGGAGCCGGCGCCGAATGACAGGAAATGGTTCGATATGCCCAATCAGGGCGCGGTGAAGAAGATTCATCCCGCGGACGTGGCACGCGCCATTTGCGCCGCCGCCCCCGAAAACGCTATTATTATGGGAGACGCCGGTTCCCATATGCTGTGGCTGTCGGAGTACATGAAGCTGACAGGCAACCAGCGTTACCAGAATCCCGGAAGTTTCGGCCCGATGGCCAGTCACACCAACGGCTGTATCGGCGTCAAGTGCGCGAACCCGGACAAAGTGGTCATTTCCGGTTCCGGCGATGGCTGTTATCTCATGGCCGGCTTTGAACTGCTGACCGCGGTGCAGAATAACATTCCGGTGGTTTGGGTCATTTTCGACAACGGAGAGTTCAACGTCATCAAAAAGTTCCTCCTGAATATGTTCAACGATCACGCCTATATGAACTTCCTGAATCCTGATTACGTGGCCTATGCGAAAAGCTGTGGCGCGGAAGGATTCCGCGTGGAACGGGCCGAGGATCTGGAAGGCGTCATTCGGAAAGCGATTGCTTTGAACCGTCCCGTCCTGATTGACGCGGTGATTGACGGGGACGTATTCGCCAATATGAACAAATCCATGTGACAGCGAAAGGAGATCAACTTGAGACTTTTTGAACGCCTTTCTTCTTATACCGAGCGCCCCTTCCATAAACGTTCCGGAACGGGAAAGGACCTTCCGTTTTCCAGCGGCTGGTCGGACGGCGTCCGGACGGTTTATGACGAAAATACCGGCCTGTGGTGGGAGTTCAAGTCCCCGAACGCGGGAGACGTGAGCTATGGCGGGGCGCGTTACTCGTTCGCTGAGGCGGGGGAAGTCCACGCCCGCGCGCTCAATGAGGCGCGTTACGGCGGCTTCGATGACTGGCGGGTGCCCAATAAAGACGAACTGCGGTCTATTTTCGACTACGGGCGGGCGGATTCCGTGATTGATACGGACATCTTCGGCTGTTGTCCCGTGGGCGACTACTGGACCAAAAACGTCTACCGGCTCCAGCCGTACTTCTCGTGGGCACTGTTTTCCGGATTCGGAAGCGGCGTGGCGAAAAAGACGGATACGAAAACTTATGTGCTGGCCGTACGCGGCGGGACGGACCGGCGTTTCGGAGAGCCGGACCCCAGTCGTTTTCACGACAACGGGGACGGCACCGTCACGGACGAAACAACCGGCCTGATGTGGCAGAAGGAAACCAATCCCCGGCAAGGCCCCAAGGACGCGGACGCGGCCTGCCGCCGCATGACGCTGGCGGGGTATCACGACTGGCGTCTGCCCAACATCAAGGAACTGAACACGCTGTTAAATCTGGACGTTGACAACAAGAGCTGGTTCTTCGAGGACTTCTTCCCGATTCCGCCGAATGAAAAAATGCTCCATTATTCCGCTTGCGGCGTATTCGAGGGGCATTACGCGTGGGTTACGAATTTCACCTACGGGTACGATGGCTACTACGGCGGCCGGAATACGCCGTTGCTGTTCCGCGCCGTGCGTTACGCGGACGCGCCTTCGGAGAGCGCGCGCACGAATACGTTCCGGCTCACCCATACGGGACAGACGGAAGCGTATGACCTGAAAGGGCGTCCCGTCGCCGCGGACAGAATCTGGGGCTTTGACGCTCAGCGGATTTGGCTCCCGGCCTCCTTCGAGACGCGCGAAAACGGCGCCGCCGTCTTTGACCGGAATACCGGCCTTCTGTGGGATAACGCCCACGATACCCTTCTGCTGAAGTGGTCTGACGCCTTGGCTTACGTGCAATCCCTGAATGACCGGCGCTATCTTGGCCGGAATGACTGGCGTTTGCCCGGCCGGGAGGAACTCCGTTCTCTGGCCCGGTATAACGACGCAATGCCCGCCATTGACACCGGCGTGTTCAACGCGTCCAATGATTACTACTGGTGCGACACGGACTGTAAGGACAACACGGATTTGGCATGGGGTTTCTATTTCGGCTACGGCTGTTCTTACGGGCGCAGAAAAGACATTCCGTCCCGTATCCGGGCCGTCAGCGGCGGCTCCAATCCCTTTGCCATGCCGTCCGCGGAGAGGTTTACAGTCAACCCCGACAAGACCGTGACCGACCGCGTAACCGGCCTGATGTGGATGCGGGAGGAAACGCCGTTGCTCCCCTTGAAAGAGGCCTTGGTTTACTGTAAGGAACTGCGTCTGGGCGGCTATGACGACTGGGTCCTTCCCAACCTCAAGGAACTGGCAACGCTGATCAACCTGACGGAAGGGGATACTTGGTACTATCCGGAACTGTTCCCCAATACCAACACAAAGCCGCAAGGTTTTTACCAGACTTCCACCGCTTTTTGTGGGACGTTCGGGTGGGGCTGCAACTTCCAGTTCGGCTTTGACGGCTACTACGCGGACAGAATGAACGGAACGTATCCTTTCCGCCCGGTCAGACGGTCGAGCGCCACGTAACAGGGAGGCACGTTCTATGATTGAACTTTATGCGAAATTCCTGCGCCCCTACTGGAAAAAAATAGTCCTTATCGTACTCCTCAGTATGCTGGCCACGCTGTGCAGTCTTATGCTCCCCATGTTGAGCAAACGCATTATAGACGAAGGCGTTTTGAGCGGCGAAAACGTCTCTTACGGCGGTACGGTCGCGCTGATGGCGGTCATCGCTGTGCTGTCCATGCTGTTTCCCGCTGTCAACGGGAAATTCATCTCCGAAACGGCCATGAGTTTTTCGCGGAACCTGCGCGCGGAATTTTTCAAGCACGTTCTGAGCCTGTCCCAGCGCGACTTGGACCAGTTCGGAACCGCTTCCCTGATCGGCCGTCAGGGAAACGACATTATGCAAATGCAGCTCGGCCTTGTTCAACTGCTGACGTTCATGCTTACCGCTCCGCTGATGTGTATCGGCGGGTTGATCGTTGCGCTTCTGACCTCGCCGCGTCTGGCTTGGATTGTCCTTGCCGCTATCCTGCTTTGTCTGGCGTTTGTCGCGTTCGTTGTCGGCACGGTCCGGAAAATCTTTCTGCTTTATCAAGAAAAGCTGGACAGCGTAAACCGGCTTGCGCGGGAATCGCTCAACGGAATGCGGGTGATCCGGGCGTTTAACAAAGAGGAAAGCGAAAAGAAGCGTTTTTCCGCCGTCAGCGCCGAAGTAAAAGACACGTCCTCGGACCTCCATCGTTATCTTCTCATGTTCCCGCCGGTGATGAGCTTTATCGTCAATTTCGCGAACATTCTGGTGCTCTGGTTCGGCGCCCACTATATGACCGACCATCTGGCCACGTACGGCGATATTCAAGCGTTTATTCAATACCTGACGTTGATTGTGTTCGGAATGATGATGTTGTCCGCGGGTCTGATCGTACTGCCCCGGGTGCAGTCCGCCGGAAGCCGGATTACGGAAGTCTTACACGTCGCGCCGTCCATCCGGGACGCCGAACAGCCTCAGGAACTGGCGGAACATATCCGCACGCTGGAATTTAAGGGCGTCTCTTTCCGCTACTCGGAGGGCGGCGCGAACGCCCTCTCGGACATCAGTTTCACCGTCTCCGCGGGACAGACGCTGGCCATTATCGGCGGAACGGGCGCGGGCAAGAGTACCCTTTTAAATCTGATTCCGCGCTATTACGATACCTCGGAAGGCGCCATTCTGGTAAACGGCTGTGACATCCGCAATCTGCGGCAGGCGGAATTACGCGAACATATTGGCGTAGTGCCCCAGAAGGCGTTCCTCTTTGGCGGCTCGATTATGGAGAACCTCCGGCGCGGAAAACGGGACGCCACGGAGGAAGAAGCCAATCACGCTTTGGACGTGGCGCAGTCAAGGGACTTCGTGGAAGAAAAGGAGTACGGCCTGTATACCGCGCTGACCCCCGGCGGCACGAACCTTTCCGGCGGCCAGAGACAACGCCTGTCCATTGCCCGGGCCGTCATCCGGAAGCCCGACATTTACCTCTTTGACGACAGTTTCTCCGCGCTCGACTTCAAAACGGACGCCGCCCTCCGCCGCGCCTTGTCCAAGGAGACGCGGAACGCTATCGTCATTATCGTGGCCCAGCGTATCAGCACCATCAAGTCGGCGGACCAGATTCTGGTTCTGGAAAACGGGAAACTGGTGGGACAGGGTACCCACAGCGAACTGCTGGCCAATAATGACGTCTATCGTGAAATCGCCCGGTCTCAACTGTCCCGGGAAGAAATGGGGGCGTAAAGAATGGACAACAACTTAAAAATGTCTCCATCCATGGCGGCGTTGTCCCCCGCCCAGATACAGTTGTTACAGGACTGCCTGAGGGCGTTGCCTCCGGAACAGCGCGGGGAATTTGAAGAGAAGCTCCAGCGAATGACCCCGGAACAGCTCCACAGATTCCTGACCCGCGCGGGCGGAATGTCGCCGGAAGAAATTCAGCAGGCCATGGAACGTATCGCCCGGATGACGCCGGAACAGCGGCGGGCGCTCGTGGAAAAGCGTTCCAAAATGTCTCCGGAAGAGCTGACGAAACTCAGCCGGCAACAGGAACAGGCGCGGCAGAAAAAAGCGAAACAGCCGGGGAAAAAAGACGCGGGGAAGCCTAAAAACGCCGGGGCGTCCGTCAACCGGCTGATGGCCTATCTGGGGCGGCAAAAGGCCGTTTTGCTGTGGGGCATTGTAACCGCTGTGCTGGCGACGGTATTCTCTCTGATTGCGCCCAAGATTCTTTCCTACACCCTCGACCGAATGCAACTTGCGCTCGAAAATGAGACCCAGTTCCAGTACGGGACCCTTCTCCTGTTTCTGGCGCTTCTGGCGTTGGTCTATGTTCTGAATCTGATTTTTGGGGCGGCCTCCAATCTGCTTTTCTCCAAAGCCACGCAGGAAACGCTCTACCAAATGCGCAAAGACGTGGACCGGAAGCTCATGAAACTGCCCTTCTCCTACTTCGACTCCATGCCAAAGGGCGATATCCTCAGCCGCCTGACCAACGATATCGAAAACATTGGAACCTCTCTTCAGCAGTCCATGGGACAGATTGTGACATCGTCCCTGACGATCGTGGGCGGCATTGTGATGATGTTTACCATTTGCTGGTGGCTGACGTTGCTGTGCCTGCTGACGATTCCGTGCAGTATCCTTGTGTCAAGGGCCATCCTGAAACGCTCCCAAATTTCGTACCGCGCGCAGTGGAAGAACGTTGGCGAACTGAACTCCGTGGTGGAGGAGATTTTCAGCGGATCTAATGTGGTCAAGGCTTTCGGCTTTGAGGATGACGCGCTCAAAAACTTTGAAGGCAAAAACGCGGAACTCTACGAGGCCAGCAGACAGGCCCAGTATATGTCCTACATGGTCAACCCTTCCTCCACGTTCTTCAACAACATCGCCTACATCTTCATCTGCGGACTTGGCGCGGCCAATGTCCTGAACGGTACCATGAGCCTTGGCAGTATTACCGCCCTGCTCCAATACCAGCGGATGTACAGCAACCCGGTCAGCCAGATTGCCGCGCATCTCAACAGTTTGCAGTCGGCTTTGGCCTCCGCCGAACGCGTCTTTGCGTTGCTGGATCAGCCGGAGGAGACCCAGAAAGAGCCGGAACAGCCCGTTCCGCAACCGGTCCGGGGCGACATCCAGTTCCGGCACCTGCGCTTCGGCTATACCCCGGACAGAATCCTCATGCACGACATTGACGTATCCGTGAAGGCGGGGCAGATGGTCGCCATCGTGGGACCCACCGGCGCCGGCAAAACGACCCTTGTCAACCTGTTAATGCGCTTCTACGAACCCAACGGAGGCGGCATTACCATTGACGGCGCGGACATCAGCGAGATTTCGCGTCATACGTTGCGTTCCATGTTCGGCATGGTTTTACAGGAAACGTGGCTCTTTAACGGCAGTATCCGCGACAATATCTCCTACGGCAGAGACAACGTGTCGGAAGAGGAACTGTACGCCGCCGCAAAGAGCGCGCGCATTGACAATTTTGTCAGTACCTTTGAAAAAGGCTACGATACCGTCATCAATGAGGACGCGTCCAACATCTCACAGGGCCAGAAGCAGTTACTCACCATTGCCCGGGCCATGATTGCGAATCCCGCGATTCTGATTCTGGACGAGGCGACCAGCAGTGTGGACACCCGGACGGAAGCGGTCATTCAACAGGCGATGAACAATCTGCTCAAAGGCCGGACCAGTTTTGTCATTGCCCACCGGCTTTCCACCATCCGCAACGCGAACCTGATTCTTGTCATGAAGAACGGCGACATTGTGGAACAGGGAACCCACGAAAGCCTGATGGCGCAAAACGGACTCTACGCGGAACTTTACCTGAGCCAGTTTGAACAGAAGGAGGCGTCCGCATGAAAACGGGCCGCTTCATGGCCGCAGTTGAGGACGTAAAGGACGGGTGAACATGGACATTCTGAACACGCTGAATACGTTCGCGCCGCCTGTTCTGCAAGGGCTGGCCCGGACGTTCAAGGAACTTTTCCTCTCCCCCGCCTCCGCCTCAAAGGGAACTCCGGCGGATACGCGCGCTCCCGAAAATGTCGCCATTGCGGCGGAACCCGGGACGGCCGATACGCCCGCGTACGCGGAAAACGCCGGGAATATCACGGTGGACGGAACGGATGACGGCACGCTGTTCGATTACTTCAAGGCCGATTTGTCATCGGTGGAGAGCCGTTACAACCGTACGCTCAGCGCGTTTGCCATGGCTTCCCTGAAGGCCGACCCCCACGGGGATACCTACCGGGAGGCGGGCGACTACGCGGTTTTGACCAATGACGGCGAAATTCATATGAACATGGGCGAACTGCTCAGGCGGTACGGACCCGAAATGACGGCCCCGGGGGATATGGAGGACCTGCCCGGCGGGAAGAAGGGCATTCGGGAAGGTTCCGGAAAAAAGTATATGTTCCTCATGCTCTGGGGAATGCTGGGCGGAAATCAGTCCTGCCTTGTCAACAACGGAAAGATTGTCATAGAGTGCGATACGGACAACCCCGAGGGAACGGAGAACGTTTTTACACATCCTATGTACGTCTACCACCGTTCCGCGATGATAAACAACGGGGAGGTCCGGGTCTGCGGCAAGGGAAACCGCGGTATCAATCCCCGCGGCCTGACGTCCCAGAAAAACGACCTGACCATCATCAATAACGGCAGTATCGTCATTGACGTGGAGAAGGCGTACATTACGCGCGCGCTGACAGTGGCGGGGGCCGGCAGTACGCTGATCAATCGCGGTTTGGTGCGCGGCCAGTCCGGCGGGACGGTGTTCGGCGCCGGACACACGGGAAGTTCCACGCTTGTCAATGAAGGAACCGTGGAAGTAACGACCATGGGCGTACTCCCCACAGAGCGTATGGGCGTTTTGAGTACGTTCGCGTCCAGAACCGGCGCCTACGGACTCAGCGCGGCCGGACCCGACTACATGATGGAGACGCTCCATGAAAATTTCAAGTCCGGAGTCCAAAACTGGAAGGGCGGCGGAATCGTCAACGCGGGCGTGGTGAAGGCGGCGGTACGGGATACCGGCGCGGCGGACGCCAACAGTACGGCGGCGGGCATTTTACTGCTCGACTCCCACGCGCCTTACAAGGGCTGGTATACCGTCAAAAATATCGGGATTATCCGCGCCGCATCGGATGTCCGCCCCTGCGAGGCAAACCATTTCTGCGTCAAACGGGCGGAACTGGTCCTCAACTGCGTGCATATGCCGGAAGAGACCGTTCCGGCAAGGGTCCGGGTGAAGGAGTGGGCCACGGAACTGCGGAACTTTGGTACGTGCGGCGATTTGTTCCAAGCCAAAAGCGACAGCAACGGCCCGGTCACGCTGAACTTTGAAGACGCGGAACTGATTCTCCGTCCGCCGGAGAAGTACGAGGAAGGGACGGCGTTTCCGGTCAGCGCGGACACGCTGGTGTCCCCCTTGGACGCGCCCACGCTCGAAGAGGCCAACGTACAGGTCACGGGCGTGGAGTACCTCCGTTTCCGCGCGGAAATGCCGGATTTTATCGCCCCTTCCGTACAAGAGACGGCCAAGGGCGCGTATCAGGTCAGTTTGAAACTCGCGGACAGTCCAAAGGCGCAACGTCAAATGCTCTCTTCCGCGGTCATGGCCCCGGTGGACTTCATGCGGGCCAATCTGGAAGAGCTGGACCGTCTGACGGGCGAAACGGAGACGCCTGACTGGTCCGGCGCGGCTTACCAGTCCCGGCACAGCCGCAAAGACGGACTCAGCGGACAAATTCAGGGGTGCGTAGCCGGAAAGGATATCGCCGCCGGACCGCTGTTCCGCGTGGGCGTACACGGCGCGTTTGCCAGCGACCGCGCCTCCGGCGGGCTTTACCACGCGAAGAGCGCGCTGGACGCCTCCATGAAAGGCGCGCATATCTCTTTGGCCGGCGGCGTTTTGCGCGCGCAGGCGACCGCGTTTACCACTTCCGGCGGCACGGATTTCTCCCTCCATACGGATACGGGAATCTGTCTCGATGGCAGGTCCGACGCGAACCTGAGCGGCCTTTACGCCTCCGCGCATTTCCGGAAACAGCTCCGCCTTGGAACGGAGCGCAAACTGTACGCGGAGACCGGCGTCTCCTGTCTGAAATTTCATCAGGGCGTTGGCGTGGACTGGCGTTTCAAAGACGAGCCTCTGCCGGGGTATCGGATGGACTCCAACGCGCTGAACTCCGTGCGCGGAATGCTCCGTGTCGGCTGGAACCGTCTGTTCCGGGGCGGCCGCGATGGATGGGCTTCCTTCTCGCTGGAAAGCAGTCTTGCCCTTTCCGGAAACGCGGCGGGACTGCGGATGTTGAACGCGGCCTTCAAAGGCGCCGTGCGGGAGGACCCGATACAAATTTCCCTCAACGCCTCCATACAAAGACGGATTGCCGGTTGGAAACTGTGCGCGGGCTTGCATGGCAGTTTTGCCAAGAACAACCGCCGCGCAAAATTCCATTTTTCTTTCCGGCCCGAAAAGTAATCGTCCGTCCCAACGGACGAACGGAAGTATGCTTTTCCCGCGGCGTGTACGCGGACAGATAAGAGAGCATACGCTTTGACACCCCCTCACCCGCCCTTTCGTGCCTTCCCTTTCCCCCATGGGGAGATGGCGGCGAAAAGCGATGGGCGAGGGGGAATCGGCAATCGGAACGCCGGCGGTCGCCAAACAGGCGTTCGGACAAACGATAAAGGAGAATATGAGTATGATTATGTCCACAGCCAGAGATTACATTATCCCGGAACGTGTGCCGGACTATCTGCCGCTGATTCGGCGTCTGATTGCCGAGACGGTAAAGGAAGAGGGCAACGTCTCTTACACGCTCTATCAGGACCGGGAACATCCGGGTGAATTCGTCCTTCTGGAATTCTGGCGGGATCAGGAAAGCCTTGACGCCCATTTCAAGACGCCCCACTTTACTGCCATCGTTCCCCAGATTGCGAAACTGCACGCAAAGCCTTCTGTGGTGAACACCTATACGGAGGTGTGACATGGCCGAGAACAGAACCATGATACAGTATTTTGAGTGGTACGTCTCCGGCCACCATGTACTGTGGAACAAGTGTATCGCGCAGGCCCCGCGGCTGGCGGAGTTCGGAATCACGGACGTTTGGCTCCCCCCCGCGTTCAAGGTCGGCTTTATGGAGGATAACGTGGGCTACGCGGTCTACGATATGTACGATCTGGGCGAGTTCGACCAGAAGGGCAGCGTGAAAACCAAGTACGGGAGCCGCGAAGAGTATCAGGAGGCGATCCGCGCCTTCCACAAAAACGGGATTTCCGTACTGGCGGACGTGGTTTTGAATCACCGCGTGGGCGCCGATGCGTTCGAGGACGCTTCCGCGGTCTGCGTGGACCCCAAGAACCGTATGGCGGTTCAGTCCGCGCCTATGACCATCTCCTCCCCCACGGTGTTCAATTTCCCGGGCCGGAACGGCGTCTACTCCGATTTCAAGTGGAACCACCGTCATTTTACCGGCGTGGACTGGGACAACCGGAGCCGTCAGACCGGACACATTTACCGCTTCACGGACAAACAGTGGGCGGAAGACGTAAGCCGCGAAAACGGAAATTACGATTTCCTGATGGGCGCGGATGTGGACGTCCGGTCGCCGGAAGTCCGGGAAGAGTTGCTCAAATGGGGCCGCTGGTATCTGGACTTCACCGGCGTTGACGGCTTCCGTATGGACGCGGTCAAACATATCAGCGCCGGATTTATAAAAGACTGGCTGTCGGAAATGCGGGCCTATAAGAAATCCCCCCTGCCCGCGGTCGGGGAATACTGGTCCGGCGATGTCAACGCGCTGTTGAATTACCTGAATCAGGTCGACAACTCCATGTTGCTGTTTGACGTGCCGCTCCACTTCAACGTCCGCGAGATGTCCTACGCGGACGGCAATTACAACATGGCGAATATTTTTAACAATACCCTCCTGCAACGGCGTCCCGCTCAGACGATTACCTTCATTGACAACCACGACTCCCAGCCCGGACAGTCTCTGGAATCCTTCGTCAACGTCTGGATGAAACAGGTGGCCTACGCCCTGATTCTTTTGCATAAAGATGGAGTGCCCTGTCTGTTTTACGGCGACCTGTACGGCATTCCCTGTACCCGTAACATCCCGATTCCCCGCCTCCGGACCATGGTTCGCGTACGCCACGATTACGCCTACGGCGAACAGCACGATTACATGGACCACTATGACGTGGTTGGCTGGACGCGGGAGGGAGACGCGGAACACCCGAATTCGGGTCTGGCGTTGTTGCTGTCGGACAAGCGTCCGGGCAAGAAACGGATGTACGTTGGCAGACATTTCGCGGGACGGCGTTTCAAGGACTGTCTCAGAAAGGTGCGGGAAGACGTGATCATTGACGGCGAGGGCTACGGAGAATTTACCGTACAGGGCTTTTCTTCCGCCGTATGGGTCACGGAAGAGGCCTACGAATATCTCGTCATCAACGAGGACTAAGCGAAAGGAGACGCATACATGAATCTGTTGAAACTGCGCCGGACAGCGGCGGGATTTCTCGTGGTACTGATGTTGTTTATGCAGCTTCCGTACAACGCCGCCGCGCTGGAAAATCCGGAGCCGGAAACGGCGGAAAGCGTTGTCACGCTCCCGGCCACGGAGGACGCGGAAGCGGCCACGGAACCGGAGACCGTAACGGAGGACGCGGAAGCGGCCGCCGCCCCGGAGGACGTAACGGAGGACGCGGAAGCGGCCACGGAACCGGAGACCGTAACGGAGGACGCAGAAACGGCCGCCGCCCCGGAGGACGTAACGGAGGACGCAGAAACGGCCGCCGCCCCGGAGGACGTAACGGAGGACGCGGAAGCGGCCACGGAACCGGAGACCGTAACGGAGGACGCAGAAACGGCCGCCGCCCCGGAGGACGTAACGGAGGACGCGGAAGCGGCCACGGAACCGGAGGACGTAACGGAGGACGCGGAAGCGGCCGCCGCCCCGGAGGACGTAACGGAGGACGCGGAAGCGGCCACGGAACCGGAGGACGTAACGGAGGACGCGGAAGCGGCCACGGAACCGGAAACCGTGACGGAGGACGCGGAAGCGGCCGCCGAGCCGGAGAACGTGACGGAGGACGCGGAAGCGGCCACGGAACCGGAGAACGTGACGGAGGACGCGGAAGCGGCCACGGAACCGGAGACCGTAACGGAGGACGCGGAAGCGGCCACGGAACCGGAGGACGTAACGGAGGACGCGGAAGCGGCCACGGAACCGGAAACCGTAACGGAGGACGCGGAAACGGCCGCCGAGCCGGAGAACATGGACGGAGTGTCCGCCAACCTGTCGGACGGTGAGGACGCAACCCCCGCCACGGAGAGCGTTTACGCCATTCTCTACGAAGACGGGACAATGGTCTTTCAGGTTGGCAATACCCCGGAGGACGGACGCACGGTCACAGCGACTTATCCGGTGGATATGACGACCGGGTATGAGCATATTGACTTTTGGACATCGAATACGCCGTGGTACGACCAGCGGGACTTGATTACGCGCGTGGACTTTAAGGACAAAATCGCCCCCACAGTCATGACCGCATGGTTTCAGAATTGCTCCAATCTGACGGAAATTGAAAACCTTTCCAATCTGGATTTCTCAAACCTTACAAGCATACGGGCCATATTCTTTGGTTGCAGAAGCCTCAAGGCGGTGGACGTGAGCGGCTGGGATATCTCCGGCATGGATGATATACACGGCGCCTTTTTCGGCTGTTCCAGCCTGACGGAATTGAATGTAAGCGCCTGGGATGTCTCTCATGTAAAAGACATGGGCGGGATATTCGGCGGCACAACGTTGCCCACGATAGATGTTGCCCGCTGGGACACTTCCAGTGTGGAGGATATGCACGGCGCGTTTGCCAACTGCTCCGCGCTGACGGAAGTGGATGTAAGCGCGTGGAACACCTCGAATGTAAAGAAATTTTACAGCCTGTTCATCAACTGTTCCAACCTGACGGAGCTGGACTTGTCCGGCTGGGACACTTCCAAAGGCGATGCGTTTGAGCAGATGTTCTCCGGGTGTTCGAGCCTGACGACAATCCGGGCGTCTGAAAAATTTGTGACTTCGGGCGTCACGGAAGACGCGCACCGCGCCGACATGTTTACGGGTTGCGCGGCGCTGGTGGGCGGCAATGGAACCGCGTACAGCGCGGAACACACGGACTATACCTACGCCCGCGTGGATACCGCCAACGCGCCGGGATACCTTACCATAGGCGTCTTCGCCATTCTGTATAACGATGGAATCATGGTCTTCCAGTACGGCGACACGCCGGAAGCCGGACGCGCTGTCACGGCGACTTATCCGGTAAGTATGGCCGCCGAGTACGGACAGGTAGACGACCCGGTTACAAGGCACGTACCGACAACGCCGTGGTATGAACACCACAGCATGATTACGCAGGTTGACATTAAGGACAAAATTTCTCCCCGGCATTTGTCCCATTGGTTCATGGATTTGGAGAACCTGACGGAAATCACGCACTTGGAAAATCTGGATATCTCCCGGGTTATAAATATGTTCTCCGTCTTCTTCCGTTGCGCGAGCCTGAAGACATTGGACGTGGGCGGCTGGAATACTTCCAGCGTGGAAAATATGCACGCCCTGTTTTATAACTGCTCCGCCCTTACGGAACTGAACGTAAGCCTCTGGGATGTCTCTCATGTAAAGGACATGGCGGGGATGTTCTCCGGCACAACGCTGAAAACGGTGGATGTGGGCCGCTGGGACACGTCCGGCGCGGAAGACATGCACGCGGTATTTTTCAACTGCCCCGCGCTGACGCATGTGGACGTAAGCGGCTGGGACACATCGAATGTGGAGCATTTTGAACTGCTGTTCATGAGATGTCCCGAATTGACGGAACTGGATTTGTCCGGCTGGGACACGTCCAAGGGCACGTCATTTGATAAGATGTTCTACGAATCCGCCAAACTGACGACAATCCGGGCGTCCGACAAATTTGTGACTTCGGGCGTCACGGAGGACGCGCACCGCGCCGACATGTTTACGGGTTGCGCGGCGCTGGTGGGCGGCAACGGAACCGCATATGACGCGGAACGCACGGATGACACTTACGCGCGGATTGACGCCGCGGGCGCGCCGGGATACTTTACGCTGGGCGTCTTTGCCATTCTGTATAACGATGGAACCATGGTATTCCAGAACGGCGACACGCCGGAGGCCGGACGCGCCGTGATAGCAACGTATCCCGTGAATATGTCCAGTTCGTATTTCTTCAAGAAAGCGATACCGAACACGCCGTGGTATAACAACCGGGAACTGGTGACGAAGGTTGACTTTGCGGACAAAATCGCCCCGCAATCGCTGGCTTACTGGTTCATGTACCTGCCCAATCTGGCTGAGTTCACGAACTTCTCAAATCTGGACATTTCTCACGCAACGTCTATCCGGAACGCTTTCTATGGATGCGAAAGCCTGACGGCACTGGATTTAAGCGGCTGGGACACATCGGTCTGCACGGATTTTCACGGAGCGTTCGCCCATTGTAAAAAGCTGGCGAATGTGGGGCCGTTCCGCTGGGACACCTCCAATGTAACGGACATGAGCGGCATATTCTCCGATAACGCCTTTCTGACGGAACTGGACTTGAGCAGTTGGAATACCTCCAAGGTGACGGATACTTCCACGATGGTTGCATCCTGTTCCAACCTGCGGAGTTTGAACTTGAGCGGCTGGGATGTCTCCAACGTGACGGACATTCACGCGATGTTCGTGAACTGCTCCTCTCTGACGGAACTGGATTTGAGCAGTTTTGACACTTCCGCCGCCACGAATATGGCCTATCTGTTCAATGGCTGCGCGAACTTAAAGACCATTTTCGTTTCCGAGCGCTTTGTGGCCTCCTCCGCGGTCAGTGACAGCATGTTTATGGGCTGCGCGGCGCTGGTCGGCGGCGCCGGAACCAAATATGACGCCGAACGCACGGATAACGCCTACGCCCGGATTGACGCCGCGGGCGCGCCGGGATACTTCACCATGGGCGTTTTCGCCATTCTGTATGACGATGGAACGATGGTATTCCAGAACGGCGACATGCCGGAGGCCGGACGCACGGTGATAGCGACATATCCCGTAAGCCTGAACACGGAATATGGACGCCAAACGGGTCTGACGATAGAAGAGCATATCCCCTACACGCCATGGTATGAAAACGAGGCGCGGATTACGCGGGTGGACTTCAAGGACAAAATTTCTCCCACGTATATCGCGGCGTGGTTCATGTGTCTGGAACACCTGACGGAAATCACGAATTTCGACAATCTGGATATATCCAAGGTTGTGAACATGAGCGGCGCGTTCTTTGACTGCAAGGGCCTGACGGAGTTGGACGTGAGCAAATGGGACACGTCCAACGTCCAAAACATGCACGCGCTCTTCTCGCACTGTTCCGGGCTGAAAGAACTGGCTGTGAGCGACTGGGACACTACCAGCTTAACGGACATTGGCGGAATATTCGGCGA
>JAFSRH010000036.1 GCA_017446225.1 Oscillibacter sp.
GAATCAGTTCTGAAAAACTTCCGATATTGTACTTGCTCAGATTTATCTCATATGCTATACTCATTTTACTCGCCTGCTTTCTGTGTTCTCGACAATCACATGATACCACAGGCAACGCCGGAGGACTACCCATGCCCCCCCCCGGCTTTTAGTTTATTTATTTACTTGCCAAGAAAAACTTTACACATACTCAAAGGACGGACTTCCGGAAAGTCCGCGCGGAAGCGAAGCCGGCCGGTTTGAAAAGTTGCGCAAAAGGCCGCGCGAAAGTCCTTGTACGGCGGACAGTTTTCGACAGTTTGTACGTAAAAGACACGCGTTTTCGTCAAAACGCCGGATTTTCGCCGCCGCGGTTGCGTTTCCAAATAGTGGAAGGTATAATGGACAAAAATCACGTTCCCGGAACCGGGGCGGATTGTACGGAGGTATCGTATGGCGACCGTAGAGAAGGTTTTGACGCTCGCGCGGAAAGAACTGGGCTACCGGGAATCCCCGCCCAAGAGCAACCGCACGAAATACGGAAAATGGTTCAAACTGGACGGAAACCCGTGGTGCATGATGTTCGTCATGTGGATTTTCCATCAAGCGGAGGCCCTGCCGCTTCTGCCCGTCCGGACGGCGTCCTGTAACGCCTTTATGAAGGCGGCGAAGAAGGCCAAAAACTGGCATAAAAAAAGCGACCTGAAACCCGGCGATGTGGTCATTTTCGATTTCCCCGGCAACCTGTCCGCCACGGACCATGTCGGGATTGTGGAGGAACTCCCGGACGATGTGAACTACGTGTTCACCATTGAGGGCAACACGAGCACGAGCGACCAGTCAAACGGCGGCGTGGTTATGAGACGCAAACGGAAACGTTCCCTGATTGCGGGGGCGTTCCGTCCGGCGTACGAGGCGGAGGAAGCGGAAACCCCGGAGCCGGTGCCGGAACCGGAGAGCGCAAAGGAAACACAGGAGACGGAGCCGGAATGCGTCAAGGACGGGCCGGACCCGGATTCCGAGCAGCGCCTTTACGGAGAAATGGAGCCGGAAGCGGGCGAAACGGTGACGTTCAAGGGCAATTCCCAGTTTTCCAGCCCCTATGACGATGCCGAAGCGGTACCGGCCACGGCCTGTACGGCGCAGGTAATCGCGTGTTCGCGCGGCGCGGCGCACCCGTTCCGGCTGAGCGGAACGGGCGTGGAGGGCTGGACCGACTTTGAGGACGTCAAACTTCTTTCCCCGGAAGCGAAACGCGCCGAACTCGCCCACGCCGCCCCGAAAACCGGATTCCGCGTGGAAATCACCGCCCGGCCGTCCTTACGGGTCCGGAACGGTCCGGGCATTGAGTACCCGCATCAAGAAAGCCTCTCCGCCGGGACGGTCGTCACCATTCTGGAAGAGCGGAACGGATGGGGCCGCTTTTCCGGGGAGAGTTGGATCAGCCTGAAGTATACCAAGAACATATGACGCAAAAGGCCCCCGCGGGACGCGGAACGTCTCGCGGGGACGCAATATTTTTCAGCGCGTGTAACAGCGGTACAGAAAGGTCACAATCTGTCCGCGCGTGCAGATACGTTCCGGGGAGAACGTGGTCTCCGTGGTGCCGTTGGTAATGCCGCTGTCGAGCGCCCACGCCACGGCGGAGGCGTATTCGCTCTCCGGGGAGACGTCCGAAAAGCGGCCTATGACGGACCGCACGGACGCTTCTTCCGCGGGACTGCCCGCCAGCTTCCAGAGATAGGTTACGACATCGGACCGCGTGGACGCCTCCTCGTCATGGTACAGAATGTCGATGGGAATCAGGGCGTTTTCGTAGGCCCAGAGCGTGCCCGGACTGACGGAGCTTAAGGCGTGCTCTATCTCCGGGCAGCCGTTGGCGCGCCACAGGAACGTAAGAATGTGGCGGCGTTTACACGGGTCGTTCGGCGAAAAGGTCTCCGAGGAAGTCCCGCTCGTAATGCCCCGGTTGACCGCCCAGCAGACCGCCGGATAGTAACTGGAACTTGTGGACACGTCCTGAAACACCAGCATCGCGGAGTAGTCCTCCATATCGGCCAGCGTTGGCAGTACGGCCCAGTGCGCGTACAGAGTGCGGCTTTCCGCGCGCGAATCCTTGGAGACGCGTTCCCCGCCGCGCGGCTGGGTGTACCAGCCCTCAAAGGTATATCCGCTCCGGACTGGGCGCGGCAAATCTCCGTAAACGCCGCCCTCCGGGATTTCCACGGACGCGGTCTCCGCCGTGCCGCCGTTCGGGTCCAGCGTGACTTCGTACTTGAGTACGCTCCACTGCGCGTACAGGTTCTGGTTGGCGGTTAGGTTGACCACGCTGTTGGCGGTTACGCGGTATCCGGAAACGGTGTACCAGCCCTGAAACTCGTAATGGCTCCGGACGGGTACGGGCAGTTCTCCGTAGGCCCTCCCGTTGGTCACCTGTTTGTTTTCCACGGGGACCGTTGCCCCAACGGCGTTCGGCAGAAAAGTAACGGTAAAGGTCTGAACATCCTGTGGCGCGGCATTTGGGTCGGCGCCGTCTCCGTCCTCGGCTATCACGCCGTCCAGAATGTGCCCCTGAATGATTTTTGAATCCTCTTCTTCCAGCGCGCCGTCCACAATATGGCCCTGAAAAATTCCAAGGTTTTCCGCTCCCGCCCAAAACGGGGAAACCGTCAGGCACAGAAGCGCGAGGATTACACTATACATACGTTTTTTCACAGAATCTCCTCCCACGATAAAATTTTCCGTTGGCGCCGCCCCGCGCGATTCTCCCGGCGCGCGGAGCGGCGTCCGCTTTACGCGGCGTTGCTGTCTCCGTAACAGCGGTACAGGAAGGTGACAATCTGTCCACGGGTACAGGTTTTATCCGGGGAAAAGGTGGTGTCCGTGGTGCCCTTGGTAATCCCCAGATTGACGGCCCAAGCGACCGCCTGCGCGTATTCGCTGTCCGTGGAAACATCCGTAAAGTTATCCAGCACATCGGTCAGGGTGCTGCCGCGGATGGCGGGACTTTTGGCGAGCTTCCAAAGGTACATCACCGCCTCGGAACGCGTACAGGCGCGGGAAGCCTGATATTTGTCCGGGGAAATCATCTCGTGTCCGTAGGCCCAGAGCGCGGCCTTGCCGAAATCCTTTCCCGGGTCCAGATCGGGGAAGGGGTTCGTCCCCTGATACGCCGGGGAATGGTTCGCGCGCCACAGGAAAGTAAGAATGTGGCTGTGCTTGCAAGGACTGCCCGGAGAGAACTTCTTGGGACTGTAGGACGTGCCCTTTGTGATGTTCTGCTCGACCGCCCAGCAGACCGCGTCATAGTAGGCGGAACCCTGCGCCACGTCCGTAAACGGAAGGAAGTTGTCGACTTTCTCGTGCGCGCCCTCTTTCAGGGAACTGGCGGAAACTTCCGTTTCTCCAATTTTGAGGGAGGCGTTGTTGACGTTATCCCCGTACAGGGAACCGTCCAGCTGTACGAACGAAAGCGGGTTGGTGTCGGAGGAGACCATCAGCGTGGTGGTGCCGGACAGGCGCGCGACTTTCTCCGTGTTCGGAAGGGTGGAATACAGCTCGATTTCGTACTTTGCGCCGGGGTCGCCCAGCTCCACGGCGTTGAGGTTGTGCGCGTCATCCACGTAAAACGTCACGCTCTTGGCGGCGGTCGTGACGGTGGCGTACTGCTTGACGTGCACCATTGTGGCCTCCAGCGTGCCCTCCTCCTTGCTGACTACGGTGTACTGGTGGCCGGTGGGCAGCCAGACGTAAACGCCGGCGCTCTCCACCTGCGGCGCCAGCGGCGCGTCCGCCGTGACCGCAAGCTCCACCATCGGGTAGACGTCCGTCTCGTCCGTGTACACCACGCCGTCCTTGATTTCCACCTTGTTTTCCCCGTACTCGTCCGTGATGGAGGCGTTGTTGACGTTAATGGTCAAAAGCTGTTCCTTGCTGTTGCCGTTCACGTCCGGGCGGTTGATCCATGTCTGGTAAAAGTCGCTGTAGGGGACGTAGGAGATCCAGCTTCCCTTGGAATCGTATTTCGGACCCCAGTCCTGATTGTCGTTCATACGGTAGTACCAGCGGAAGTAATGCCCCTGCCGGTCCTTTTCCAGCGTAATCCAGCGGTCGGGACCGGGAAGGTTGCAGTCATAGACCATGATCCGGGTCTCGGTGTCGCTGTACTCCACGACTTTGTAGCCGATCAGGGCGTGGGCCTGCCCGGTGATTCCAATGGCAATCAGTACCGGATGGTCCTTGCTCCGCTGAAACGCCCGCACTTCCGACACAAGGTCATCGTAACGGTCCTTATTTTTGGCGTAATCGTGCTGAATGATGGAATCCTGCTGGCTGACTTGAATGGCTTCAATAAACTTGACCAGCTCATCGTTTTCCAGATTGTCGAAGTCCACCATGAGTTCCCCGGGCTTGCCGGAGATGGGCAGAAGGCCGGTCTGGTTCATCTGCCGCTGGTGCTGGTAGAGAAGGGCCGCCACGACCGCCATGCCGTAACAACTGCCCTTCCACTGCTGGGCGCTGTTGTAGTAGGCGATCGCCTGCGCGGTTTCGTTGAAGATCTCGGTATAGCGTTCATAGGGAATCTTGTAGGGCTTCCCGTCCGTACCGGAACAGGCCTCATAGCCGATTCCGGGCATATTTTTTCCGGTCAGTTCCTTGTCGGAGTTGACGAACGGAAAGGCCAGATCCGCCCAAGTCACCTCTGATTCCGCGGCGGCCGCCTCGCGTACGTACTGTTCCGTAGCGCGGGTTTTTCCGGAGACCGGCTCATAACTCCCCGCCATCACAGTCGGCGCCATCTGCGCGGCCAGCAACAGCCATACCAACATTACGCGGAATAATCGCCGTGCCACTAAGATTACCCCCTTCAATGTATTTCCGCTTCTTCTCAATAGAAGCATATTCCGTTTTATGTCCGGACAGGACAGAAAAATTTGTCATGCCAGACGCTGATAAAGTCCGTAGATAATCAGGGCCACGTCTCCCCGGTCCATGGTCCGCTGTCCGTCAAAACAGCCCGTACTCTGCCGGATGACCAGTCCCTCCCGGGTGGCAAGCGCCACTTCCGCCTGCGCCCACTCATCGACCGTGTCGGTAAATTCCCGCGAAAGGTATTCCCCGGGGGATTCGGGAACCCAGTAGCCCATCTCGTTTTCCAGAATCCGGCCCAGAATCGCGTAAATTTGCGTTTTACTGATGAGCTTCTCCCCGCAGAAATGTTCCTCATCGTACCCTTTAATAATGCCGTAATAGTAGGCGGACGCAATCTCATGGTAACATCCGTTTTCCTCCGTGACGTCCGCGAAGGGGGACTTGAGGGAGTTGTTGACCCGTCCGAGCACGCGCATGACAAAGGCGACGAATTCGGCCCGCGTCACGGCGCGTTCGGGGTGAAAGGTATGGTCCGGGTAGCCGTAGACCACGTTCACGCGCGCCAGCGCCTCCACGGCCATACGGACTTTCCGGTCCTGTTCCGTCAGGTCGGAGAAGTAGACGTTTCGCTTGCCGAAGGTGTACACATCGCTTGCGTCAAGACGCGCGTCCAGCGTACGGGAGGCGGGATTGTATCTGCACGGGGCGTTTTCCCCGGATTTCCCGCAGACCGCGAGCGTGGAAGGCTCATTGCTTCCGGGATTGAGGGAGAGCGTCACCGGGGCGGACAACTGCCCGTTGGGCGCTTCCAGCTTGACATTCGGAATCGGGACCGAAGTTCCCGGTTCGCATTCCCCGGCGGTCATCTCCACGGCAATGGAGAGCGTACGCGGCGCGGGGTTTTGTTCATCGGGTCGCAGTTCTTCCTCGAAATCGGCGGGGCGGAACGTGATGGAAAATTCGGGCGCCGTGGTTTTCCGCACCCTGATTTTATCCGCCGCCGTATTCAGTATATCCGAATGAATCACAAGTGTGAACGCGGAATCGGACGTTTCCAGCGTGGCGGTGGCGGCGACTTTGCGCGTGACGGCAACGCCGTTGTCCGTCAAGGTCTTGGCGGCCTTGTCGCGGACGTCCAGCGCGGTTTTGGCCAGCGCGGAAAGCGTCTGTTCGCTGATGTGAATGACCGGGGCGGCGTCCGTTTTCCGGACGGCCGCGGCAATGGCCGCTTCCGCGAAGAGTACCGCCTGATCGGAGTCGGACGGATTCCGCTTTTGTTCATCGGTCATGGCGTTGGCCTGACGGCTGACGGCGTCCAGCGCGCTGTCCGGACTGTCGACGGCTGTCAACAACTCCGTGTGCAGGGTCACGCTCTCCTCTACGGAGACCGCGTCGTAGACGCTGATACCGGGTCCGGAGGCGAATTGCGGTGTTTGCAGACAGACGGCCGTTACGCAGATTGACAGAAGCGCGCACAATCCCTGTTTCCCGATTTTGTTTTGCTCTCGTTTTATGGGAACCACCTTCTTTGCCAATGTAAGCGACGCCGTTAGTTTTCCAGAATCTGGTAAATGTAACTGTTTTCCGGGTCACTGAGCAGCAGCCGTCCGCGGTTGTCCAGCGCGAGCGAGCCTTTGACGTGGGCCTGAAACGCGAATTCCACGCCCGAAACGCTTTCGCCTGTCTCCATGTTCCAGATATTTACCTTTCCGGAATTCAGAATTTCCGGCGTCACTCCCGCCAATGTTTCGCACGCGGCCGCGCGTTCCCCGTCCACGGTCACAAGGCGGACGGTGCCGTTGTCGAGCACGTACAGGCGCCCGTTGACCGGCAGAAGCGCGGTCGGATAGGAAAACGTAAAGTCGCCTTGGTCGTTGAACACGTGCTTCCCGGGCGTGCCCGCAAAGACACGGAATTCCTGTTCCCCGTGTCCCAGACGGAGAATGATTCCCTGTCCCGGCACGGAGACGTAGAGGTTGTCATCGGCATCGAACACCATCCGGGATTCCTTCATGTCATCGGCTTCATAGTGGAAGTCCATGACCCATTCCGGGGGGCCGTAGCGGTCGGCGTCAAGGTCGTAGGAAAGTTTCTGCAAGGTGGCGCTGGCCCCGCCGGGCACATCGTAGAGGCGGATAAACCAGAGCACCCCGCCGCGCGAAAACGCGAAGTCCGGCACGTTCGCGGAGAAGGCCCCCACGTCCAGCCGTCCGGAGACGACTTCCGCCTCCCCGTTGCGGATACGGATAAAGAAGTTATAGTATCTTCCGTCCTCCATCTGGCGGTTTTCGGCGAGTACGTACAGGTCCGATTCCAGATTCCTGACCAGCAGGGCATTGTAGCGGCTGGCGGGGAAGGGTTCGGTCGAGACCGCGCCGTTTTCCAGACAACGGATTCTGTCACTGTCCGCGACGTACACGCGGTTCTCCCACGCGGTCATACAACCGGGCGACACAAAGGCGCATTCCTGAAACGATCCGTCCCGGTACGCGCGCTCCCCGCTGCCCGCGTAGACGGACACGGTGGTATCGGCGTAAGTCAGCGCGGACGGCACGGGAACCACCTGTTTGGCCAGAAGCCCCGAGAGGGCCGAACCGGCCAGCAGAATCAACGCCGCGATTCCGACATAGAGCCGCTTCCGGAAGAGAATGAACACACAGATTCCCATCAGCACAAGGGCAATCAGGAAGGCGGCGGAAGCCAGAACGAGGTTCCGTTCCGTATCGCTGAGCAGGGGAACCATCGCGCTGACAATGGAAACCAGTCCCGAAATCAGGGCTACTATAATTTTAGGGTCTATTTTTTCGTGGCTTTCGTGTTGTTCTTCCATGTCCATGGCTCCTTTCCGGGAAAGTACGCGATGTCCGGCGCGCGAAAGAGAAACTGCGATTGAGGTCGAGGTGAACTATAACATATTTTTCCAGCGTTATCAATAGATTTTTTCCATAAAGTTACAGTTAGGACAAAATTTTTTTACAAATTTTGGAACAAAACAAAAAAGATTTTCCTTTTTTTCAAAAAAAATCGTCAAAAATAACAAAAACCCCCTTCCAAGAAGGGGGAAAGCCCATTTTCCGGCAAAACGCGCGGGGCCGCCTATCCGCCGAGATAGGCTTTCTTGATTTCCGGACTTGCCAACAGTTCCTGTCCGGCGCCGGTGGTGACCACCTTTCCGGTTTCGAGCACGTAGCCCCGGTTGGCGATCGAAAGCGCCGCCTGTGCGTTCTGCTCCACAAGCAGAATCGTGGACCCCGCGCCGTGCAGATTGCGGATAATCTGGAAAATCTGCTCCACTAAAATCGGCGCCAGTCCCATAGAGGGTTCGTCCAGCATTAACAGTTTCGGGTGGCTCATCAGGGCGCGGCCCATGGCCAACATCTGCTGTTCCCCGCCGGAGAGCGTGCCGCCGATTTGCTTCCGGCGTTCGCGCAGACGCGGGAAGAGCGCGTAGACCTGTTCCAAGTCTTGCGCGATACCCGCCGGGGACTGCGTGAACGCGCCCATCTCCAGATTTTCTTCCACGGTCATTTGCAGGAAAATCCGCCGCCCCTCCGGGACCAGCGCCAGACCCCGCGCCACAATCTTGTGGCAGGGCACCCGCCGCAGATTTTCCCCAAGGAACGTCACGGACCCGGTCCGGCTCCGCAGAATGCCGGAGACCGTGTTCAGCGTGGTGGACTTCCCCGCGCCGTTGGCCCCAATGAGGGTGACAATCTCCCCCTCGTACACTTCAAAGGAGACGCCTTTAATGGCGTGGATACTGCCATAATAAACGTTTAAATTCTCCGCTTTCAAGACAGGTTCCTTACTCACGCGCTCCGCCTCCTTATTTCTTCCCGAGATAGGCTTCAATCACGGCCGGGTTCGACTGTATATCCGCCGGCGTCCCCTTTGCGATAATCCGCCCGAAGTTCAGCACGCAGATTCCCTCACAGATGTTCATGACAAGGTTCATGTCGTGTTCGATCAGCAGGACCGCGATTTGCAGCGCATCGCGTACTTTGCGTATATTCTCCATGAGTTCCGCCGTTTCGGACGGGTTCATGCCGGCGGCGGGTTCGTCCAGCAGGAGCAACGAGGGATTCGTTGCCAGCGCCCGGACGATTTCCAGTCGGCGTTGCGCGCCGTACGGAAGCGCGCCCGCCTGAATGTTCGCCAACTTCTCCATGGAGAACAGCGACAACAGCTCCAAGGCCTTTTCGTGCGCGGCCCGCTCCTCCCGCCAGTACCCCGGCAGACGGAAAATGCCGCTCCACATACTGTACTTCATGTGGGCGTCCATGGCGACCTTGACGTTGTCCTCCACGGACAGATTGTCGAACAGGCGGATATTCTGGAACGTCCGCGCGATTCCGGCCCGGTTGACTTGCATGGTATTCATGCCGTGCGTGTCCTTGCCGTTCAGCAGAATCGTGCCCTGTGTGGGCTGATAGACTTTCGTCAACAGGTTGAACACGGTGGTTTTTCCGGCGCCGTTGGGTCCGATCAGGCCGGAAATTTCCGTGGGTCCGATGATGATGTTGAAATCCCGTACGGCGTGGAGACCGCCGAAGGAAATGCCAAGGTCTACGCATTCCAGCACGGGTTTTTTATTCAGGTCTCTGTCCGGGACCATGCTTCCGGACGGGACCGGCACAAGTTTCGACATTCAGACCGCCTCCCTTTCCTCGTCCCCGTCCGCTTCCAACCGGAGCCGCCCGGTCTGGCGGAAGCGGTTAAAGAAGGCCCGTACAAACGGATGATTCGCCGTCAACATCATGACGATCAACAGTACGGCGTACAGAAGCATACGGTATTCGGCGATGGGCCGGAGCGCCTCCGGAAGAATCGTCAGGACGGCGGCGGCAATGATGGAGCCAAGCATATTGCCCAGTCCGCCGAGCACCACAAAGACCAGTATCAGAATAGAGGTGTTGAAATCGAACTTGTTGGCCACGACCGTGGAGTAGTTCATAGCGAACAACGCCCCGGCGGAACCGGCCAGCGCGGCGGACGTCACAAAGGCCATCATCTTGTATTTGATGATGTTCACGCCGACACTCTGCGCGGCAATGTGATTGTCACGGATTGCCATAATGGCGCGTCCGGCGCGGCTGTTGACCAGATTGAAGATCACGATTAACGAAATCATGATCAGGATGAATCCGGCGGTGAACGTGGAAATTTTCTGGATACCGCCAATGCCCATGGGGCCTTGTATAATCAGGCGTCCGGTTTCGGCGGTGCGGGTGGTGTCCTCCAACAGACTGATATGCACGCCCTTGCCGTCCACGCCCAGATACAGGTTGTTGAAAATGGCCTTGATAATCTCCCCGAAGGCGAGCGTGACAATGGCCAGATAGTCGCCGTTGAGGCGCAGTACCGGAATACCGATCAGGAAGCCGGCAATGGCGGCGAAGAGCGCGGCCACAATCAGCGCAATGGTAAGGCGTACCGCGGGGACAGGAACCGCGTCTTGCAGGGCAATGGCAGTGGAAGTGCCCAGAAACGCGCCCACGCTCATAAATCCGGCGTGGCCAAGGGACAGTTCGCCCAGTACGCCCACGGTCAGATTCAGCGAAACGGCCATGACGACATAGGCGCAAATCGGGACCAGCATACCGCGCAAAGAGGAGCTGAGGCCGCCGCGCGCTTGCAGGACCTGTAAGGCGGCGTACGCGCCAATGACCAGAACGTAAGTCAGGAAGTGAAACGGGGATTTTTTCATGTCGTCACCTCACACTTTTTCGCGGATGGTCCGGCCCAGCAGTCCGGTCGGCTTGACCAGCAGGACGATGATCAGCACGGCGAACACGACCGCGTCCGAAAGCTGTACGGAGATGTAGGCTTTCGCGAAGATTTCGAGCACGCCCAAGAGCAGGCCGCCCAGAAACGCGCCGGGGATGGAGCCGATACCGCCGAACACGGCCGCGGTAAACGCCTTGATACCGGGCATGGAGCCGGTAGTCGGCACGAGATTAGGGTAGGCCGAGCAAAGGAGCGCGCCGGCAATCGCGGCCAGTCCCGAACCGATGGCGAACGTCAGGGAAATGGTGGCGTTGACGTCAATGCCCATCAACTGCGCGGCGGCTTTGTCCTCTGAGCAGGCCCGCATGGCCTTTCCCATTTTGGTCCGGCCGGTGAACCACGTCAACGCCAGCATGATGACAATGCAGGAGACAATGGTCACAATGGTGACAAAGGAAATCGAGAGGGACCCGAACTGAATGCTGCGTAAAACCGCGGTTTCGCCGGACGCGTCCACGGTCCGGAGCACAAAGAAATTCGGAAACACTTTCGGACTGGAGGACCAGAGGAGCAGAGCGGCGTTCTGTAAGAAGTAGCTCACGCCGATGGCGGTAATCAGGACCGCCAGAGAGGGCGCGGAACGGAGGGGTTTATAGGCCAGTTTTTCAATGGTCACGCCCAGAAGCGTACACACGGCCGCGGCGGCGCAGACGGCCAGCAGAGGGGCGAGCGGTCCGGGGAGGCGAAGCGCGCCGAACGTGTAGAAACAGACATAGGCCCCGACCATGATCACGTCCCCGTGGGCGAAGTTCAACATTTTCGCGATACCGTAAACCATGGTATAGCCCAGCGCGATAATCGCGTAAACGCTCCCGAGACTGATTCCGTTCAGGATATGATTGAGGAACTGGTAAGCTCCGCCGCCGGAAGTCAGACTGTTGACAAACTGAATGATAAAATTCATGTGAAAACCCCTCTTCACAAACGAAAAATGAAAGAATCGGTGCATATCCGAGAAAGCGTCTCCGGGATACTCTCTCCGATATGCGCCGCGCGGACCCGTTTGGCCGGAACGGCCCGAAGGCCGTTCCGGTTGCCGGTTGCAAAGTTGTCTGACTCAGTCCATGCCCACGTAAGCGCCGTTCGTGATGACCATGCCCTTGGGGGACTTGGAAACCGCGCCGGAAGCGTCCCATGTCAGGCCGCTTTCCGTACCGGTGAGGCCGTAGAAGGTCATGGTAGTGAACTGCTCTTTCATCAGGCCGTTAATGGTGGCGGCGTCCATGTCGGGCGTGGCGTTGGCGGCCGTCAGGGCCTGACAGTAGGCGTACACGCAGTCATAGGCGTCCGCGGCGAACTGGTTGGGCTTTTCGCCGAAACGCTTTTCATATTCCGTCACAAACTTGACGGTGGCCTCGTCCGTAGAGTCGGCGTTGAACGGCGTCAGGAGCATGACGCCCTCGGCAAGGGAGGCGTCAAAGCCCTGCATGGTTAAAATGCCGTCCATGCCGTCCACGCCGAACCACTTGGGGGCGTAGCCCATGGCGCTGGCCTGCGCCAGAATCAGGGACGCCGGTTCGTAGTACATCGGCAGAAAGACAAGGTCCGCCTCATTGGTCTTGGCATCGTTCAACTGCACGGAGAAGTCGGTGGCGTTGCCATCGGAAAACGTCTGGTCGCTGACGACCTGCAAGCCCTGCGCGTCCGCTTCCTCAAGGAACGTGTCGCGGATTCCCTTGGAGTACACGTCATCGCTCTTCCAGATTACGGCGATTTTGCTGCCCAGATTCTGCGAGCCGATATACTCCGCCGAAGCGGTGCCCTGATTGGGGTCGGCAAAGCACATCTGAAATACGTTATCCTTCCCGGCAATGGTGGCGGTAGAGGACGCGGAGGGCGTCAGCGAGAAAATATTATCGGCGAAGGATTCGGCGGACGTGGCCTCGGCGGGCTTGGAAGTCACGGAGCCTAAAGAAATCTGCATGCCCCAGTCTTTGAGGGCGTTGTAGGCGTTGACGGCCTTTTCGGCATCGTGGGCGTCATCCTCGTAACGGAGTTCAAACTTGATCGGGCTGTCGGAAGCGTTGATTTCGTCAACGGCAATCTGCGCGCCGTTTTTCGCGGCGTTGCCGTAGATAGCCGCGCCGCCGGTCAGCGGACCCGTGCCGCCCAGTTTAAACGCGTTTCCCGCGGGGGCCGGGGCGTCCGTGGGCTGGCTGGCTTCATTGGAAGTTTCGCCGCCGGGTTCCTCCCCGGTTTCGCCGCTCAACTGCGCCTCTTCTTCCCCGGATTCTCCGGAATCGGGAGCGGGTTCCTCTCCGGCGTTCGTCTCGGTATTGTCGCCGGTAGAAGGTTCTTCCGCCGGCGCGCCGCTACAGGCCGCCAATGCAAACAGCATAGCCAGAGCAAGCAGAGCACAGAGCAACTTCTTCTTCATCGTACATCCTCCTTAATCAAATTATACAAACAGGACGGCGGAGCCGCCTGTCGTATCCGTTATTTGAAACAGCGGCACAGGAAGGCTACCATCTGCGCGCGCGTACAGTTATCGTGCGCCAAAAAGGCGTTGTCGGCCAGTCCGTTTGTAATTTTCTCCTGTACGGCCCAGCGGACCGCCGTTTCGTAGTAATCGCTGGAAGCGATGTCCTGAAAGTTCAATTCCTTTTCATCGTCCACTTCCGGCGAGCCGACCGCGCGGTAGAGAAACACAATGGCCTGACCTCTGGTAACGGGGCCGCCGGGCCAGAAGTCGCCCTCATCGGTACCGCGGGTAATTCTCTGTTCGGCGGCCCACAGGACCGCATCGTAGTAATCCTGAACGGGCGCTATGTCCGGAAACGGGTTGCGGAAGTTCGGCGGCGGGGGCGGGGAGCCGCACGCGCGCCATAAAAACAGCATAGCGTCTCCGCGCGTGCACGCGTTGTCGGGATAGAACAGCGTCCCGGAATCCGCGCTGATGATTCCGTTTTTTTCGGCCCACTGGATTTCTTTAAAGTAGAAGTAATCTTTCGGGACGTCCTCAAACACCGGGGAGCCGCCGCGGCGAAGGAAGAAGAACACTCCGGCGGCAATTCCCAGCGCCAGAACAATTCCCGCGATCAATCCTATCAGCAGTTTTTTGGGCATACCAACGCCTCCTGTGCATGATCTTTCGTTCTTTGATATCCATGGCCGGAATCCGGCTGAAAGTGCGCGGTACGCGCAATTTTCCGGCATTTGGGAATCTTTTCAGGAAAATGAATTCAAAGAGTATACCAAAACTGATTTTATTTTATCGTGTTCCAAGGAGAAAGTCAACCGCGGATCATTGGCGGAATGCACAGAAAATTCGGCGCGTTAATCCGGAAACTGTATTTTTTGCCGAACGTTGTACGGTTAGAACGGATTCCGGCGAATCAGGCGGCGGCGGCGCCACATGGACGGCGCGAAGAGCAGTAACATCGGGAAAATTTCCAGCCGTCCGACGAGCATGTCGAACGAGAGCAGGAGTTTCGAGGCCGGGGAAAACGCCGCGAAATTGCCCATGGGTCCGACCATCTCCAAGCCGGGGCCAATGTTGTTGATACACGCGCTCAGAGCCGTAAACGTGGAAATCAGGTCGAAGCCTTCCAGCGAGAGCAACAGGTACGACGCCACGAAAATGATCAGGTACACGGCAATAAAGGTATGCACGCCCTGAATGTTACGTTCCGGCAAGGGCTTGCCCTCAAAGCGTACGGAGGCGACCGCGTTCGGGTGCAGCATTTTTTTCATGTCCCGGACGGAGGCCTTCACAAGAATGATGAGACGGTCTACTTTAATGCCGCCGCCCGTGGACCCGGCGCACGCGCCGATAAACATCAGCACCGTAAGGACCGCGCGGGAAAAGGCGGGCCAGAGGTTAAAGTCCGCGGTCGAAAAGCCGGACGTGGAAATGATGGACGCCACCTGAAAGTAGGAGTAGCGCAGGGCCGTGAGGAAAGAGCCGTACATGGACGCGACGTTTCCCGCAATGGCAAAGACGGACAGGGAGACAATGCCCAAAAACGTCCAGAGCGTTTCCGACTTCCAGACTTCCGCGAAACGGCGCATGAGAAGATAATAGTAAAGGTTAAAGTTGATACTGAACAGGAGCATGAACGTGCCAATGACCACGTCAAAAAACGGGTTGTCGTACGCCCCCACGCTGAGATTCCGGTTGCTGAACCCGCCCGTCCCGGCGCTCCCGAAGGCGTGCACGCAGGAATCGAAGAACGGCATGCCGCCCAGACGCAGAATCACGATTTCAAGGACCGTCAGGGCGGTGTAGATTCCGTACA
Organism: Oscillibacter sp.; assembly: GCA_017446225.1. Lineage (GTDB taxonomy): Bacteria > Bacillota > Clostridia > Oscillospirales > Oscillospiraceae > Oscillibacter. The sequence continues at coordinate 14,877 of JAFSRH010000036.1, forward strand.
GGATCTTTGCGCTTTCGCTCATGCGGCTGACGAGTTTCCCCACGGACGGACCCGGCACTTCCGCGCGCATAAGGTGCATGCCGTGTCCGTCCGACATGGGCAGAATCGCCATGACGAACACCAGTACGCCCATACCGCCGACCCAGTGCGTGAAGCTCCGCCAGAACAGTACGCCCCGGCGCAGGGGTTCGACTTCCGTCAGAATCGTGGCCCCGGTGGTCGTGAAGCCGGAAACGGTCTCAAAGAACGCGTCAATAAAGGCCGGAATTTCCCCGGAGAACACGAACGGCAACGCCCCGAACGCCGACAGCAGAACCCACGCGGACGCCACAACGGCGAAGCCGTCCCGGGCGTACAGGGCGGTATCTTTCGGGGCGCGCAGGCCCAGCGGAAGGCCCGCCAGCGTCAGAAGAAGCATCGTGGCGGCGAAGGGCCAGACGCTTTCCCCGTACGCCAGCGCGGTCAGCAGGGACAGTGACATCAACGCCGCCTCCGTCAGCAGAATCCGGCTCGTCACACAGGCTATCATGCGATAATTCATAACACAGCCCCCATACGCGGACACGGCAACAGGAGCCGCGTTTATTTCAAAAGGTCCTGAATTTCCTGAAGGCGCAGGCCGCTTGTGACGGCAATCACATCATCGCCGGGCTGGATCATGTCCCCGCCGGACGGAATGATGATCTGTCCGTTGGCCCGGACAATCCCCGCCAGCAGGATACCCCCCTTCATTTTCAGGTCCTTTAACGGTACGCCCACAAGAGGCGCTCCCGCCGGAATGCTGAATTCGACCGCCTCCACGGCGCCTTCCACCAAGTGATGAAGGGTCTTAATCGTCATGCCGGACGCGCCCTCCATGGCCCGGATATACTGTACGATCAGTTCCGCCGTGACGCTCTGCGCGGAAACAATGCTGTCAATGTTGTGCTCCTCCGACACCAGCTCCACCAGCGAACGCCGGTTGATTTTCGCGATAATCTTGCACGCCCCCCGGCTCTGACGCGCCGCGCTCATGGACATCAATATATTCGCCTCGTCTACGCCCGTAATGGCTACAAAGGCGTCCGTTTCCAGCAGTCCCTCTTCCCGTAACAGTTCGTGATCCGTGCCGTCGCCGACAATGACCAGCGCTTTCGGGAGCCGTTCGCTGATTTGTACGCAACGCGCTTCGCTCTGGTCAATGATCTTTACGCTCATGCCCATGCGTAAGAGTTCCTCCGCCAGATAGTAGCACATCTTACTGGCCCCGACAATCATCACGGACGAGGCCTTTTTCCGGAAAACGCCCAAATGCTGAAAAAATTTCGCCAGTTGGTCGGGCGCGGAAGTCAGGTAGATTTTGTCCCCGGCGCGAAGGACAAAGTCCCCGGACGGAATGATCGTCCGGTCCTTCCGCGCCACCGCGCAGACCAACACACGGATACGCGTATTCCGGTAGAGTTCCAGCAGACTGATTCCGTCCAGCGCGGAATTCTCCGGCAGACGGTATTCCACCAGTTCCAGACGCCCCTTGGAAAAGGACTCTATTTTCATGGCGGCGGGAAAACGGAGAATCCGCGCGATTTCCCGGGCCGCTACTTTCTCCGGGTTGATGGCCATGGACAGCCCCAGCTCCCCGCGCATAAAGCGGAGCTGTTTTTCATACTCCGGGTTCCGGATACGCGCAATCGTGTGCGGGACGCCCAGTTTCTTGGCCACCAGACAGGCCAGAATATTGATTTCGTCGCTGGTAGTCGTGGCAATGAGCAAATCGGCCTTCGCGGCTTCGGCCTCCGTCTGTATCTCGTAACTGGCCCCGTTCCCGCACACGGCCAGCACATCGTAAATGTTGACGATATTGTCAATCAACTGCGCGTTCCGGTCAATGAGCGTGATCCGGTGTTCGGCGATAAGCTGTCGCGTCAGGGTGAGGCCGACTTTCCCCGCGCCCACAATGATAATGTTCATACCGCATTCCCCCCGCCTGTCACGCCGGGAACAGATCCCCCGGCACAATGATGTCACGCGCCGGCACGGCGGACCAGTCGAACACGGACAGCAGTTCCGTGACGCGTACCGGCTCCGCCGTGGGATGAAATCCGGCCAGAAAGGCCAGTTTCCCTAAAATGACTTCCGGCGGGTAACGTTTCCGCAGAATTTCCAGATTCAAGTCGTGGTCCCGCTTGCTCAGACGCCGCCCGTCCTCCGCCAGCAGTAACGGAACATGATAAAACGCCGGCGGGGTGAGACCCAGAAGGCGGTAGAGCAACAGTTGCCTCGGCGTGGACGTGAGAAGGTCCGATCCGCGCACCACTTCCGTTACCCCCATGGCGGCATCGTCCGCCACCACCGCCAGTTGATACGCGTACAGCCCATCGGAACGGCGTAACAGGAAGTCGCCGCAGTCCCGGTCGAGCCGTTGCGCGTAACGCCCCATATGGCCGTCACACACGGCGATTTCCCGCGCCGGGACCCGCAGACGGTACGCCGGGGAACGCGTGCGCGCACGTTCCGCCGCTTCCGCGGGCGTCAGATTCCGGCAGGTCCCGGGATAGACGGTTTCCCCGTCCGATCGGTGCGGGGCGTCCGCCGCGTGGAGTTCGGCGCGGGTACAGAAACACGGGTATACCAGTCCGCGCGCCCGTAACGCGTCCAAGGCGGCCTTGTAAAGCGCGGTCCGTTGACTCTGTTCGTACGGTCCGTGAGGACCGCCGACCCGCGGCCCCTCGTCCCATGTCAGGCCCAGCCACAGGAAATCGTCTTGAATCTGTTGCGCGTACGCGGGCGTACAACGGCGGACGTCAAGGTCCTCTATGCGCAGTATCACGCGTCCGCCCTGTTTTTTCGCGCTGAGCCACGCCAGCAGGGCGCTGAACAGGTTGCCAATGTGCATACGTCCGCTCGGGGACGGCGCGAAACGTCCGGTTGTCACGGTTCCCGCCCCCGTCACAGCGTACGCAAAACTTTCATGACGCCGTCCTCGTCATTGGACGCGGTCAAATGTTTCGCAAGCACCCGGATTTCGTCACAGGCGTTGGACATGGCGTAACTCTCCCCGCAGGACTGCAACAAGGTGTAGTCGTTCATATAGTCTCCGAAGCCCATGCACTCCGCCGGGGACAGGCCGTAACGCGCCTGAATGTTCCGGAGCGCCGCGCCCTTGCTGACGGACGCGTTTGCAATGTCAATCCAGTCCGGACCCGACACGACCGCTTTCAGGCGCGGCTCAAGGCTCCGGAACCGCGAAACCGTTTCCGCCGCGCGGTACCCCTCAATGTACAGCGCGACTTTTACGATCCGGTCCTCGCCGATTACGCTTTCCAGCGTCTCCGGGAACAACAGGCGGCGGTAGTACATACGCGCTTCCCGCTCCACGGCTTCCGGCGCGTGGGCCATCCACGCCGAGCGGACCCCGCAGAGAATGGGACTGACCCCCGGAAGTCCCGCCGTGACGCGCAGACATTCCAGCACGTCCGGCGTTTCCATAATATTCTGGTACAAAACTTCGCCATGCTCAAAGACCAGCGCGCCGTTTTCCGCGATATAGAGCAGATGATCCCGCGCGGGGCCGAAGTTGTCATAGAGCGTGTAGTATTGCCGCCCGCTCGCAATGGCCACCCGGATTTCGGGATGAGCCAGCGCCCATGTTTCAAAATCCGGCGGCAAGTTCTTTTGACTGTCCAGTAACGTACCGTCCATGTCAGTCGCCACAAGTTTAATCATACGCCGTCCCTTCTTGCGGGAGACCGCCCGCCACGTAATTCCGCTGAATCATACCACAATCGCGGACGCTTTGCAATACGGCGGAAACGTTCAATCGGATTCCGGCTCCGGCTCTTTGGGTTCGGACTGCGGGACCGCGTCATCGGGGGCAGTCAGAGCCGTGGAGAGGTCCAGCCGCACACAGGTTCCCTCGCCCTGTCTGGAAGCCACGGAAAGCGCGTGGCCCAAGTCCGCGCAGATACGGCGGCAGAGGTACAGCCCCAGTCCGCGCGGCTCCTCGTCCGTCCGGGGTTCCGCGTCCAAAAGATGTTCGAGCGTTTCGGGGGAAATTCCGGTGCCGCTGTCACGTACCGACAGAAACGGCCCCGCGCCGGTCCCGTTGCCATCGGACACCGTGGGCCAGTCCGGCATATCCTCCGCCGCGGGCGGTTCGCGTTCGATCGACACCGTCACGCCCCCGGAGAAGGTGTACTTTAACGCGTTGGAGAGAATTTGTTCCAGCATGAACGCCAGCCACTTTCCGTCCGTTGCCACCATGACCGGGACCGGCTCAAACGTCAAGGAAAGCTGTTTTTCGATCGCTTCCCCATCGAACTTGCGTAAGCTCTTCCGCACGATCGCGCTCAAGTCGTACGTCCGCAACGCGTACCCCGGGACGGTTTCCAGACGCGCGTAAACCACCGCCATTTCCGCGTAACGTTCCAGACGGCGCAGTTCCACCGACATACGCCGTACCATGGGGGAGTCGCCCGTCAGGAGGAGTTGTTCCATTTCGCTGATCGGGTCCTTCAATTCCTTGGCCCAGCGGGTGTAATACTCCGCCAGACCGGCACTTTCCGGTTCGGCCGTCTCCGCGTCCTCCATCGCCTCCACGCACCGGCGCAACAGATTCTGGTAATCCTCATCCGCGAAACTCTCTCCCGGGGGATAATTCGCGGACAGTTCGTCCAGCGTCCGCCGGTTGATTTCGGTCATGTCGCCCATGGTAAGGTGTTTCTGGTAGACGCGCAAAAGGCGGCGTATCTCAAAGAAAAGCGCCGGCGCGAGACTGAACAGAATCATATAAGACAGGAAATCCGCCGGAAGTCCCTTCACGATAAAAATCACCGCCCAGACACCCCAGCAGAGCGCGATATACGCCGCCGCGTTCCGGCGGGAATAGGCGTACCGCAAGGCAAAGCGCACAAAATCCATTATCCGTCCTCCTCTACGCGGATTTCAGTCCGGGGCCAGCGGAACGCCGGTACGCAGTTCCCGCCACTGCTCTTTCGTGATGAGCAGTTGCCGCGGGCGCGACCCCTCAAACGGTCCGATATAACCGCGGCGTTCCATCTGGTCTATCAGGCGGGACGCCCGCGAATAGCCTAATTTTAAGCGGCGTTGGAGCATGGACGTGGAAGCCTGTCCCGTTTCGAGGACCACGTCCACGGCGGCGGGAAGCAGTTCGTCCGTCTCCTCGGGCGGTTGCGGCGGGGGCGCGCCGGGCTTGTCCTGCGCGGACACGGCCGCGTCAATCGTGGCAAGGACGTTGTCATCGTAACGCGTCTCCCGCTCCCCCTTGACGAACGCCACGACCCGTTCGATCTCTTCCGGGGAGACGTAACAGCCCTGTACGCGCTTCTTCTCTCCGCCGAGCGGGGCGTAGAGCATATCCCCGTTGCCCACCAGTTTTTCGGCCCCGGCGCTGTCAAGGATGATACGGGATTCCATCGCGGAGGCCACCGCGAAGGCGATACGGCTGGGGATGTTCGCTTTCATCAGGCCCGTAATGACATCGGCGGACGGCCGCTGGGTGGCAATGACAAGGTGTATCCCCGCGGCGCGTCCCATCTGCGCCACGCGCATAATCGACTCTTCCACTTCTTTCGCCGCCACCATCATTAAGTCCGCCAGTTCGTCAATGACGACCACCACGCTGGGCAGTTGACGCAAGTCCTTCTTTTTGAGCGTCAGGCGCTGGTACTCCGACAGCTTTTTGACGCCGTTTTCGGAGAACGTCTTATAGCGGCGCATCATCTCCGTGACCGCCCACTGTAACGCGCCGGCCGCCTTGCGCGGGTCCGTGACGACCGGAATCAGCAAGTGAGGAATGCCGTTATAGGGGGCCAGTTCCACCATTTTCGGGTCAATCATGATCAGGCGCAGTTGCTCCGGGGCGGACTTGTAAAGCAGGCTGATAATGATGGAGTTGGTACAGACCGATTTCCCGGAACCCGTGGTACCGGCTATGAGGACGTGGGGCAGTTCTTCTATCGTACCCGTCACGATATCGCCGCTGATGTCCTTGCCTAACGCGAAAGTCGTGGCGGAACTCTGCCGGAGGAAGTCCGGCGACTCGACCACGTCCCGTAACAGGACGGGCGTTTTCAGGCTGTTGGGCACCTCAATGCCGACCACCGATTTCCGGTTCTGGATGGGCGCAATCCTCACGCCGCTGCTCCCTAAAGAAAGCGCGATATCATCCGCCAGATTCATAACTTTGCTCAGCTTCACGCCCTGTTCCAGCCGGAACTCGTAGCGGGTAATGGACGGTCCGCGCACGGCCTCCCCCGCCGAAACCGCGTTGACATCGAAACTGGTCAATGTTTCTTCCAAACGTTTCGTATTCCGGGCCAGTTCCGCGCGGTCCTCCCGCTGGCTCTGGTTCTGGTTCCGGACCAGAAGCGTCACGGGCGGGGACACGTAGTCCCCGGCCTCCCCGGACATCTCCCGGGAAATGTCACGCGTGACCTTGTCGGATTCCTCCCGGATACTGGATTCCGCCTTTTTCGGCTTCGCTTTCGGCTTCTTTTCTTTCGGCGGCGGGGGCGGTAACGCCTCCGGCTCCTCCGGCTTTTTCAGGACAACTTTTTGCTCCTTCTTTTTCACGGGCTTCCTTTTCGGCCGGACCGGTTCCGGCTCCTCTTCCGGCGGCTCCGGCGCGGCGCGTACGTTGCGCCACCAGTCCGAAAGACGCGTCCGGATATCGGGTCCGCGTCCGGCGCTGTCCGTGAAATCGGGTTCGTCATCGGGGGAAAAGTCGGGATAGTCTCCCTCCAGCCGGTCATCGTATACGTACCCGCGCTGTTCCTCCGGTATCGCGGACCGCTCCCGGCGGATTTCCAGATGGGACGAGACTTTGTACAGGACAATCATCAGAAGCACCAGCGCCACGAATTGGGAGAAGAACGCCCGGAACAGTTCCGCCAGACCGCCCGACAGAACCCCGCCGGACGCCAGCGCCTGTCCGGTAATCCACAGACTGCGGATCAGCTCCACGGCGCCCTGATTTTTGATCAGACTGGCTCCGGGAAGCAGTAAATGTCCGAGCATACCGAAGAGGAACGGCAGAAGCAGGGTACAGACCACCGGCAGAAAGACCGGACGGTCCTCCCCCCGCCAGAGAATCAGCAGGGCCAGCGGCAGGGCCACAAGCGACATCATGTAACCGTACCCGAACAGCCCCCGGAAAAGGACCGAAATCCAGCCGACCAAAATGCCGTCCGTGGGCGTTTTGGCGAACACGTTCGGGAGGGTGAGCAAGTCGCAAAGCGTCAGAATTATCAAGGTAACCAGCGCGATTTCCCGTCCGTAGGCGCGGAACAGGCGTCCCAAGGCTTCCCCCAGCCAGTCGAACGCCGAAATCATCTCTTCGTCCCGGACCGGTTTCCGGCGTTTGGCATTGCGCCGGACCGGCGCGCCGCGCGCCTTTTTTGTACCCTTTCGCGCGGCCAACGCGTTCTTTTTCGGGCGGCCCGGCTTCCGTTTGACCGGAGCCTTCTTCTGTGCAGAGGCCGCCATGTTCACACGCCCCCGAGATTCTTTACAAGGGTACCAACCAACGTCAGCGCGCCGACCGCCCAGCAGTAGACCGCGAACCCGCCGAACTTCCCGCGCCGTGCGATCATGTGCAGAAGCCGGATACAGGCGTACCCCACGACCGCCGCGACCACAACGCCAATCAAGTACAGCGGGATTTCCTCCGCCACGATTCCGTACTCAAGCGCGTCTTTGAGGCTGAGCAGATTGGCGCCCAGAATCGCCGGAATAGACATCAGGAAGGAGTAACGCACGGCGAACGTACGTTCAAAGCCCGCCAGACAGCCGGCCGTAATCGTAGCACCGGAACGGGAAATTCCCGGACAGGTGGCGATTGCCTGAGCAATGCCCACCGTCAGCACATCCCGGAAAGAGGCGTCCCGTTCCGTCTTGCCGCCCTTGGCCACGTGGTCGCACAGGAAGAGCAGACAGCCCGTGAAAATCAGCGCGCCCGCCACAAAGTACAGGTTGTCGCCCAGCGCTTCCACCGCGTCCTTGACCGGGAGGACCAGAAACAGGGGCAGTGTGCCCACGAGGATTAAGAGAATCAGCCGCCGCGCGGACGGGAGCGGATGAGGAACCGTACGGCGGGAGAGGTCCCCAATGCCCCGGAAGAGTTCCAGTACCATGGCCCGGATATCGTCCCAGTAGGCCACGAACACGGCCGCCAGCGTTCCCAGATGTAGAAGCACGTCAAAAAAAGCGGGAATTTCGGACACGCCGTCCATCCCGAAAAGCTGTTCCGCGATTGCCAGATGTCCGGAAGAGGAGACCGGCAGAAATTCCGTCACCCCCTGAATGACGCCCAGCACAATGGAAGAAAACAATGTCATAGCGGATCACACTCCTGTTGTCACAACGATTTCGGCTCCCGGAGGGCACAGCGCCTCGGCAGAGACACCAATATACCACGATACGCGGAAAAATTCCAGTCATATTTCCGCGCGCCCGAAAAAAGCGCGCCGCCGCGCGGCAAGAAACGGGGCCGTCTCATTCCGGCGAATGGGACAGCCCCTGAAATACGGTTACTTTTTCTTTCTGCCTGCCGCGGCGGGTTTCTTTTTGGCGCCAGTTTTTGTAACGGCGTCTCCATCCTTGTCGGATTCCGTGTCAGTGGACGCGGTTTCCGCGGTCCCGTCCGCGGCTTTTTTACGGGTCGCGGTTTCTTCGGCGTTGTCCGCGCCGGATACGGGCTTTCCGGCCCGTTCCGTACGGGGCGGCGTATCTTCGGACCTGTCCGCGCCGGACACGGCCTTTCCGGCCCGTTCCGTACGGGACGGCGTATCTTCGGACCTGTCCGCGCCGGACACGGCCTTTCCGGTCCCTTCCGTACGGGACGGCGTATCTTCGGACCTGTCCGCGCCGGATACGGACTTTCCGGCCCGTTCCGTACGGGGCGGCGTATCTTCGGACCTGTCCGCGCCGGACACGGGTTTCCCGGTCGTTTCCTGCGTGTCGTCCTTTTCAAGACGCACCGGCTTGGAGTTGCCACGGCTCCCGCCTTTGGACTTCTTCCCGCTCCGGTTCAAAATCCGGGACAGTACCGGCGTTACGCGCCCGTCTCTTTTCGCGTCATTGTCCGGCGTGACCGCCTCGGGAACGGACTCCGGATTTTTCGCGGGCTTTGCCTTCGCCGCCGGCGGCGGATTTTCAATGCCGTTCATCACGTTTACGAACGCTTCCCGCTCCATGGTCTCATGTTCGAGCAGATACCGCGCCACGGAATCTAATTGCCTCCGGTGTTCCTTCAGAATGGACTCGCAACGGCTGTACGCGTTGGCAAGTACGGCTTTAATTTCCTGATCAATTTCCGCCGCCACGGATTCGGAGTAAATCCGGCCCTGTGCCATACTGCGCCCGATGAACACTTCCTCGTGTCCGGTCTCGAACGCCACCGCGCCGATACGGTCACTCATGCCGTAAGAGGCCACCATTTTCCGCGCGATATCGGTCGCGCGCTGGATGTCGTTACTGGCCCCGGTGGAGATATCGCCGATACAGAGCTGTTCAGCCACGCGTCCGCCCAGCAGGGACACAATTTTGTCTTCCATGTACCGTCTGGAGAGAAAGGAACGGTCCTCTTCCGGCAAAGAAATCGTCATACCGCCGGCGGTCCCGCGCGGGACGATGGAAATCTGACTGACCGGGTCCTGTCCGGGCAGACTGTACATGACGACCGCGTGTCCGGCCTCATGCCACGCCGTCAACTCCCGTTCGTGCTGGGGAATCACGCGGCTGCGCTTTTCCGGACCCGCGATGACTTTGATTTCCGCGTCCTTGAGGTCGTCCATGCTGATGAACGGACGGTTTTTCCGCGCGGCGAGCAGCGCGCCTTCGTTGACGAGGTTTTCCAAGTCCGCGCCCGTGAATCCGGCGGTACCCTGCGCCAGTTTGTGAAGGTCCACGTCCTCCGAAAGCGGCTTGCCCTTGGAATGGACCTGTAGAATCTCCTCCCGGCCCCGGATATCGGGCAGTCCCACGTAAATTTGACGGTCAAAGCGTCCGGGACGGAGAAGGGCGGGGTCGAGCACGTCCGCGCGGTTCGTGGCCGCCAAGACGACAACGCCCTCATTGGACGAAAAGCCGTCCATTTCCACAAGCAGTTGGTTCAAGGTCTGTTCGCGTTCATCGTGACCGCCGCCGAGTCCGGCGCCGCGCTGACGGCCCACCGCGTCAATCTCGTCAATGAACACAATGGCCGGAGACGTGCGTTTTGCCTGTTAAAAGAGGTCCCGGACGCGGCTGGCCCCCACGCCCACGTAGAGTTCCACAAAGTCGGAGCCGGAAATAGACAGAAAACCGACCTGCGCCTCCCCCGCGACCGCTTTGGCAAGCAGCGTTTTTCCGGTACCCGGCGGCCCGATTAACAGCACGCCTTTCGGAATGCGCGCGCCGAGTTCGACATACTTTTCCGGGTCTTTCAGAAAGTCCACGATTTCCGAAAGTTCCTCCTTTTCCTCATCGGCCCCGGCCACGTCATCGAACGTAATGCGCTTGTCGTTTTCGGAGAGCGTACGGGTGCGCGCCATGCCGAAGCGCGCCATACGGTCTACGCCGCCGCCCATCATCTGCCCCCGGCCCATCATAAAGTACCACATGACGCCAATCATCAGCGCGGCCAATACCCATGGCACGAGCAGTTGGAGCCAGTCCGTGGAGTGGTCCTGATGGTAGTTGTAGCTCTGGATGACGCCGCGGGAATACTGGTCCTCTACCAGCGGGTTGAGGTCATTGTAAAAGAGCTGGAAGTCGTAGAGGTCATAATGCACAACTTTACTGCCGTTGATTTCTTCACGCAGGTTGAGCGTGAGCTTATTGTCCTCCACGGTAAAGGACACCACTTTTTCCTGCATGAAAAGCTGTCGGATGCGGGAATACTCCACTTCCGGCTGGGTGTTGTTCAACTGCCAAACCCAGCTCAACAGCAGAGCGGCAAGCAGAGCCAGCAACAGCGCGCCGAAATTACTGCCTCGTCGCGTCAAAAAAACCCCCCCTTTATGAATGGAACTGCTTTCAGGTTCTGTCCTGTTTCTCGTAGATTTCCGGCTTCAGAACTCCGATACAGGGCAAATTGCGGTAGAACTGGGCATAGTCGAGGCCATAGCCCACGACAAAGGCGTCCGGCACGGTGAAGCCGACATAATCGGCGGTAACGGCTTTCCGCCGTCCGGATGGTTTGTCCAACAGGGTAACAATGGTGATGGACGCGGCTCCCTTGGTTTTGAGGTACTCTTGCAGGAAGGCGAGGGTGTTTCCGGAGTCCAGAATATCTTCGACAATAATCAGGTCCCGGCCGCGGACGTCCTGTTGAAGGTCGTGGTTGATACGGACCCGCCCGGAAGAAACGGTGGAGTTTTCATAGGAACTGACCGCCATCATTTCCAAGTCACAGCGGATCGGACAGGCGCGGATGAGGTCGGCAAGGAAAATCAGGGAGCCTTTGAGAATGCCGACAAACAGGGGTTCGCGTCCGGCGAAACGTTCGGAGAGTTCCGCGCCCAGTTCCCGTACGCGCGCGCGGATTTCTTCCTCTGTATATAGTACCTTTAAAATGTCGTTTGTCAACTCATTTTTCATAAATTGTACGCTTCCTTTCTGAAATTTTCCGTCGTTTCCCACAAACTGGATATTCCGCCTTCCCGGACGCGGACAAAACGGCATTGCGGACCGTTGGGGACAAAGGCCGCGTCCGTGCCGATACGCCACACGGCGGCGAGTTGTCCGCCCAGATACAGCGCCGGCAAGGCGTCGCGGTCGCGCAGGGACACGCCGCGGTCGGCGCAAAGCCGCTTGACGGTACGGCTTCCGCGGCTTCCCGGGAGCGTCAGACGCGCCCCGGCCGGACAGGGACGCACAGACACCGTGTCCGGTTCCCCGGCGCGGGCGGTCCGGAGCGCGATACCGTCCCCGGCGACATGGTCCGTCAGCGTCAGCTCGTACGGACCCCAGCGGAGCGGGACGCCGGGAAAAAGTTCCCGTTCCTCCAAGGCGGGACGCGTTTCCAGCAGAAACCAGCCGTCCCGTACGGAAGCCGTGACGCCGTGCGGAAGGTCCGCGCGTTTTCCGTTTCCGGCGTCCAGAAGGTCCAGCGCGGCGCGCACGTGCACGGACCCGACATCCTTCCGTCCCGCGCCGGTACGTTCCAGCAGGTCCAGCAGAATCAGCGGACGCAGTTCCGGCGGGGCGTCCGACAGCGTCCGGGCCGGAATCGCGGCGTAGCCGGTCCGTACCTCCGCGCGGTCCGTACGGCGGCGGGTCTCGGCCTCCGCGAACGCCTGTAACGCGGTCACGCGTTCGCCCGCGGCGCACAAATGCTCCTCCGCTTTCGCGTTCAGGCGTCTGAGAAGCGGCATGACTTCCAGCCGGAGAAAGTTTCTGGAAGCGGCGTCCGGGTCGGCGTTGGTCTCGTCCTCCACGTGCGGAATCCGGCGCGCGCGCGCGTACGCCTCTAACTCCGCCCGGGGCACGTCCAACAGCGGCCGGACAATCCCCCCCTGTTCGTGGGACATCCCGGACAGGCCGCGCGGACCCGTTCCGCGGATGAGGTTCCATAAGATGGTCTCGGCGTTGTCCCCGGCGTGATGGGCCACGTAAATACGTACGTTCCCGCGGGACGCGGCCTCCCGTCTCAGGAAGGCGTAACGCAGTTTCCGCGCGGCCTCTTCGATGGACAGCCCCTCGCGGACCGCGTACCCGCGTACGTCCGCGCCGCCGCTGACAAACGAAATCCCGTGCCGGTCGCACCAGTCCCGTACGAAACGCTCATCGCGCGGGGCGGCCGGGCGCAGATGGTGGTTATAGTGCGCGGCGGCAACGCTCCCGCCGTGCGCGGCGCACCACGTCCGCAACAGTTCCAGTAAAACCATGGAATCCAGCCCGCCGGACACGCCGCACAGAACACGCTCTTCCGCTTTCGGCATCCACTGGGAAATGTCACGCATACGTTACCCGTCCTCCCGGCGCTTCTCAATCGTGGCAAACATGGTGTACTGAGGCATCCAGCGCAGTTCCACCGTACCCGTTTCGCCGTGACGGTTCTTCGCCACAATGCACTCGGCGATATTGTGCTTTTCGGAATCCTCGTTGTAATAGTCGTCCCGATACAGGAACATGACAATGTCCGCGTCCTGTTCAATCGCGCCCGATTCGCGCAAATCCGACAACTGCGGACGTTTGTCGTCCCGCTTTTCGTTCGCGCGGCTGAGCTGACTTAAACAAATCACCGGTACGTCCAGTTCTTTCGCCATAATTTTCAGCATTCGCGACATATCCGATACGACCTGTTGCCGGTTCTCGTTGGCGCGGGAACGGTTCCCGCTCGAACTCATCAGTTGCAGGTAGTCTATCACGACCAGTCCCAGATTATCAAGCCGCCGGCACTTGGCATTCATGTCGGCCACGCTCAAAAGCGGGTCATCGTCCAGCAGGATGTCCATATGACTGAGCGTGACCACGGCGGCGGCGATTTTCTCCCAGTCGGTTTCGTTCAGCTCCCCGGTTTTGAGGCGGTAATTGTCGACAAGGGACTCTACCGACAGAATCCGGGACGCCAACTGCTCTTTAGACATTTCCAGCGAAAAGATAGCCACCGTCTTTTCGGAACTTCGCGCCACGTTTAAGGCCACGTTCAGGGCCATGGACGTTTTCCCCATGCCCGGACGCGCCGCCAGTAAAATCAGGTCCGAACGGTTCAGGCCCATAATTTTACGGTCAATGGCGGAAAGACCGGTCGAAAGGCCCGGAAGATGGTTTTCGTTTTCGCTCATCTCCCCCAGACGGTCCAGCACATCGGGAAGGACCTGTTTCAGGGGCACCAGACCTTTCGCGCCCTGTCCTTTCCGGATGGAGTAAATTTTCTGCTCACTGGCTTCCAGAATGGCGCGGGCGTCCCCGGCGCCGTCCTGTACCAGCGCGGCGATTTCCGCCGCCGCCTCTCCCACGGCGCGCAACAAGGCCTTGTCCGCCACAATTCCGGCGTACTCCATGACATTCGCGCTGGTGGGCGTAATCTCCATGAGCTGGGCCAGATAGGGCCGGGTCGTGGTTTCGTCATAGGTCCCGTTCCGGCGCATTTCGTCCGCCACGGTAATGCCGTCAATGGGGCGGGAGTAGGAAAACATGGTGTAAATGGTCTCGAAAATTTCCCGGTTCTGCTTCAGGTAGAAGTCGGCCGGACGCAGTTTTTCCATGACCAGTTTCACACAGTCCGCGTCAATGAGCATGGAGCCGAGCACGGCCTGTTCGGCCTCCACGGAGTGGGGAGCCTGCCGGAGAAGCAAATCTTCATTTGCCGTGGAAATCACCTCCGGTTCTTTGCGCGGAACTCACTTCTGTTCGTACACCGCCACATAGACCGTACCGTTGATTTCATAGCCGAGTTTGGCCCTGACCTCATAGTTTCCGAACGCCTTGATGGGGTCCTGCAAGACCAGCTTCTGACGCGGAATCTCCACGCCGTACTGCTCTTTCAGGGCGTCCGAGATTTCCTGCGTGGTGATGGAGCCGAACAGTTTGCCGTTACTCCCCGCCCGGGCGGTCATGCGTACCTGACAGCCCTTGAGTTTTTCGGCGGTGGCCTCCGCTTCGGCCTTTAAACGGGCGTCCTCGGCCTTTTTGGCCTTTTCCCGCATTTTCATGGTGTTGATGGCGTCCGCGGTCGCGGGGAGCGCGAGTTTCCGCGGGAGCAGATAGTTCCGGGCATAGCCTTCGGCGACTTCGACCATCTGTCCCTTTTTGCCCTTGCCGTGTACGTCCTGTTGCAAAATGACTTTCATGGTGATTACTCCTTATGTGTCAAGAATTTTGGAATCGTCAGCTTACGTTCCGGGACAGCGCGGACGCCGCCGGACGCCGCCGCGAGTCCAGCAGAAACGCGGTCAGAGTATGCGCCTCCTTGGCGAACACCGTGTAAGCGTTGGGGTCGTCAATGGGATAAGAGTCCATATTGAGAAAGCGTCCGTCCGCGTCATAGGCGGCGATAAACAGTACGCTTCCCTCTTCCGGACTGCCTGAGACGTCCACTGTCACGCGCCCGTTGTTGACGCTGATACTCTCGATTGTCACATCCGAAACCGGTTCGGCCTGTCCGTAATGTACGTCAATCATACGCCGCCGGATCTGGTCGCGGAAGTCCACCATACTGACGCTGTCCCACTGCGTGGCGGTGCCGGTATAGTACACGTCCCGCAGGGCGTTACAGTTTTCAAACGCCGCCCGCTTGATATTGCGCACGCTGTCCGGAATCGTGACGCTTTTCAGGCCGCTACAGTTGGAAAATACGCCGCTTTCAATGTCGGTCATACGGTCCGTCAGGGCGATGGACTGCAACGCCGCGCACTTCTCGAAGGCGTAGGAGCCGATAACGGACACCCGTTCCGGAAGCGTGAACTCCGTCAGCGCGGAACAGCCGGAAAACGTGCGTAGTCCGATAGTGCGCACGGTGTCGGGAAGCGTGATGGTCCGAAGAGACGTACAGCCCGCAAAAAGAGACGTACGGGTTTCTTCAAGACTGCCCGCGGCGCGGAACTCCGTCAGGCCTGCGCAGTAGGAAAAGGCGGCCTGTCCAAGCGCGTTGACGCTTTTCGGCAAGGACAGCTTTTCCAACGCCGCGCAGCCCGTAAAGGCCCGGTTGCCGATTTCCTGTAAGCCGTTGGCAATGACGATATCGGATAACCGCTCACAGTTGGCAAAGGCCGAGTCGCCGATACTGTCCACGCTTTCCGGCACGGTCAGGGCGGTCATGGCGGCGCAGTCGCTGAAGGCGTAACTGCCAATGCGCGTGACGCCGTACTCGATATTGACTTTCCGGATGTCAAGACGGTATGCTCTCCATGGAACGGTGTTCGCGCTGGGATAGTCCGTCATGACGCCCTTGCCGCTGATGGTCATCACGCCGTCCACGTCCAGACGCCACGTCATGCCGCTTCCGCAGACGCCGTTGTTGACGGTCTCCGCGAACAGTTCGGCGCCGTCCGTATCGTTGGCATTGCGGAACGTATCCGGAGTTTGCCACTCCGCGCGGACGGCGGGCGTAAGAAGCGCGAGCAGAACCAGCAACAGAAATTTTGTCCGTTTTTTCACAGTAAAGGCCTCATTTCCCGAAATAGGCGTCAATGGATTCCGTCAGGCGTTGGCGGGTATCGTCCACGGCGGCGCCCGTAATCCGGCACCCGGCGACCGTGGAGTTGCCGCCGCCGCCGAGCGGCTCCAAAATCATCTGCACGTTGACTTCCCCCATGGAACGCGCCGAAATCAGGACCACGTCCCCGAAGCGGTAGACCACGAAAGAAGCCTGTACGCCCTTTAACGTCAACAGTTCGTCCGCGGCCATGGAGGCGGTCACGCGGTCGATTCCGTCCTCGTCCACGGCGGCGATTGCCATGTTGCCGCGGTAGAGTTCGGCCTGCCGGATGATTCCGTAACGGGCCACCATGGCCTGTAGGTCGCTCTGGAAGAGTTTTTGTACGTCCTCGGTATCGGCCCCGGAACGCCGCAGAAACGCCGCCGCTTCAAAGGTACGTCCGCCGGTACGCTGCGCGAAGTGTTTGGTGTCCAGCACAATCCCGGCAAGGAGCGCTTCCGCCTCTTCCGTCAGGAGGTCGTCCGGGTTGACCATGTACTGCAACAGTTCCGTGACGAGTTCGGAGGCCGAAGAGGCGTACGGCTCGTGAAAACTAAACGCGGGATTCTCAATGTAGACAGCGGCGCGGCGGTGGTGGTCAATGACCGCCACGCGGTTGCACGCTTCCAGAATGTCCGGGCTTTCCACCATGTCGGGGCGGTTGGTGTCCACGACCACCAACAGCGTACCCGGACGCATTCGCAGAAACGCCTCGTTCGGGTCCAGAAACACGCCCTCGTACTCCGGAAGCGGCCGAAGTTTGTCAATCAGGCTCCGTGCGGTGGTCTGCTCGGCGTTGATGACGACGTGAGGTTTCTTTCCGCGTTTGCGCGCCGCACAGCACACCCCCGCCGCCGCGCCGACCGCGTCCATGTCGGAGTAGGTATGCCCCAT
This sequence comes from Oscillibacter sp., assembly GCA_017446225.1. Classification (GTDB taxonomy): domain Bacteria; phylum Bacillota; class Clostridia; order Oscillospirales; family Oscillospiraceae; genus Oscillibacter. The sequence goes on from JAFSRH010000036.1 coordinate 31,891, forward strand.
GACGTAGACCTCTTTGGCATCGGACATCATCTCGCTTAACGCCGTGGCCATCACGCGGGACTTTACTTTCGTCCGTTTTTCCGGACTTTTGGAGCGTCCGCCGTAGAAATCGAAGTCGACTTTGTTCCGTACGACCGCCTGATCCCCGCCCCGGCTGAGCGCCATTTCCAAGGATACGTTCGCGCTCTTGTAAAGTTCGGCGATATTCTCCGCGCCCACGCCCACGCCAATGGAAAGCGTGGCGCTGATACTGTCGCCGGCCTTGACTTCGTGAATGCTGTCCAGAATCGAAAACTTCTCTTCAATCAGGCGTTCGTACCACGCTTCCTCGAAGATGTACAGGTAACGGTCACGCTGTGTCCGGAGCAACAGCCCGCCGGACGCCCAGCGGTTCAGCCGCTCCTCAAACTGGGCCAGAAGCGCGCTCCTTTGCGCTTCCGGACAGGCTTTCATCAGGTCCTCGTAGTTGTCGAGCACGATAATTCCGACTACCGGACGGTTGTCCTCGTAGAGTTTCTGTAGCGCGTCCGCGTCCGTGGTGTCGATCCAGTACGTGGTGGCAATCAGGTTCTGCTCGCTCTTGCCCCGCGCCCGGATCAGGCTCCCCAAGACACGGAAACGGCGTCCGTTGAGTTCCACGCGTTCGGGGCATTCCCGTTTCCCTTCCAAGAGCCACTGCACCTGAAATCCCGGCGCGGCTTCCCGGATGAGGGTCTCAAAGAGGCCTTCCCGGATACCGGTCAGCTGAAGGAAGCTCTCATTGCTCCATATGATTTCCCCCGTGTCGGGACGGAGGATCATAGTGGGAAGCGGGGAGTTAATCAGGGAGGACTTCCCGGCGGTGTCCACACTGCCGGTCAGACTGCCGATGTACTGCAACATCCGGACGCGGCGTTGCTTGTTGCCGCGCTGAAAGAAGTAATAGAGGGCCGCCGATACCAGCAGTTCCACCGCCGCCAGCGCCGGACTGACCGCCAGCGCCGCCAGTGAGAAGAGCAGAAGGAACAGAAAGTACAGCCTCATATTCGGTTCCAAGAGCCGGGATAACGGATTCTGTTTCATGACGGGTCTCCATTCTAATGATGGTCTCGCGGAGGATTCGTCCAGTATACCATTTTCTCCGCGCGTTCGCAACCGTTTTTTCAGGGACCGGCGCGGCGTTTCGTAAAATATGGAACAAAACGCTTGACAAGCGCGAACAGACGTGTTAGACTTTTTAAGTTATCCCACACGGCGGCCGACTTCCGGTCCGTGCGCAACCGTCAGCCGGGAGGCTGAAGCCGCCGGAGGCGCAACGAAATCATGACAGGAGGAATCACACAACATGGCAAATTCCAGCATTGTTTCTATGAAGTCTCTGCTTGAAGCGGGCGTGCACTTCGGCCACCAGACCCGCCGCTGGAACCCTAAAATGGCCCCGTATATCTACACGGAGCGCAACGGCATTTATATTGTCGACCTGCAAAAGACCGTCCGCAAACTGGAGGAGGCTTACGCGTTCGTACGCGAACTGTCGGAAAGCGGCCAGTCCCTGTTGTTCGTGGGCACCAAGAAACAGGCGCAGGACGCCATCCGGGAAGAGGCCATCCGCTGCGGGCAGTATTACGTCAACGCCCGCTGGCTCGGCGGCATGATGACCAACTTCAAGACCATGCGCACCCGTGTGGACCGCCTCAACCAGTTGAAGCGTATGCAGGAGGACGGCACGTTTGATATGCTTCCCAAGAAGGAAGTCATGAAACATCTGGGCGAGATTGCCAAACTGGAAAAGTATCTGGGCGGCGTCAAGGAGATGAAGACCCTTCCGGGCGCGCTGTTCATTGTCGACACGCGCAAGGAACGTAACGCCATTGCCGAGGCGCACAAACTCCATATTCCCGTGGTGGCCATTGCCGACACGAACTGTGACCCCGATGAAATCGACTATGTCATCCCCGGCAATGACGATGCCATCCGCGCCATTAAGCTGATTTCCTCCATTATGGCCAACGCCATGCTGGAAGGCCGTCAGGGCGAACAGACCGAACAGGCCGAACCCGTGGCGGAAGAAGCGGAAAGCGCGGAAGCGTAAATATCGGAGTAAGGAGGAAAACTGTTATGGCATTTACAGCGGCAGACGTAAAGACCCTGCGCGAGATGACCGGCGTGGGAATGATGGATTGCAAAAAGGCCCTGTCGGCCACGGACGGAGATATGGACAAGGCCGTGGAATGGCTCCGCGAAAAGGGCATGGCCGCGTCCGCGAAGAAGGCCGGACGCATTGCCGCCGAGGGCATGGCCTACGCGGCCGTGATTGACGGCGTGGGCGTGGTCGTGGAAGTCAACGCGGAAACCGATTTCGTGGGCAAGAACGAAAAGTTCGTGGACTTTGTAAAGGGAGTCGCGGCGACCGTGGCGAAGGAGAACCCCGCCGACCTTGACGCGCTCATGAACGCAAAGTACAACGGAACCGACCTGACCGTCCTTCAACAGCAACAGGAAATGGTGCTTGTCATCGGCGAGAACATCAAGGTACGGCGTTTCGCGCGGTTCGCGGAAGGCGTGTCCGTGTCGTACGTCCACGCGGGCGGCAAAATCGGCGTGCTGGTGAATCTGGAAACCAGTCTCCCCGCCGAACAGGTCGTGACGGCCGGGAAGGATGTCGCCATGCAGATTGCGGCCCTCAATCCGCGGTTCTGGACAAAGGAGCAGGTCTCCGAGGACGTGCTGGCGGAAGAGAAGAAAATCATGATGGCCCAGATGGACAACGACCCCAAAATGGCCAACAAGCCCGTACAGGTCAAGGAAAAAATCGTGCTCGGCAAGCTCAACAAGTTCTACGCCGAAAACTGCCTGTTAGAACAGGAGTTCGTCAAGGACAACAGCACGACCGTTGGGGCGTACCTCAACGCCGCCGCAAAGGCGCTCGGCGGGACCATTGTCTTTAAAGACGCGGTCCGCTTTGAAAAGGGCGAAGGTATCGAGAAGAAAGAAGAGAACTTCGCGGCCGAAATCGCCTCTCTGGTCAAAGGCTCTTGACAGCGTATCCTATCACCGGTTCCGGCCGTCACAGGCCGGGACCGCTTTTTGTTACCCCACAAGGCTTCGTTCCAGTATCCGCGACACGGCCTCCGCGCACTCGAACGCGTCCGCGCTCAACTCCCGGAACAGCGCGCCCAGACACGGGTCCGGCGTTCCGTCCGCCGCGCGCTCGTAGTTCATGGCCGTGCACGCCGCGTTGTGGTAGCGTTCCCGCAGGGCCGGGCACCATTTCCCCGTGTAAATCCGCTCCGTACGGACGGCCGGGAGATACGTTTCCCCCGTAATCAGGTAATACGCGGCAATCAGGCGTCTGGCGCGTCCGGCGGCGCGCGCCGAGAGGCTCAGTACGGTTTGACGCGCCCATACCGGGGCCTGTCGGGCCAGAACCTGTAACTGCCGGCGTTCCGACTGCTCATCTTCCACAAAGCCCGCGACTACCGCCAAATCCGTTTCGGCCTCCGTGCCCATACAGCACGGGTCCGGCTCCGCCCCCGGCAGACTTACCGCGTCCGGCTCCACAGGCCCAAGACTTACCGTTTCCGGGGCACTTACCGCGTGCGGCGTCCGTACCGCGTCCGAGGCCAGCGTTACGCCGTCCGCTTTCGCGCCGTCCCGCAACGCCTTTCCCACGGCGTCCGCGCCCGGCCACGGGTTGAGGGTCGGCGCCACCCTCTGCCATACTCCCTTTTCCATAACGTTCCCTCCTCTGTTCGTTCCGTACAGTCTATTCCGGAAACGTCCCGCGCGTGCCGGACGCGAAAAACTCCCCCGCAACGCGGGGGAGCGCGGTTCAACGGTGAAAGTAACGGTACAGGAAGGTCACAATCTGTCCCCGGTTACAGCTTCTGAGGGGTTCAAAGGTCGTACTGGTCATGCCGCGCGTGACGCCCTTGCCGTACGCCCACGCCACGGCGTCCCGGTAGTACGCGTCCGCCGGAACATCCGTGAACGGGAAGCCCTCCATCTGTTCCGTGGCGAAGGCGCGGTACAGAAGGGTGATAAACTGACTGCGGGAAACCGTCTTGTCGGGGGAGAATGCGCTTTCCGTGGCGCCCATGGTAATGTCACGTTCCGCCGCCCACAGGACGGCCTTGTAGTAGTACGCGTTGGAATCAAGGTCGGTAAAGGGACTCCGCCCGGACGCCGGTTCCGGAGACCCCGCCGCGCGCCACAGGAACGTAACCGCCTGCGCCGCCGTACAAGGTTCTTTGGGGCTGAAAGTCGTGTCGCTGGTGCCGCTTGCAACGCCGGTTTCGACCGCCCAGCGTACCGCGTCATAGCAGTAACTCCGCGGGGGGACGTCCGGGAAGTCCGTTACGGGTTTCTCTTCCGCGAAACGCGCCGTCAAAGCGACGTCCCGCGTGACGCAGAAGCGGTAAACGGCCTCCGCGGAAAGGAGCGTATCCGGGCCGGCGTACCAGCCGGAGAAGGCGTAACCGTCCCGCGGCACGGCCTCTAATTGCACGAAGTCGCCGTAGCGCGCCGTGCCGCCGCCGAATACCGCGCCGGCCGTGTCATTGTCCGGGGCGGCCGTGACCGTGTAGAGCGTATCGGACGCCGCCTCCCCGGACAGGTCGGACGCCGTCTTAATCACATCGCCGTCCGGGCCGCTGAGCGTGTAGGCGGCGGCGTCCGCTTCCGGCACGGCGGGAAGGACGCTTTCCAGCGTTTCGCCCTCCTCCAAACGGACGTTGAGATAGTCCACGTTGCGCGTGACGTCCGTTGCCTGCGCGGAGAACTCGTCAATGCTGATGTTCACAAGGTCCGGCGTTTCGGAAGCGTCCAGAAGGTTGGCGCTGTCCGGGTCGGCCTCCCGCCGGGTGACGGATACCTGATAGGCGGTGTCCGCGGGCAGAATCACGATTTTTTCCCCGTTCTCGTTGATCGCGGAAATAATACTGCTCCCGCGGATGTCCTGCGGGGACTCGTTGACGATCTGCGCGACAATCTCCCCGTTTTCGTCCCGGACCGACACGTCCACGTCACAGTTTACGCGGACAATCCGGTAATTCCCCTGATTGAAGGAGAGTTCCGCGCCGCGCCTGTAGTTTTCGTCCATGGACATCATCCACGCGAAACAGAGCCGTACCGCGTGAGATTCCACGATCCCGGGCAGATTGACCATCAGCGTTGCGGCGTCATTGGGGTGGCGTACCAGTACGTTCACCAGCAGTTCCGACAGTGCCGCCCCCGCGCCGCGTAACACAGGCTCGTCATAGTCGGTCACGCCCGCCTCATCGACCGCCGTCACGATCCAGTCGGAGACTATGGAAAAGGCCTCATCGTTCGGGGTCAGCGGATTGAAGTAGGCGCTCACGACTTCCGGCCAGTGTTCGGTAAACTGACGCTGAAGGGATTGGAAAATCACCTTCTGGTCCTCGTCCGAAATCCCAAACATGACGGAACAGACTTCCCGTATCCCATCTTGATACTGTTCCACGTAGTTCCGCCGGTCCTTGATGAACTCTTTCGTCAGCATGGCAACGTAGTTCGAGAGATACACGCCCTGTGAGTAATTGTTCTTGGTATCCTCTTCCAGCACGGATTTTTCACCGGAAAGCAGATTGCCGAAGCCCAGTTTCTGCATACGGAAGTTGTCCACGCTGTAGGAATCGGCATCGCCCATGGCGCGGTAAATCCGGAGCATGGCGGCGCGCTCGGTCAGGTAGTTGGAAGAGGACTGCGCGGAAGGAAGATAACGGTCCATTCCGTAGCGTCCGAAGCCCATTCCGGACGGCGCGACAAACGGCACCGGGTCGCTTTGGTTGATAATGTTGAAAATGTTGTAGTACACGGCCTGATTGCGCGTCTGTTCGCTCAAGGCCCCGGCGGGAGGCTCGAAGCAGTAGGCGTACACATCCTCGGGTCCGTACGTGATTTCGGCGCCGAAGTCGTAACCTTGGTCGAGCGCGCCGGCGAGCAGATTCGCGACCGCGGCGGCACGGCTGAAGCCTGTCACCCAGAACTTGACCGGCCCGGTGATGTTCTGTTTCCGGATGTAGGAAGTCAGATAGTCAAGGATATGGTTTTTAGCGGTATCGAAACCGTCATGCTGTCCGGTTTCGCCGATGGTGAAATTGCTGGCCCATTCGCGCCCGTAGCCGCCCCCGCGCACGGCCACGGGAATGAGCGTGTAAGTCTCCCCATTGACCGTAATCGGTTTGTTTCCGGAGACCACCCCGATGGAATCCGTCTCGGGACGGAGCCTAAACCACTGGTTGGTGTCGATGGCGTCCTCCGCCACGCCGATACTCTTTAACAGGTTCCGCGCGTTGACACTCTTGTTGGCGTAACGGGTCTGGTCTCCGCTCCCAAAGGCCGACATGGAAAAACAAACGCTCATGGTCGCCAGACTCTGGTTGTACTCGTACGGAGAGGCGGCAAAATAGTTGTCGGAATAGTAGCAGATGGCGGAACAGTCGGGGCCGTTCTCATAGCGGAAGGTCAGTTTCTGTACGCCGCGCTCTTTCAGCAGTTCGGCCGCGATTTTTTCGCTGAGGGTGTCCAATCCGCCGGAGTTGAGGACTTCATAGTAGCCGGTGGTCTGGATATCGTTCAGGAAGCGGCGTGTAAAGTCGAATTCCTGTCCGGAAAGTTCCTGTAAAAAGGCCACCACGGAGAGCGCGTCCCGCGCGGAGAGTTCCGCGGCCGATTGAGAAGCGGCGTTGGCGTAACCGTACAGCACGGTATCCTGTCTGTCATAGGGGCCTTCCTCGGACTGTTCGCCGTCCGCTGGGGCGCGGTCCGTCAGGAGCACGACACGCCGGTACAAACCGCCGTCCGTCTCGGACAGGGTCCGGGCGAACTGGAACGCCGTGGAGAGGGTACCGCCGCGCTGGGCGCGGTCCAATGTCTGGCGCAAGGCGTCCGCCGTGGCGACCGCCTCCACCGCGCAGGAAGGCCCCTCCGGCGGGATGCCCGCCCGCCAGTAAAGTACGCTGACCTTACTTTCTTCCGCCTGAAACTCGTCAAAGAGCCGTTGCGCGGCGGCGTTCATCACGCGGACGGTAGCATCGCCGGCGGACACGGACGGCAGAAACGCAAGCACCGCTTCCGCGCGCGCCGGCTCAGGGCCGCTTGGTTTCGCCGGACTTCGGCGGTAAAGCCACAGGCACAGACAGAATAGTAACAGAAGAAAGACCGCTAATATCCAAAGGGAACGTCTGGTTTTTGTTTTTTTCATTGCATGGCCTCCTGACGTTTCAAAGATTTTCGTCCGCTACGGCGGAGAGAAAGTAGAGGGTCTGGCCGCGGACGATATCCGTTGTGGGGAAGGCTTGCGCGTCAGGCGGGACGCAGAACGCCGGACGGACGCCGTTTTCATTGTAGGCGTTCCCGCTTCCAAGGGTACCGTCCGGGCCGATCCCGTACGCCGCCGAAAGATAGTACGTGTCGGGGGTACGCAGCCACCAACTTACCGCCGGACCGTTTTCACGGTACGCAATCCGATGTTCGGGCGCGTCAAAATAGGACAGCGCGGTACCCTCTTTCCCGGCGTTGTACAATTCCGTGAAGCCTGTTTCCGCACACGAGAGCAGGAAAATTTCCCGGGTGACGGTCCGGACCGTGTCGCCGGAAACGCCAAGGGCGTTTTCGTCCGTGACCGTGATTTCCACGGGTTGTATGAACGGGCGCGCCAAGTCGAGCCGTTGCAGGTACTCCGTATTCAAAAAGCGGTCAAGCGCGCTGTCCGGATAGGCCGCGCTGTAATCGTTCAACGGGCGGAACTCCGGCAGGACGTCCCGGCGCAACAGAAGCGCGTTCCCGGCATAGTCCGCGCTCAGGACGAGAAACGGCACATAGCGTCCCTGTTCCGGCAGATAGATGGCATCGAGCGCGTCCACGCGGATACCGTCCCCCACAATGTTCACCTCCGGCAGTTGCTCCCCGGACAACTCCGCGTATTCCGGTTCTTCCTCCGGGTCCACGGGTCCGGGTGTCGTTTCCGGGTCCACGGGTCCGGGTTGCGTCTCCGGGTCTACGGGTCCGGGTTGCGTCTCCGGGTCCACGGGTCCGGGTTGCGTCTCCGGGTCCACGGGTCCGGACGCCGTTCCCGGGTCTACCGGTCCGGGTTGCGTTTCCGGGTCCACGGATTCGGATATCGTCTCCGGGTCTATGGGAAAGTCGTCCGCTATTTCTTCGCCCGCGCCGCCGCAGGCCGTGAAAAGAAACATAAGCACGCTCAAAATAACAAGCAGTCGGCAGTAACGGCGCATAAAACCGCCCCCTTTCCGTTCATTGGTCATTGTCTGTGACAGGTCCGTTCATTGGCCATACGGTCATTGTCCGTTAATCGGTCATGCGGTCGTTGTCCGTGATGGGCCGGATGACCCGGCACGGGACCCCGGCGGCCAGTACGTCCGGCGGGATGTCACGCGTCACCACGCTGCCCGCGCCGATGACGCTCCCCGCGCCGATCGTGACGCCTCCGCAAATCGTCACATTGCCCGAAATCCAGCAGTTACGCCCAATCGTGACGGGCTTCGCGTACTCCCGATTGGACAAAGCGCCGTCCGGCTTGCGAAAGACGTTCCGCTCCTGCCAGCGCAGCGGATGGACCGGCGTCAGAATCGAGACGTTCGGCCCTATGAGCACGTCCTCCCCGATCTCCACCGGACAGCAGTCCAGGCAGGTAAAGTTGAAGTTGATAAACGTATTTTCTCCAATGGACGTAAAACAGCCGTAATCGAACTGTACCGGTCCGCGAATATAGACGTTCGGACCGCGCTTGATGTTCCACTCGTCCAAAAGCGCCTGACGCCGGTCGGTTTCGCCTTCCGGCGTGTTGTTGTACGCTCCGGCCAGTCTGGACGCCGTTTCCCGCAAAGCGGACAGTTCCGGGTCCGCGGGGTCGTATAAGGCCCCGCTGAGCATTTTTTCTTTTTCCGTCATGGTCCGTGCTCCGCCGTTCAGAGTTTCAGAACTTGTCCGGTTACCGTCTCCGCGATCACTTCCACCTCTACCAAGGCCCCCTTCGGCAGTTCCCTGACCGCAACACAGCTTCGGGCCGGTTTGGTGGTAAAGTAGCGGGCGTACACGGCGTTAAAGTCGGCGAAAAGGGCCATGTCGCTGAGGTAGCAGTTGACTTTGACGGCGTGCCGGAAGTCGGAGCCGCCCGCGCGGAGCACCGCGCCGAGATTTTCCATAACGCGCGCGGCCTGTTGCTCAATGCCGCCCTCTACCATAGCCCCCGTTGCGGGGTCCAGCGGGATTTGTCCGGACGTGTAGAGCATACCGCCCGAGACCATCGCCTGAGAGTACGGCCCCACGGCTTCCGGGGCGTCCGGGGTGTAAATACTGTTCATAATGTGCCTCCTGTCATTGCATTTCCTGTATACGGTCCGTCATGATATGGAATCCGGCCTTTGTCAAGGCCTCCTTGATGGCGCGGATCTGGTCAAAGTCGCGGGTCTCCATGCCGATCTTGAGGAAGCAACTGGAGATGGCCATGTTCGCATCGGAACGTTCGTGATGAACCGACACCACGTTTGCCCCGCAATCGGAGATAATTTGACTGACGCCGACCAGTTGTCCGGGCTTGTCCTCCAAGGCGATTTGCAGGACGCTGTTCCGTCCGCCCATGACCAGTCCGCGCGTGATGACGCGGGAGAGGATGTTTACGTCAATATTGCCGCCGGAGACCAGACACACGGCCTTTTTCCCGGCAATCGGGACCTTTCCGAACATGGCCGCCGCCACGCTGACCGCCCCCGCGCCTTCGGCGATCAGTTTCTGTTGCTCGATCAGGGCGAGAATGGCCGCCGCGATTTCGTCCTCTGACACGGACACCATTTCATCAACGTATTCCTTGGCCATTGCGTACGTCAAATCGCCGGGGGTCTTGACGGCGATACCGTCCGCGAACGTGGACACGCTCTCAAGCGTAATAATGCCGTCCTCCCGGAAACTGCGTACCATGCTGGGGGCGTTCTCCGCCTGTACGCCGTACACTTTGACGTTCGGGTTCAGATTCTTGATCGCGTAGGCCACGCCGGCGAGCAGTCCGCCGCCGCCAACGGGGACAATGACCGCTTCCACGTCCGGCAACTGGTCCAGAATCTCAAGGCCAATGGTACCCTGTCCGGCCATGACGAGTTCATCGTTGAAGGGGTGAATGAAGGTCGCGCCGGTCTCCTGTTGCAGACGGCACGCGTACTCGTAGGCGTCGTCGTACGCGCCGGGCACCAGACGCACTTCCGCGCCCAGACGCTTTGTCGCCTCCACTTTGCTGATCGGCGCGCCGTCCGGCATACATACAATGCTGTGAGCGCCCATTTTCGTGGCCGACAGCGCCACGCCTTGCGCGTGATTTCCGGCCGAACAGGCGAGAATGCCCGCCGCGCGCTGTTCCGCCGTCAGGGACGCGATTTTGTTGTAGGCGCCCCGGAGCTTGAAACTGCCCGTGACTTGCAGGTTCTCCGTTTTCAGGTAAATTTTCGCGTCGTGCCGGAGATTCCGCGCGTACAGCAGATCGGTTTTCCGCGCCACGCCCTTGAGCGTGTACGCGGCCTGATAGATTTTGTCGAGCGTCATAATAAGCCTCCTTGGACGCGGCGCGTCCGTTCATAGACTTTCCATGGTATCGTAACCGGAACTGACAGGATTTGTCAAGGGGCGGAGCGAAATTTGTTCCGTTCCGGTTCCAGAATCCGCCTCTGTACAAACGCGCCGTTTTGTGATATCCTCCAACCCGTGAACTTTAATACGGAAGGAGAACGCGTATGAATGAGGAATCACGCGCTTTTGGCTACCTGTGCCCCGAATGCGGAAAAGCGGTCACGGGCGTCCGGGACCCGTTCACCCTCGCCACATCGGACGCGGCGATTGCCTGCGAGTGCGGCGGCGCGGTCCTGCGGACCCGTTACGACGGCAGCCGCTACCGGATTTCGGTCCCGTGCGGACTCTGCGGCGGGACCCATACGGCGGTTTGTACGCCGGAGCAAATCCTGCGGGGCGCGGTTGCGCTGGCCTGTACGAAAACCGGACAGTTCAGTTGTTTCATCGGCCCGGCGGGGACCGTGGAACGGCAGATGAAAGAGCTTTCCATTTTAGCGGAAAAGGAACGTCAGGACGGCAGGGAAACCGCGTTTCTGGACAATGTCATCATGTATGAAGTGCTGTCGGAGCTGAAGGAAATCGCGGCGCGTCCGGACGGGATTACATGCCGCTGTGGGAGCCGGGACTGGAAAATGCAAATCCGGCGTTCCGCCGTGGACCTGATTTGCGCCGACTGCGGCGGACGTCTGCGCGTCCCGGCCGCCACCGACCGCGATTTGGACGACCTGTGCTGTCATTTACGGCTGGTTATCCCCGGCCGCGTATGACCGCGGCGCTGAAGTCGAACGCGTCCGGGTCCACGATGGCCCCCGCCGGGACGTAGGCCCGTGACAGGTTCGCACAGCCCCGGAAGGCCCCGTAAGCAATGTTCCGCACGCTGTCCGGAATCGTGACGCGGGTCAGGCCGCGGCACTCCGCGAACGCGTGCCCCGCAATCACGCCCACGCCCCGCGGGATTTGAACGTCCCGCAGTCCGGCACAGCCTTCAAAGGCCGACACCCCGATCTCTTTGACGCCGTCCGGAATCGCGATGCGTTGCAGTCCCGAACAGCCGCGGAAAGACATATACCCGATTTTCCGGAGACTGCCCGGAAGGGTCACGCGTTTCAGGTTCGCGCAGTAGAAAAACGCTCTCTCCCCGATTCCCCTGACGCCGTCTTTGATGACAAGCGCCGTCAGCGCGGATTGGCGGACACACCACGGGGCAGCGGATTGGTGATAGGCCCGCTGACTGAAATCCTCCATGTCGCCGTGTCCGGAAATGGTGAGCAGTCCGGCGGCGTCAAGCTCCCAAGTCAGCCGCCCCGACCGGCCCGACATGGGCGGTACGCGCGGATCCGGAACGGTCCGTTGGACCGTAACCGGTCCCGGAACTGTCCGTTGGACCGGCCCGGGAGTTGTCGGTTGTGCCGTAACCGGGCCGGGGAACGTCTGCCGGAGCGGCTCCGCGCCGTACAGGTCCGCCAGCACCCCCAGAAAGTACGCCACCCTGTCCGCGCCTAACAGCAGTTCGTTTTCCAGACAGTCCCGCGCCCTCATCATGGCCCGGCTCCGTTCCGCGCCGTCCCGCTCCAACGCCGTCAGAATGCCGCGCTCCGCGAGCTGGCGAATAATGTTCCCGTACGGCTTGAGTTTCGGCGCGAGGTCACAGAAAATCGCGTACATACGGGGCGCGTTCCGGAACACGTCCGCGCCGAATGTCCGGTACAGATACTCCATGACGCTTGCGAAGTCCTGCGGGTTGTAAGTTTCCTCTGTGCGCACCGCCGTTCCGCCTCCTGTCTGTCACGTTACGGACAGTTTACAACAGTTTCCGTCCGTTGTCCATTCTTTTTTGTCCCGGCGAAAATCTGTTGACAATTATGCCCTGATCCCACATAATAGGTACGGCGCGGCGAAATCCGCGAACACAGGTCAGGAGGTTCCGAATATGTCAAATTGCGCGATAGTAGGCATTAACTGGGGCGATGAGGGCAAGGGCCGAATGGTGGACCTGCTCACGGAACAGTACGACATAGTGGTCCGTTATCAGGGCGGCGGCAACGCGGGACATACGGTCATCAATGAAAAAGGAAAGTTTGCGCTCCACTTACTGCCGTCCGGCGTTTTCCGGGAGGGCGTGGTCAACGTGCTGGGAAACGGCGTGGCGTTGGACTGTGAAAGCCTGTGGAAAGAAATCGAGGACCTTTCCGGAAGAGGCGTCCCCATTACGCCGGAAAATCTGAAAGTCAGTGACCGGGCGTCCCTGCTCCTGCCGTGGCACCGGGAACTGGACGGTCTGGAAGAAGCGCGTCTGGCCGACAAGAAATACGGCTCGACCAGACAGGGAATCGCGCCGTTTTACTCGGACAAGTTCCAGAAAAAGACCGTCATGGCGGGCGAACTGCGCTACCCGGAGAAATTAAAGGCGCATTTGGCGGACATCTTGGAGTGGAAGAACCTGATTCTGCGCCGCGTCTACGGCGCGGAGGGCTACACCATGGAACAGTTGACGGACTGGGTCTCCCGCTGGGGGGAAAACATCCGTCCCTATCTCTGCAACGCCGGGAAGTTCTTCCGGGACGCCGTGGCGCGGAAACGGCGTATCCTCTTTGAAGCCCAGCTCGGCTCCCTGCGCGACCTTGACTACGGCATTTATCCCTATACGACATCCTCCAATCCGGTGGCGGCATACGCCCCCGTTGGCGCGGGACTGCCGTCCATGAAGATTGACGCGGTCCTTGGCGTTGTGAAGGCTTACTCCACCTGCGTGGGAGAGGGACCGTTTACCTGTGAATGGTTCGGGGAGGAGGCGGAACGGCTCCGCAAGGAGGGCGCGGAGTACGGCGCGAAAACCGGACGCCCCCGCCGGGTCGGTCCCATGGACCTTGTCGCCACCCGGTACGGAATTCAGGTACAGGGCGCCACGGCCATTGCCCTGACGAAGCTGGACGTGCTGAGCTATCTTGACCGGATACCGGTCTGCGTACGCTACCGGCTCCGCGGAACGGAGACGGACGAATTTCCGTTTCCGGCGCTTCTCCCGGAGGCGGAACCCGTGACCGAATATCTGGACGGCTGGCGTTGTGACATCTCCGGCGTACGGACATGGGAGGACCTGCCCCCCGCCGCCCGGGCTTATGTCGAGTATCTGGAAGAACGCCTTGAATGTCCGATTTCCTACGTGTCAGTCGGGCCGGAGCGGGACGCCATTATTTTGCGCTGAAAGTCCGGCGTGCAAAAAGACATTTCTGGCGCAAATTGCCGCGTTTTCCGAAAAAACGTCAAATCTTTATCATCTTCCGATTCGATTTTTTTGAAAAAGACTTGCTTCAAAGGGAAAAAACTGCTATAATGAAGATAAATTTGTAACCTTGCACCTCGCTGTTGTCGGACGAATTCAGGAGGCAGGAAAAATGAAATCCAAAGTCTACTTCACCAAAGAACTGACGCCGGAAAAAGTCGTGGAGATGTACCGCGTCTTAGGCGTGGAACTCCCCGGGAAAGTCGCCGCTAAAATCCACTCCGGCGAGAAGGGCAATCAGAACTTCCTCCGCCCGGAGTTCTGGAAGCCCATGGTCGATGCCGTGAACGGCACGATTGTCGAGTGCAACACGGCCTACGGCAAGGCCGCCGGCGGCGTCCGGGACTACACGGACGAGCACCGGAAACTCATTGAGTACCACGGCTGGACGCGCCTCTTTCACGTGGACCTGATGGACGCGGAAGGCCCCGACCTTGTCTGGCCCGTCAAAAACGGAAAGGTACTCAAGAGCAATACCGTGGGCAAGAACATCGTGAACTATGACTCCATGCTCGTACTGGCCCATTTCAAGGGGCACCCCATGGGCGGCTACGGCGGAGCGTTGAAACAGTTGTCCATTGGCTGTGCGTCCCGCGCCGGAAAGGCCCTCATCCACTCCGGCGGGCGCAGTGCGGACAATGTCGAGGCGTGGAACGTCCACGCCGAGCAGGACCGTTTCTGCGAAGCCATGGCGGACGCCGCCTCCACGGTGGTCGAACATTTCAAGGGAAAAATCGCCTTTATCAACGTCATGAAAAATCTGTCCGTGGACTGTGACTGCTGCGCGGTCGCCGAGGACCCGTGCATGAAGGATATCGGCATTCTTTCTTCCCTTGACCCCGTTGCCATTGATCAGGCCTGTCTTGACCTGATTTACGCCGCCAAAGACGACCCCGGTCAGGCGCATTTCCTTGAGCGCGTGGAATCCCGGCACGGTATCCACACCGTGGAAGCCGCCGCCGAACTGGGCTTTGGCTCCCGTGAGTACGAACTTGTCACGCTGTGAGGTTGTCGGACCGAATCGGCGCCCCCGGAAATCTCATCTCAGGAAGAACCATTCATGAAACAACGTTTCAATCCCGGCAATACGAATCCGGACGCCTCCGTAGAGTGCGTGAAGGAGTGGAGGGGCTTCTTTAACGAACAGATTCTCAAAAGGGCCGCGCAGTTCCTGACCATGCACCAGTATGAGGACTTCGCCTGTACGGAACGGGAGGCCCACGCCATCATTGGGCAGGGCCGGAGCATGGGACGCGCGCTCATACGCAACGCTCCGGCGTCCTGTTCCGATGAATGGAACCCGAAACATTTTTCATGCAGTTGTCTGGCGGACCGTTACAAATACGAGGGAAACGGCGAACGCGTGACGCTCTGTGTCCACGAAGCCGCGCTTCTCATGCTCTGGGAGCGGAAACGCGGCCCGTGGCGTTTCCGTGAGACAACCGAAGAAACGCTTACCCGCCGCCGGAAGGAAGCGCAGGAAGCGCGGATTGAGCAGGAACGTCTCCGCAGAACGCAGCAATGGACCACGGAAGGGAATATTCGGGTAGAAATTGCCCCGTTTTTCCCGCGTCCGGCCGCTTCCGCGCCGGCGTCCTATTTTCAGGTACGCCGGGCCGTGGAAGGATGTACGGCCAGCCTGTACGCCCTGAACCGCGCCAAAGCCCTTTTACGGGAAGGGACTGTGGAAATGAGCGCCCCGGAGCTGATCTATACCCCCGCCGGACAACAGGCGCTGACCGTGAGCGCGCGCGTGTCGGATATGCTGGACAACCAGTCCGTTGCGGTCGCGCTCTCCGCCGACTCGCTGATCAGCCACGTTTGCGACTGCCGTCAGCGTTTCGCGGACGACCCCTCCCTGTGCGAGCATGAGCTTGCTTTGCTCTCGCGCGTGGGGGAGTATATCGAACGCGAAAACCCCGGCGATGCCACAGACTGTACCGCCGAACGCTTCTTTCAGGAAATGGACGCCCTCCAATCCGTTCCGGAAACGTCCGAACGCGGCGCGGCCGACACGGACAAGGCCTCCGTGCTGACGCTTCTGCCCCGTATCGTACTGGACGCCGGGGAAGCGAAACTTTCCTTTAAAGTCGGCCTGAACGGAAGGTTCATCATCCTGAAAAACCTTCGGGACTTCTCGGACGCCGTACGGCAGGAAACGAAACTTTCCCTGAGCAAGACCGTCCGCGTGGATTTCTCCTCCATGACCTTTACGGAAGAAAGTCTCCGCTGGCTGGACTTTATCCGGCAGAAAATCAGTGAGGCCGATTTGCTCAACGACCGCATACAGTCGCTCAGTTACGGTTACTGGAATCTGTCCGGCTCCCTGTCCGCGCTCCATCAGGAGCCGCTCAAGGGGATTACGCTTGACCGCTTCTATGAGGCGGCGGAAGGGACGTCCTGTGAATTTCTCGACCGTACGCGGAAGCAGTCCGGCATGATTCCGGTCGGCCATGCGGACCTGAAAATTTATCTTGTCTCCCGGCGTATCGCGGACAGCAAGGGGAGCTTTCTCGGCATTGAGGTTTCGGGCAGTATGCCCGTCATTTTAGAAGGCGGTTCCGGCCTCTACGTCCTCAATGAAAACGGCCTGAGCAGGCTTGACCGCGAAGAAACGCAGGCCCTTCAACCGTTCCGCGCCGCGTCCAACGCCTCCGGGCAGATTCGCTTCCTTGTGGGAAAGAACCGCCTTGCGGAATTCTATTACCGTATCGCCCCCCGTCTGCTCGAATCGCCCTACGTGGACTTTGTCGACCACTGCGCGCAAGAAGCCGAAGCCGTTCTTCCGCCCGAACCCGTCTTTCTGTTCCGGATTGATTTGGAAACGGACTGTTTTCTGGAAGCGTTCGTTTCCTATGGGGACGCGGAAGCGTGTCGACTGCCGCGCGCCGCCTCCGCCTCCGGGCCTTATTTCGATGGCGTGCAGGAAGCGCGCGTAGAAAAGGTAATCCGCCACTATTTCCCGCGCTTTGACCCGGACACGTCCACTTACCGCAATGACGCCGCGGAAGAGGAACTGTACCGTATTCTGACGGAAGGCGTCCCGGCGCTCTCCCGTTACGGCGAAGTGCAGGGGAGCAACAGTTTCCGGAACTGCGTCATTCGATCCGTGCCCCCGATTCATATGGGCGTCTCGGTAGAGAGCGGGCTTCTGGATATCTCCATTCTGTCCAAAGACATCTCCTCCGGCGAACTGTTGGACGTTCTGGAAAGCTACCGCCGGAAAAAGACCTTCCACCGCCTCAAAAACGGCGATTTCCTTACCCTCTCCGGCGATGACCAGCTTGCTTCCCTTGACGCCATGACGCGCGATTTGAACCTCTCCGCCGAGGAAATCATCCGGGGGCACATGGAACTCCCCCTCTTTCGCGCCCTCTACCTTGACACCATGCTGGAAGAGCACCACGAACTGGCCGCGAACCGTGACCGGACCTACCGCGCCCTGATACGCGCCTTCCGTACCATCCGGGACGCCGACTACGAGGTCCCCGCCGCGCAGGCGGAAATTCTCCGCCCTTATCAGGTCTACGGCTACAAGTGGCTCCGTACGCTCGCCGCCGCCGGGTTCGGCGGGATTCTGGCCGATGAAATGGGCCTTGGAAAGACGTTACAGGCGATTACGTTCTTACAGGCGCTCCAAGAGTCGGGCGAAACCGGACCGGCGTTGATTGTCTGTCCGGCGTCTCTGGTCTACAACTGGCAGGAAGAGTTTCACCGTTTCGCGCCGGGGCTGTCCGTGCTCCCGGTTGCGGGCGCGGCCGCCGCGCGGAAAGACTGTCTCCGCGAGGCGCAGCAGGAACTTTCCGATGTCCATGTCTATATCACAAGTTACGACCTTCTCAGGCAGGATATCGCCGCCTATGAGCGCCTCCATTTCTCCGTCATGATTCTGGACGAGGCGCAGTATATCAAGAACCAGAAGGCCGGAATGACAAAGGCCGTGAAAATCATCCGCGCCCGGACCCGTCTGGCCCTGACCGGTACGCCCATTGAAAACCGTCTCGCGGAATTGTGGAGTATCTTTGACTTCCTCATGCCCGGGTTCCTCTACTCCTACCCCGAGTTCCTCAGACGCTTTGAAGTGCCCATCACCAAGAACCACGAAGCCGCCCCCGCCGAACGCCTCAAACACATGACCGCGCCCTTTATTTTGCGCCGTCTGAAATCCGATGTCCTGAAGGATTTGCCGCCAAAATTGGAGGAAGTCCGTTACACCCGTTTCGAGGACGAACAGCGCAAACTCTACGATGGGCAGGTCGTACGGATGAAACGTATGTTGGGCGGCGGACGCTCCGGAGAGGACCGCATTCGTATTTTCGCGGAACTCATGCGTATCCGTCAAATCTGCTGTGACCCCGCCCTGATTTTCGAGGACTACCACGGCGGAAGCGCGAAACGTACCGCCTGTATGGACCTGATTCAAAGCGCTATGGGCGGCGGACACAAGATGTTGATTTTCTCCCAGTTCGCCTCTATGCTGGCCTTGCTGGAAGAGGACTTGCGGAGGGAGAAAATCCCGTGCTATAAAATCATAGGCTCCACGCCGAAAGAACAACGCCTCCGGCTGGTCCGGGCGTTCAACGAGGACGACACCCCCGTGTTTCTGATTTCCCTGAAAGCGGGCGGAACCGGACTGAATCTGACCGGCGCGGACGTGGTCATCCACTATGACCCGTGGTGGAATCTGGCCGCGCAGAATCAGGCCACCGACCGCGCCCACAGAATCGGTCAGGAAAATCAGGTGACGGTCTACCGTATGATTGTCAAAGGGAGCATTGAGGAAAAAATACTGTCCATGCAGGAGGCAAAGAAGGACCTTGCGGACGCGATTCTTTCCGGCGAACGCGAGTCCCTCTTCAGCCTCTCGAACGAAGAGCTGATGGACTTGCTGAACTGACAAAAACCACGGAACAGAACTTCTGTCCGTGGTTTTGATTTTTATGGAACGCGGTCAAAAGCCGTAAAAGAACGCGTTTTCTTTGGGTTCGGAGAAGTCCCGTTCCAACATGGCGACATGAGAGAGAAACGCGGGGTCCCGGAACGCGCGCGCCCGCCGCGTACAGCGCGTCACGCAGGCCTGACACTTGATACAGGTCCCCGGCACGCGGGCCACGTCCGCGGGGTCAATCGCGCCCATCGGGCACAGCCGCGCGCAGGCCCCGCAACCGTTACAGCGTGACAAATTGACTTCCGGCTTCGCTTTCAGGAAGTTTACGGGCCGTCCGTCCGTATCCTTGGGCACGTAGTACGGCGCGGCGGCGTCCCCGGGCGCCCGTACCGCGGACGCGTCCCGAAAACGCGCGGCGGTTTTTTCGGCAAACGTCCGCACTTCCCACAGGTCCGTGACGCCCGGACGCCCGCCGCCTAACTTGTCCGTAAAGGCGTGTTCCCCGACCACGGCCCCCGCGCCAACGACACGGAAGCCGTTTTCCGTCAGCACGGACACCAGTTCGGCAAGGGCGTTGTCAAAGGCGCGGTTGCCGAACGTGACCAGCGCCGCCGCCGGGGTATCGTGGCCGCGCAGACAGGCTTTCAGATCGGGCAGAATCTTATTCGGCAGTTTTCCGGCGTACACCGGACACGCGAACACGAAAAAATCCGTGGACGTGAACGCGTATTCCCGTTTTCTCGCTTCCGGACGGTTCAGGGAAAGCGTATCCAGCGGCACGCCGAACTGTCCGGAGAGCGTACGCGCCGCCGTGACGGCGATTCGTTCGGCGTTGCCCGTGGGGCTGAACCATAACGCCCGTACTGTTTGGATTTCCATAACGAACGCCTCGCAATTCGGAAAGATTTTCGCCGCGCCCCGCGTATTGCTTGACATCATCACGCATATTGCGCTACAATAGCGCCATGAAAGGGGTTGAGCTTATGGCACAAGCGAACATCAGCATTCGCGTTGATAAGGAGACGAAGGCTCTCGCCGAACAGGTCTGCAAGGAGTTAGGGCTTTCCATGAGCGCGGCGATTTGCATTTTTCTTAAAAAACTGGGGCGGGAGCGGCGCATTCCGTTTGAAGTATCCGCTGACCCGTTCTATTCCGCTGAAAATATGGCAAGGCTGAGAGCTTCCGTTGCGCAAATGGAAGCCACGGGCGGCGTAATTCATGAGGTGAATACGGATGGTGAAGGCATGGACTGACGCCGCATGGGAAGATTTTGAATACTGGACAACGCAGGACAAGAAAACGCTCAGGCGGATATTGCAACTTCTGAAAGACATTGACCGCAACGGATACGGCGGCCTTGGCAAGCCCGAACCGTTAAGCGGCGATTTGTCCGGGTATTGGAGTCGGCGTATCGATGACGCCAACCGCATTGTCTACAAGATAGAGGGCGGTGTGATGAAAATCGTGCAATGCGGATCTCACTACCGGGACAAGTGACGCGCCTTTCTCCCCCGTCCCCGTTCCGGGGACGGGGGACGACTTCACGTTTTCGCGGCGAAGTGGCCGGACGCGGACGCGCCGCCGTCTGTGCGGGCATAAGCGGAATCTATATGTTTGTTCCGCATTGTAGTTGTACCGCTTCCACTGTCGCGATTGCGTTGGAAGCGGTTACAGGGAAAAGTCGGATTCCTTGAACTTTCCAAAGCGCGGTGACACGGGGCGCGGCGGAACGCGTTTCAAGGGGTCGTAGCGGAAACTTTTACAGGGCCGGTCTCCGTTGACAAGTCCGCGGCGCGCGCAGCGGATTTCCGTTTCACTGACGCGTGAGCCGTGTTCGCAGTAGGAACAACTCGGTTCGATATCCCGCCGGAACAACATAGCAATCCCCCGCAATCGTCACATAGCGAAAATTTCGATAGCCTCTCCCGCGGCGGTGGCCTTGACCTGTGAAATCGGGTGGTCGTAACTGTCGATAATGCGGGAGGCCAGTTCGTCCTCAAGGTCCTTCTGAATCGTACGGCGCAGGTTTCTGGCCCCGTACGTGCGGGAGTACGACTTCTTTGTAAGGTACGCCACAAGGGCGTCATCGTACGTGAACGTAATGCCCTTCTCCCGCAGGGAATCGCGCAGTTCGTTGAGCATGATACGGGCAATGTTGCCGAAGTTGTCCTCCGTCAGACGGTTGAACGTAATCACGGCGTCCACGCGGTTGATGAATTCCGGCCGGAGGAACTGTTCCAGCGCTTTCATGGCGCGGTCACGGTCCTGTTCGTTGGCGGTCCGGTCGAATCCGACCGTGCCCTCTTTGGTCGCGCTCCCGGCGTTGGAGGTCATGACAATGATGGTGTTTTCAAAGTTGACTTTGCGTCCGTGGGCGTCCGTGATTTCCCCATCGTCCAGAATCTGCAAAAGGACGTTCATCACATCCGGGTGGGCCTTTTCGATTTCATCGAACAGAATCACGGCGTAAGGCTTGCGGCGAATCTTTTCGGTAAGCTGTCCGGCCTCGTCATAGCCCACGTAGCCCGGGGGAGAGCCGACAATCCGGGAAACGGAGTGTTTTTCCATGAACTCCGACATATCCAGACGGATCAGAGAGTCGGGCGTATTAAACAGGTCGTTGGCAAGCTGTTTGACCAGTTCCGTTTTCCCAACGCCGGTCGGGCCGACAAAGATAAAACTCACCGGCTTGTGTTTCGGACTGATCCCCACCCGGTTCCGGCGCACGGCGGCGGCCACGGCGGCTACGGCCTCGTCCTGTCCGACAAGATGTGTTTTTAAGCGTTCTTCCAAGTGGCTGAGGCGTTGGAACTCCTGTTCCCGGATTTTGGACGCCGGAATTTTCGTCCAAAGCTCAATGACGTGCGCGAGATTTTCCATGGTCAGTTCGGGGTCTCCGAGTTCCAGAAGCCGGTCCAGTTCCGTATGAAGGTTGATTTCCTGACTTTTCAGAAACGCCAGACGTTCATAGTCCGGTTCCTGTCCCTGCGCGCGGCGTTCCTCGATGAGATTCCGTTCTTTTTCGTAATCGTCCAGTTCCCGTTGAATCTGCATACGGCGGGAGATGTTGCGGTCCTTGAGGTTCAGGTCGGAACAGGCCTCGTCAATCAGGTCAATGGCCTTATCGGGGAGGAAACGGTCGGTAATATAGCGTTCGGAGAGCAAAACCGCCTGACGTAAAATCCCTTCGGAGAGTTTGACGCCGTGGAAGGCCTCATAACGGGGGGCCAGTCCCTTGAGAATCTGCACGGAGTCCTCAATAGAGGGTTCGTTTACGGTCACGGGCTGGAAACGGCGTTCCAGCGCGGTGTCCTTCTCAATGGAACGGCGGTATTCGTTGAACGTGGTGGCGCCGATGACCTGTATCTCCCCGCGTGACAGGGCGGGCTTCAAGATGTTGGCGGCGTTCATACTGCCTTCGGCGTCCCCGGCCCCGGCCAGATTGTGGACCTCGTCAATCATGAGAATGATGTTGCCCAGCGCGCGGATTTCGTTAATCAGGCCCTTCATACGGCTTTCAAACTGTCCGCGGAACTGCGTCCCGGCCACCAGCGCGGTAAGGTCCAGAAGGTGCACTTCCTTTTCCCGGAGTTTGAACGGCACGTCTCCCTTGACAATCCTTTGTGCCAGTCCTTCCGCGATGGCGGTCTTGCCTACGCCCGGTTCCCCGATCAGACAGGGGTTGTTTTTCTGCCGCCGGTTGAGAATCTGTACCACCCGTTCAATTTCTTCCTCGCGGCCAATAACGGGGTCAAGTTTCCCCTCCTTGGCCCGTTCGGTGAGGCAGATACAGTAATTGTTAAGAAATTTGCGTCCGGGCGTCCGGGCCTTGGCGCTCTTCCGGTTTTCATGTTCGCGGTTCTCCTGCGGAGGCGTGGGGGAAGCGTTGCGGTCGCTGTTGGAGAAAAGGCGGTTCATAAAAGGGAAGGTGGCGGTATGGCCCTGTTCTTCCTCCTCCTCTTCGTCCTCGTTGTCGTTCTCCTCTTCGGAGCCGTTCATGTCCTCCATGTCCTGCATGGCGGCGAGCATATCCGTGCTGAGAACTTCCAAATCGTCATCGGAAATTCCCATTCGTTTCATCATCTCGTCTACCTGCGGCAGACCGACCTTCCGCGCGCAACTTAGACACAGGCCTTCACTGGTAGTTTTGTCGCCCTCCAACTTTGAAATGAACACCACGGCGACATTTTTCTTACATCTGCTGCAAAGAGTTGGCTGCATAGTAATCCTCCCGCGGCGGGAAAAAGTTTCCGTTCCGCCGCTTATGATGATTTTTGTATGTTCCGTCCGTTTCAGGGGAAGGACAGGGACGGGAGCCAGACGGACAGGAATTTCAGGGCGCGGCTGTCCGACACGCCCTCAATCCCCGCGAAGGCGAACCGCAACAGAAACGCCGCGGCAATGAGCAGTACAAGGCCCTGTATGAGACCGAGCACGAACCCGCCGGTCATATTGACGGAGCGGAGTCCGGGAATGGCCTTCACGCCGTCCAGAGAGCGAAAGACGATTTTCAGCACAAAGGACAGTATCATGAAGGAAAGGACGTACAACAGGCCGTGGACAATCGGCCGCACGATTTCCTTCAAAACCGCGGAAAGGGCCTGTGAAATGGTACCGCTGAACGTTTTCCGCATTTCCTCGAAGCGTTCCCGCAAGGAGTCGGTCACGGTACCGGGGAGCGTGTGTTCCGCTTTGAGGCGGTCAAAGAGTTCGGAGAGAAAGTCGAAGCGTAACGCGTTAAAACTGGTTTCCTCCAGCGCGCTTTCCAGACTTTCTTCCGCCTGTGTTTCCGCGTAGCCGCTGATGAGGCGGTTCCAGTCCTGACCGTCCATGGCCTTTTCCACGGCGTCCGTAACGCGGGATTCCAACGCCGGCGTGACCATGTCCGTGACTTGGTCCGCAAACTGCGCGGCGATAAAAGTCGCGCCGACCAGAGACAGGATGACCACGGCCAATCCGGCCAGCATACGAATCATGCCGCGGTAGGCCCCGATCAACGCGCACAGAAGCACCAGCAGAACCGCGCCGCAGTCAATGACGGTTGTCAGGGTATCGCCTGAGATATCTGTCATGAAAATTCCTCTTTTCTGTGGAAAATCGGCGGTTTCAGGGAAGGAACAACTGCGCGGAAGAGCCGCCCAAAAGCAACGCGGAGCCGTCCGGACGCATCAGCACGCTTTGCACGTTCTCCGTGCCGCTGAGGGAAGCGTACACCCCCAAAGCCAGATTATACACTACAAGTCGGTCCGTGTAAAGAGCCGCGACATAGCGTCCGGCGGCGGAAATGTCGACCACTTCCTCCATCACGTCCACGGAACCGAGTTCTTCCCCGTTGTCGTCCACGGTGACGAGGCGTCCGACGCTGCCGGACTGATACCGGCTCAGATAGAGCGCGGAAAAGCCGTTCCCGGCCAAATCGTACTCACGAAGCCACGCGTCTTGAAACTCGTAACGGGCATCGATGGTACCGTCCGGGGCCAGACAGGCAAGACAGGTGTCACAAACCGCGTTCAGGCCGGAACCGCGCTGTGTGAGTTCGACCGCCAGCGCGTCGGGAAGGTTGCATTCGGCCTCCGGTTCCGTCTGGTCGAGGCGGTAGTAAAGAATGTCGCTGAGAAACACGCTGTCCTGCTGTCCGAGCGTGACGGCGGCCACGCGGCGGTTATCGTTGAGCACACAGGCGTCCGCGACAAAACGGCGGGAGGAGTGAAATTCAAAGACGGGTTTCATCCGCATATCGTAGACGCGGACCGTACCCTTGTAGCCCTGCCGCCCTGCCGTCACGGCAAGCCAGCCGTTTTTGTTCAGGCGCGCCGAGAGAAACGGACCGTCGTCTTCCGAAGTCAGGGACAGGAGCGGGCCGCTTTCGCCCAGCACGTACAATTCCGAGCCGCCCACGTCCCACGCTACGACCCGGTTTCCGTTGGCGGAAAGCGCGGGCGTACTCATACGGACGGGCTGTGACCAGACTTCTTCCCCGTTCGCGCCCAAAAGCCGCAAACTGGCATCGGTCAGGACAACGAGCGTGTCGCCCAAGGAGGCGAAGCGGGAGAGCGTGGACGCCGGGTAACTGTAGAGCTTGTCAGTGTCCCGGCTCCCGTAGCGGAGGTAACGCCGGACGGCGTCAAGGCCGGTCCCGTGCCCGAGGGTGGACAAGAGCGCCGCGCCGAGGGCCAGCCAGAGCAGGACCAGTACGGCAACGCGTTCGGGGAGGGTCCAAGGACGCTCAAACGGGCGACGGTTCCGGTTGGCCGCGTCCGCGGGGAGCCGGACATCATCCATCGTGTGATCGGAAAAGTTTTCCCAGCGGAATTCCTCATCCGTATCGGGTACGGAAGGGTCCCTGTCGGATTCGTGGAAATCATTCATTCAGGCGTTCATCCTCATACCAAAGTTTTGTAAGGTACAGTCCGCCGGGGGGGACCGTGGGACCGGCGGCGGAGCGGTCCCCGCGCTCTAAAATGCCGGGGATGTCCTCCGGGGACAGCTTCCCTTCCGCCGCGTACAGGACCGTGCCCGTAATCGCGCGGACCATATTGTACAGGAACCCGTCCGCACAGACGCGCAGTTCGAGTAAATCGCCCGTCCGCGTGACTTTGCACCAGTAAACGTGCCGGACCGTGGTCCGGGTTTCGGTGCCCACGGAACGCACGGCGCGGAAGTCGTGGGTCCCCTCGAACATCTCCGCCGCGCGGTTCATGAGCGTTTCGTCCAGACGTTTCGGATAAAAACAGGCGCGGTTGACAAAAAAGGGATTCCGCACCCGGGAATTGTAAATCCGGTACGTGTACTCCTTGCGCCGACAGGACGTAATGGCGTTGAAGTCGGGCGCGGCCTCCACCGCCCCCCGGATTGCGATATCTTCCGGCGTATGCGTGTTCACGGCGAACGGGAGGCGGTCAACCGGAATCCGGGATTCCGTACGAAAATTTGCCACGTAGCGTTCGGCGTGCACGCCGGCGTCCGTACGCCCGCACCCGGTGAGGCGTACGCGTTCGCCGGTGATTTTGCCCAGCGCCTTTTCCAGCGTGGCGCAGACGGAGACCGCGTTTTTCTGTACCTGCCAGCCGTGGTACGCGGTCCCGTTGTACATCAGTTTCAGCGCGATATTCCGCACGCTTACGCCTCCTTTCCGCGTCACCAGCCGAAACGCCCCAGCACAAACACAAACAGACAGATTCCGCCGCCCATGGCCAGCGCCCTATAGTCCCGCCGCGCGTAGCGCAGAATATGCAGACGCGTCCGGCCCTCCCCGCCGTGGTAACAGCGGCACTCCATGGCCGTTGCGAGTTCATCGGCGCGCCGGAACGCGCTGACAAACAGCGGTACCAGTATCGGTATCATAGCTTTTGCGCGCTGAATCAGGTTGCCGCCCTCCAAATCGGCCCCGCGCGCTTTCTGGGCCGACATGATTTTGTCCGTCTCTTCAATCAGAGTCGGGATAAACCGGAGCGCGATCGACATCATCATGGACAGTTCGTGTACCGGGACGCGGAAGCGTTTCAGGCCGCCGAGCAGATTTTCCAAGGCGTCCGTCAGGCTGATGGGGCTTGTGGTGTACGTCATGAGGAACGTTCCCATAATCAACAGCATGATTCTAAGGACCATGAACACGGCGGTCCGGATTCCCGTATCCGTGACGGTCAGGAAGCCAAAGCGGAAAAATTCCCGGTCCCCGGGCGTAAAGAAGAGGTTGAGGACCGCCGTAAAGACAATGATAAACAGCACCGGCCGCAAGCCGCGCACCATGGCCCGCGGCGGCACGCGCGCCAGCCGTACGGACACAATCAGACAGGCGCACATCACGGCATAGGTCACGAAGCCGTTCGCGCTGAACAGGGCGACAATATAGAGCGTGACCAGCAGAATTTTTGTGCGCGGGTCGAGACGGTGCGCGACTGTGTCGCCGGGGAAATATTGTCCAAGCGTGATGTCTTTCAGCATGGGTCCGTCTCCTTTCGCAGACGCAGAATTTCCCGTTCGAGCGCGTCCACGGTGTACACGCCGGACGGAACCGGAACCCCGCGCTGACGTAAGGCCATCGCAATCCGGGCGGCGCGGGGGATATCCAGTCCCGCCGAAAGCAGTTCCTCCGGACGCGAAAAGATTTCCGGCGTGGTCCCGTCCATCAGAATCCGCGCCGATTTCATGACTAAAATTCTCTCCGCGTTCCGCGCGATTTCGTCCATACTGTGACTGACCAGCAGAATCGTTTTTCCCTGTTCGCGGTGATAGGCGCGGATATTCTCCATCAGGGTTTCGCGGCCCACGGGGTCAAGTCCGGCGGCAGGCTCGTCTAAAATCAGCACGTCCGGCTCCATGGCCAGTACGCCGGCCAGCGCGGCGCGGCGTTTCTGGCCGCCGGAGAGTTCAAACGGGGATTTGTCCAACTGGTCCTCCCGCAGTCCGACAAGGCGGGCGGCGTCCCGGACACAGCGGTCCAGTTCCGCGCCGCGCCGTCCCTGATTGGCCGGGCCAAAGGCGATATCTTTATAAACGGTCTCCTCAAAGAGCTGGTATTCCGGGTACTGGAACACCAGTCCCACGCGAAAACGGACGTCCCGTATTTTTTTCGGGTCGGCCCAGATATCCTTGCCGTTAAGCAGGACCTGTCCCTCTGTGGGACGGAGAAGGCCGTTGAGGTGCTGAATGAGCGTGGACTTCCCGGAACCGGTGTGCCCTATGATTCCGAGGAATTCCCCCCGGCCCACTTCAAAACTGACGTCTTTCACGGCGTCCCGCTGGAACGGCGTCCCGATACTGTACGTGTGGGTCAGGTGGCGGACTTGTAAAATAGATTCCAATGCAGTTATCCTTTCCGGAAGAGGGCGTTTACAATGGCGTCCGCGCACTCTTCCACGGAGAGCGCGTCCAGCGGAAGAGAAAAGCCGCGCTGACAGAGCCGGTCCAAAAGCTCCACGGTCTCCGGCACGGTCAAGCCGGTATCGCGCAACTGCTCCACACGGGAAAACACTTCCTTTGGCGTGCCGTCCATGACAATCCGCCCATCGTCCATGACAATCACGCGGTCGGCGTCCTCGGCCTCGTTCATGTGGTGCGTGATGAGCAGGACGGTAATTCCCTGTTCCCGGTTGAGGCGGCGGACGGTGGCGAGCACTTCCCGGCGTCCCGCGGGGTCCAGCATGGCGGTAGCCTCGTCCAGCACGATACAGTCCGGGCGCATGGCCAGTACGCCCGCGATAGCGATTCTCTGTTTTTGTCCGCCGGAAAGCAGGTGCGGGGCATGGGTCACGAATTCGCTCATTCCCACGGCCTGTAACGCCTCGTCCACGCGTACGCGGATTTCCTCCGGCGGTACGCCCAGATTCTCCGGGGCAAAGGCTACGTCCTCTTCCACCACGTTCGCCACGATCTGGTTATCGGGGTTCTGAAAGACCATTCCCACGCGCTGACGGACGGAGAGCAGTTCGGCCTCGTTGCGGGTGTCCGTACCCTCCACGTATACCGCCCCCTCATCGGGCAGAAGGACCGCGTTGCACATCTTCGCGAACGTGGACTTTCCGGAGCCGTTATGCCCCAGCGCTACGACAAACGTCCCGCGCTCTATGGACACGTCCACGCCGTCCAGCGCGGGCGTTTCCGGGGCGTAGGCGAAGCGTACGCCGTCCGCCTGTATCATAACTGCCATGCGCAAATTCCTTTCACAGTTCGGCGGTCCAACGCCCCGCCGCGCCGCAGGGCAACACAAGGCCCGATTCCGTTACGGGCAGACCGATTTCGTCCCAGACCACGGTTCCCCCGAACCGCGGTTTCAGGAGCAGGTTTAACAAGTACCCCGTCACGGACGGGGCCAGTCCGGCAGTATAGGAGCTGATCAGGAAAAACAGGGGGCGGTCGGAGAGTACGCCCACACACAGTTTGACCAGATCGTATAACTGTTCCTCAATCTTCCACATTTCGCCGCCGGGGCCGCGGCCGTAACTTGGCGGGTCCATGATGACGGCGTCATAACGCCGCCCGCGCCGGATTTCACGTTCCACGAACTTCACGCAGTCATCGACAATCCAGCGGACGGAGGCTTTTTCCAGTCCGGACAGGCGCGCGTTCTCCCGCGCCCACGCGACCATACCCTTGGCCGCGTCCACGTGGCACACGCTCGCGCCCGCCTTCGCGCACGCCACGGTTGCGGCGCCCGTGTACGCGAACAGATTCAGCACGCGTACGGCGTCCGCGTTGCCGCGCGGAAAGAGGCCGGAAAGCAGTCCGCCCTTTTCGGGTGCCGGCTCCGGCGCGGGGACACGCGCAATCTGTTCGCGTACAAAGTCCCAGTTGCACGCCTGTTCGGGAAACAGTCCGGTGTGTTTAAAGTTCATGGGCTTGATGTGAAAGGTCAGGTCCCCGTACGCCACGGGCCAGTTTTCGGGAAGGTCGTTGGCCTCCCAATGGCCGCCGCCGGTCCGCGAACGCTCGTAACGCGCCCCGGCCTGCCGCCACAGCGGATGGTTCCGGGGCGTGTTCCAAATGACCTGCGGGTCCGGGCGGATCAGGATTTCCCCGCCCCAGCGTTCCAAGCGTTCCCCGCCGCTGCAATCAATCAATTCATAGTCTTTCCATTTGTCCGCAATCCACATATATGCTTTCCTTCCTGTACACGGCCGCTTTTGTCACTCGTAGCGTATGTTCAAGCGGTAGGCGTCCATGCCGGGCGTAGTCCGGAGCAACGCTTCAATCACCGCGCCGCTTTGTTCCTGCGCCTGACGCGGCAAGCCCAGATCCACGGCTTTGGATTCCATGGCGTCCTTCTGCGTCTGCCGGAATTGCGTGATGTCGTCAATATGAATCCGGTTGAACAGGCCGTTTTTCTCGTCCAGCGCGCGGAAGCCCTCTTCCGGAATCTCGTGGGAGATAATCTTGCTTCGCGGCACGGTGACCGTTACGCTTTTCGCCGCCTCGCTGACGCGGATTTCCACCGCGCTGAGGTCCACGCCGTACTTGATCACGCCGTCATAGGAGACAATGAAACTTTTCCCCGTAAAGGGTACGCTCTGTCCGAACAGAACATGACCCGGAAATTCGGCCTTGTCGGCGTTGGTGTAGTGGTACTCCACCGTCACGAGGTCCTTTACGTACTGGAGTTCTTCCTTGAGAATGGAGCCGGTAATCGTGGGGCTGACGGGCTGGTTGGTGTCCAGATAGCCCACGGCGCACAAAGCCAGCGCCGCGCCGAGGATCAGCGCGAACAGAAAGAGCCTGACACGGGACGGCCCGCGCCGCTTCCCCGTCTCCTCCGATTCCTCATCGGCTTTACTTCGCGTATTCCACTTCAAGCGTGTATTCCTCCATTCCGGGCACGGCGCGCAACAGCGCGGAGATGGCTTCCCCGGACTGTTCCTGCGCTTTTTGAGGCATATCCAACTCTTCCGCGCGGTTCTCCATCTTGTCCTTCTGCGTCATGCGGAACATGGTGACATCGTCAATGTTGATTTTGTTAAACAGTCCGTTGGACTCGTAGAGGACCCGGAAGCCCTCCTCCGGGATTTCGTGCGAAATGATTTTCGCGCGCGGAATCTCCACCGTTACAGTCTTGGCAATGCCGTTGACCGACAAACTTACCTGACTGACGTCCACGCCGTACTTGATCACGCCGTCATAGGAAATAATGAACGCCTTTTTCGTCCACGGGACCGGAATCGTGTTAAAGAGTTTTTTTCCGGGGAGTTCCTGCTTGTCGGCGTCCGTGTAGTGGTACTCGACCGTCACAAGGTCCCGGACGTACTCCAACTGTTCGCGGAGCAGTTCGCTGGTAATTCCGGGTTCGGGCTGGACCATGTCGGCCTGAGAGGCAATCGCGGCGACCAGAAGCGCGGCCAGTACCGCCACCGCCAGCAAAAAGCCCTGAAACATCCGGGCACGGAACATCCGGTTCCGGCGCCGGGGCGCGTCCGCGGACTCTGACAGGTCCCGCTCCCGGACAGCCTGCCGGGCCTGAACCTTATGTTTTTTGCTCATGGTAAGGAAACCTCTTTCTTTCCTTGGAATATCGGGACATTCCCGGCGTTTTTGACATTGTACCACACTTCGCCGGAAAAGTACAGTCTTTTTTCCGCGCAAAAAGGACGATATCCCCGGAGGAGATACCGTCCTTACGGACCAGCACGTTCAGGCGTACACGTCAATATACTGCCCCTTGGGAATCTGCGGCAACATTTCCAGTTCTTTTACCGCCATCTGGGCGTCCATGTTCATGGCCTCCTTGGCCAGACGCGTGGAATATACCTGTTCGAGCATATCGGCCTTCAGGCTCATGCTCTGGTAAGCGACCGTATTCATCAGCGCGTCCATAATCAACGCTCCTTTCCGTTCTCCGTAAACGCTTCGTTCATAAAGAATATCGGCCGGCGGAACGAAAAATTAAGAGCTTTCAGGAATCTTCATCCCAAGACATGGCGCGCGTGACGGCCTTCTGCCAGCCGCGTAAGAGCGTTTCCCGTTCCCGGGCCGGCATATTCGGCTCGTAACAGGCTTCCACGGCCCAACGCTGACGGAGGTCGTCCCGGTCCTTCCAGAACCCGACCGCCAGTCCAGCCAGACAGGCCGCGCCCAGCGCGGTGGTCTCCTGTACGCGGGGACGCAGGACGCGCCGTCCGATGATGTCGGACTGGAACTGCATGAGAAAGCGGTTCGCGGACGCGCCGCCGTCCGCGCGGAGTTCCGGGAAGGTGATACCGGTATCCTGTTCCATGGCGTGGAGGACGTCCGCGGTCTGGTAGGCGATGGACTCAAGGGTAGCGCGTATAATATGATTGCGTCCGGCGCCGCGGGTCAGGCCCACAATGACGCCCCGGGCGTACATATCCCAGTAAGGCGCGCCAAGGCCCGTAAAAGCGGGGACCACGTACACGCCGCCGTTATCCGGGACTTTCCGGGCGAAGTATTCGGTGTCGGCGGCGTCATGGATAAAGTGAAGCTCGTCCCGGAGCCACTGTACCGCCGCGCCGCCGATAAACACGCTCCCTTCCAACGCGTACTGAATGTCCCCGTCCGGTCCGGCGGCGATGGTGGTCAGAAGGCCGCGCTGACTTTGTACGCGTCTGTTGCCGGTGTTCATGAGGAGGAAACAGCCGGTGCCGTAGGTATTTTTGGCCTGTCCCTCTCCGAAACAGGTCTGCCCGAACAGGGCGGCCTGCTGGTCCCCGGCGATTCCGGCAATGGGAATCTCGGCCCCCTGTAAACGGACGGTCCCGTAGACCTGAGAGCACGGACACACCCGGGGGAGAATCGACATGGGAATCCGGAGGCGTTCGCAGATGGTCCGGTCCCAACACAGATTTCCGATGTCATAAAGCATGGTACGGCTTGCGTTGGTGTAGTCGGTGACATGGACCGCGCCGCCGGTGAGTTTCCAGACCAGCCACGTGTCCACGGTACCGAAGAGCAGTTGGCCGTTCTCGGCCTTTTCGCGCGCGCCGGGGACGTTGTCCAGAATCCATTGAATTTTTGTCGCGGAGAAATAGGCGTCAATCAACAGCCCCGTGCGCTCCCGGACGTATCCGGCAAAGCCGCCGTCACGCTGGAGTTCCTCACAGCGCGCGGCGGTCCGGCGGCACTGCCAGACAATGGCGTTGCAGACGGGCTTTCCGGTCTCCCGGTCCCACAGAATCGTGGTTTCCCGCTGGTTCGTAATGCCAATGGCGGCGATTTCCCGCGGGTCAATCCCGCTCTGCGCAAGGACTTCGTGCAGTACCCCGTACTGACTGGAATAAATCTCCATGGGGTCGTGCTCAACCCAGCCGGGGCGGGGATAACGCTGTGTAAACTCCCGCTGGGCCACGGAAACCATATTCTGCGCGCGGTCAAAGAGGATACACCGGCTGCTGGTGGTGCCTTGGTCCAGCGCGAGCACGTACTTTTTTTCCATGCCACACCTCCTGTCGGGACACGCGGATTAGCGGTCGAATTCCTGCATACTCTTCCAGAGGGCGTCGGCGGATTCCATGGCCTCAAAGTAGACGCCGGTAAGAATGCCGGCGGGGATCTGAATCTGCGCGGCCAGTTTACTGACTTCCGTCCAGTCGGCGCTCTCGTAGCTGAGGATGAGGCGGTACAGCATACCGGAGGCCCCCTGTTGATAGAGAAGCGCGTTTTTGATTTCATCGGCAATGGGAAGCGCCGACAAAATTTCGGACAGCGGCGCGTCAATGAGGAAATGGAGCGTGGAGAACATCCCCAGAAGGTAGGCTTCCCCGCGGGACAGCGGCACCACGCGCGTATAGTTCATGATATCGCTACAGAACTTGGCGCGAATCAGGGAGAGTTTCAGGAACTCCTCAAAGAACGGGTCGATTCCGCCGTTGCTTCCGCTTCCCACGCTGAGCAGATAAATCCACTGCTTCAACTGCTCGATTCCGAGTTTCATAATGGCCTGCTGGACGGACGTTGTCCGGTTGCGGGTAGCGTACTGGACGGAATTGGCGACCCGAAGCAAGGCGTACGTCAGGGAAGCGTCCGCGGAAATGATCTGTTCAATTTCGGCCATATTGGGTTCGTCCCGCGTCACGGCGACCATCAGGCGGAAGAAACTGCTCTGAAGATAGGCGCTGCTGTGGGACTTGGTGGCCAGACGTTCGGCCACGGCGGGGCCTTCCAGCGCGTGCACCCCCGCGTTGACCGCCTTCCGATAGAGTTCGTCCGAGTCGATTTCCGTAGCGATACACTGCTTGCCGATACTGGTCGCGATTTCAAGGATATTGTGGAGGCTGTCATCGGAAAGGGTGTGCATATTGAGGCGGAGGTAGTCAATAGCGTCCAGAATATCGAGGTAGCGCGGGGCGAACTGGAATTCGTTGACGGCAATCCGGTATCCTTCCCGTTTGTACTGCTGGACAAAGTGCATGGCCAGCGGGTGAATGATCACGCTGTCGTCAATCTGGATGACGAGGTCCGACGGCGCGAAGAGACGCGGGACCTTTTTCATTAACAGGGTGGTGGTAAAGGTCATGAAATTGAGGGAGCCTCTGAACGCCTTTTCGGAATTCTGCGTAAGAAAATTGTAAATTGCATCGGCAACGGCAAACTCATTGAAAGTTCCGTCCGAGGCGGAATCATTTCCCAGACTGCCGTAGAGTTCGTTTTCCCCGTAGTAGAGGATTTCATGCCCGATCACCTGATGTCCGGTGTTTTTAATCGGCTGTCTGACAATATAGTTATTGGTTGCCATAAGGTGCCCTCCTCACCCTGTTCGTCCGGTTCACTTGTCTTTCAGGAGTTCGTCAATCACGGCCACAAGATGTCCGATTTCCGGCTTGCTGAGCTGTTCATCGGCGCCCAGTTCACGGCCCTTGGCCCGCATTTCCTCCGTAATCAGGGATGAGAAAATGACCACGGGAACGTGTTTCAACTGGGAATCGCTCTTGATCAGTTTTGTCAGGCGGTGCCCGTCCATCTGGGGCATTTCAATGTCGGTGATGACAAGGGACATGTTCCCGTCCACATCATCGGCTTTCTTCAACTTCGTGACGTACTCCCACAGGTCCAGCCCGTTGCTGAACATATGCAGATTCGTGTACCCGGCCTTGAGGAGCGCGTCCTTGATGAGCTTGGACAGCAACGCCGAATCTTCCGCGACCAGAATCGGGTGTTCTCTGCGGGAGCGTTCCCCCAGTTGGTCGATCTCATCCATCTGGATGGACGTTTCCGGGGCGATTTCCGCGATAATGCGTTCAAAGTCCAGAATCGTGACAAGCTGATTGTTGCACTGCGCGATACCGGTCGCCACGCTCTCCCCGGTGCCGCTGATGGTTTTATCGGGCTTCTGGATGTCGGTCCACGAAATGCGGCTGATTCCGATCACGGTATGGACGCGGAAGGCAATGGTCATCTTGTTAAAGTTGGTAATAATAAAGAGGTCTTTTTCCCCGGCTTCGCCCTCATGGCCCAGATACCGCGGAAGATTGATCACGGTAATGACGGTGTCACGGGGCTTGATAATGCCCTCTACGGCGGGGTGCGTGTGCGGCATGGCCTTCACGTGAACGGAAAGAATGATCTCGTTCACTTTCGCCACGTTGATTCCGTACAGGTTCCCGGCAATGGTGAACTCCATAATCTCGATTTCATTGGTGCCGGATTCCAGCAGGATTTCGTTCTTGTCGTTTTTATCAGCCTTCGCCATAATGTTTCACTCCTTACTCAGCAATGGCAGGCGGTTTCCGAACGGGGTTAAAGGACAATCAACGGCTGACCGTAGGCGCGGATTTGCCCCTGACCGGTCGCCGGGAAGAAGGAGAGGGTCCGGGCCACGCTCCCGCCCACGTTTTCGGACACAATGCGGATCCCCTCCCGGCGTAGATTCATATGCACGCTCTCAATGTTCCGCTGTCCGATATTGCCCAGTCCCGAACTCCCGGAGACCTCGAACATCTTCGCGCCGCCGGCGATTTTGGCGACTATGCGGTTTTTTCGCGCGCCGCGCGCCTCCATTTGCCGGAGCGTCTCCCGGATTCCGGTATCGGCGTACTTCATTGTGTTTTTCCGTCCCGCCTCCATATTGATGGGGAGCATGATATGAATCAGCGCGGCGAGTTTCACGCCCGGGTCGTAGAGGCAAATGCCGATACAAGACCCCAAAGCGTAGGTAATCAATTCGCCGTCCCATTGCAACATTTTCATATCGGCAATGCCAACGGTCAATTTCTGTGGGGCCTGATTCATCATTCCAACACGCCCAGCTTTCTTAACAGGAAGTTGAGGGAACGGACGTCCGGCGAGAGCAGAAGCCGGCAGGGCACGACCTGATTGTCACACATAAAGTTTCCGCCGATGGTCATGAGGTAGTCGGACTGCCCGCCGTACTCGGCCATGGGGACGGTGAGAATGGCCCCCTGCATGTCGACCGACAGACTGGGTACGGTCAACTCTACGGAGATATCCGCCAGACCGCTGAGCGCGTTAATGAAGGTGGAAATCATGATGTTTCCGATTTCGACCAGCGCGGAGCGCTCCAAGTCTTTCAGCTCCTCATAATCGTGGATTTCCTCCGAAAGCATACTGCTTAACGCCAGATTGATAAATTCCAGAGACTGCACGGAAAGCATGATACCGGTCATCTGTCCGCTGATACGGACCATGACGCCCGCGGTGATGGTCTCCGGGCCGCCGATCCATTCGATGGCCTCGTTGTAGCCCATAATCCGGACTTCCGGAAGCGTAATGCGCACGTTACGCCCCAGCATGACGGAAAGGGCGGCGGCGGCGTTACCGGTGCCAATGCTCCCGATTTCCCGAAGGGTATCAATTTCCATAGTGGTCAGTTCGTCATAGTTCTTGATTTCCAAGTCTCCCACCTCATTTCTGTGTAATCAGCGCAGGCCGTTGACCGTGGTCGTGATTTCGTCCGATGTCTGCGCCATGCGCAACATGTACTGGAAGGAACGCTGTGATTCTATGACTTTCGCCAGTTCGTAGGCGTAATCCACGTTGGACAGTTCGAGATAGCCCTGTATCAGTTTCCCCTCGCCGGGGGCGACCTGTCCGTTTTTGTCCAGCGGAATCACGCCGCTGAGGCCTTCGCTGAGCATACCGTCATGGTTGATAAAGTCAAAGATACCGATGGGGAGCAGTTGGCCAAGGGCGATATCTTCCGAGGGGTTGGCGATGGTAATAGGACGTCCGTCCGTGCCGACCACGTAACGCCCGCTTCCGTCCGAGAGGTACCACGTAAAGACGGTTTCGGGTTCGGGGGCCTCCGTACCGGGTTCGGCGTCCTCCGGGACTTCCGGTTCGATGGTCTCCACGGTATTGGAGAGGGTAAAGGAGCCTTCCCGGGTGTAGGTGTACTCCCCCGTGGTGGGGTTCATGAGGGCGAAGAAGCCGCGACCCTCAATGCCGTAATCAAGGAGACGTTCCGTGCCCACAAAGCCGGCGGGGGAGAAGTCCGCCTGATCGGCCTCCAGCCGGGAGCCAACGCCGCGCTGTACGGTCTCGTTAATGCCCCGGACGGCTCCGGTCATAAGGGTTTGGAAATCGGGGCGGCGCGCCCGGAAGCCGTAGTTGTTGACATTGGCGATATTGTTGGCGTGCACGTCCAGCCGCATTTGCTGCTGTTGCGCGCCGACCGCCGCGGTATAAAAGGAAATATCCAAAAAACATCCCTCCGTTTACGACAGCCGTCCGACTTCCTGCGTCACGCGGTTGAGCACGGAATCATAAATCTTAATGGCCTCGGCGGCGCTCTGGTAGACGCGCTGGGTGGAAATCATTTCCGTCATTTCCTTGACCCAGTCAATATTGGAGCGTTCGAGCCAGCCGTTTAAAATGGGCGTTGGGGTGGCCTGTCCCTCCTGTTCCGTGGCGAACATGCCGTAATCGTCCTTTTCCAGCGCGGTTTCGTCGTCGTCAAACGTGAACACGCCGATACGGCCCAAAAAGCCGCCGGTCGCGGTGTAGAGTCCGCCGTATCCGTCCGTGGTGAACTGGTCCGTGACAAGCCGGATAGGCTCAAGGGTCTGACTGAGCACCCGTCCCTGATTCGGAAGCGTCAAATAGCCCTCATTGTCGAGCGAAAAACTGCCCGCGCGCGTGTAGACAATGCCGCGCCGCACGTCCGGCCACCCCTCCGGATATCCGCGCCCCTGTTCCTCTTCGGCCTCTTGTCCTTCTTGGAGTTCTTCGGCCTCTTCTCCTTCTCCGGTCTCCTCGGCGGTTCCCGTCTGGACGGCAAAGTAGCCGGGTCCGTTGATGGCGAAATCGAGCGGCAGAAGCGTATTGTCGAGACTGCCCTGTGTAAAGTCCGTATAAAGCTGGCTGGGGGCGGAAATCCAGCTCTGTTCGCCGATTTCCGTATAATTCTTGGTCTTGTTGCCGACCAACTGCCACATAACATTCTCAAAGGTGGAGCCGGTAAAACGGTCCGTCTTAAACCCCGCGGTCGCGGCGTTGGCCATATTGTTGGAAATCACGTCCAGATGTCGCCCATGGGTCAGCATGGCGGAAGTGAGATTGTAGAAGCCCTTGACCATAATACCGTCCTTTCCGCAGTCAAATGGAATCGGAGAGAAGCACCTTAAGTTTCTGCAAGGCGCGGGTGTGAATCTGCGAGGCGCGGGCGTGGCTGACGCCCAGCACCGCCGCAATGTCTTTCATTTTCATATTTTTCTGATAGTACAGGGATAACACAATCTGTTCGTTTTCCCGGAGCGTGGAAATCGCCTTGGAGAGCGTTTCGAGGAGTTCCTGACGTTCGACCACCTCATCCGGGGAGTTGTCCGGGGACGTGCGGTCGCGGTTGGACAACTGGTCGCACCCTTCCAGCGTCTCTTCCAGAGAGACCACGCTGTACACGGACGCGTTCACCATGCTTTCCTGATACTCTTCGTCCGAGATGTGGAGATGTTCCGCGATTTCGTGTTCCGTGGGGAAGCGGCCCAAGCGGCTGTAGAGTTCGGCATTGGCCTGCTCGATTTCGCGGGCGCGGCGGCGGATGGGCCGCGGCACCCAGTCCTGTTGACGGGCGAGGTCGATAATCATGCCCCGAATGCGCTTTGCGACATAGGTTTCAAACTTGCCTATGGAGGGGTCGTACTTGTCAACGGCACGGGCAAGGACAATCAGGCCTTCGTTGATGATATCGTCAAGCTGCGCGAACCCGCTGTAGACGCCCTGAATCTGCAAGGCGATATTCCGTATGGTGCCGGTGTGCCTCATGACGATTTCCCACTTGAGTTCTTCCGAAGGGTTGCGCCGGTACTCCTGAAAGAGCTCCTCCGTACTCATTTTTTCATATTCGCCGTGTTTCATGCTCCGACCGTCCTTTTCTCTTCAGACGCCTGCATGGTGATATTGCCAATGGACTGTATTTGCACCGTGCCCACGATTTCCGTAAACGAGAGCACGTAGAGATTCGGGAAATACTGCGAGAGAAGCCGGCTGAGATACACGCGGATGACCTGACTGGTCAGCAAGACGGGATTCTGTCCGAGTTCTTGGAATTTGCGGATGTGCTCCGCAAGCTGTGAAATCAGCGGCTGAATCAGTTCCGGACCCATGGCAAGGTAAATGCCGCGCTCGTTCCGGGTGAGGGAAGCGACAATCCGCCGTTCGACCTCCCCGTCAAGGGTAATGGCGCGCAACTGCCCGTTTTCGCAGAACTGCCGCGTGATGGTACGGCTCAGCGCGCCGCGTACGCTTTCGGTCAGGGTATCGGGGTCGCGGGTATTGCCCAGCGCGTCCACGAGGGTTTCCAGAATGGTGCCGAGGTCCCGAATGGGCACGCCCTCCATCAGCAGGTTACGCAGGACCTTTTCGAGCAGGGCATAGGACACGATGCCCGGACAGACTTCCTCCACCAGTTCGGGGGACGTCTTTTTCAGGTTTTCCACAAGCTGAATGGTTTCGCTCCGGCTGAGGAGTTCGTAAGCGTGCTGACGGATGGTCTCCGAAAGGTGCGTGAGCATGACGGAAAGGGGGTCAATGACGGTATAGCCGTAGATTTCGGCCATTTCCTTGTTTTCGGGGAGAATCCAGCGGGCGGGGATACCGTAAGCGGGTTCAACGGTCTCAATGCCGTCAATGTCCTTGACGGGGTTGGACGGTTCGAGGGCAAGGTAGTAATCCATGAGGATTTCGCCGCGCGCGACTTCCTCCCCCTTGATGTAGATGATGTACTGGTTGGTTCCGAGCATGGAGCCGTCATGTAGGCGGACCGTGGGAATGACAAAGCCCATTTCCTGCGCGTACTGCCGCCGGAAGATGACGATCCGGTTGATGAGTTTCCCGCCGCTCCGCTCGTCCACCAGCGGAATCAGGCTGTAGCCGACTTCCATTTCAATCGGTTCGACCGTGAGCAGGGAGTAAACGTTGCTGATATCCTTATAGTAATCGGCGGCGGTGGGGACCTCTTCGGCGGCCTCTTCGGGCGAGGCCTCCTCCGCGGCCTCCGTGGCCTCCTGCGCGCGCGCGCGCCGGAAGAGAAGCGTCCCGGCGACCGCCAAGGCGGTACCCACGATAAACAGGGATACGTGCGGCGTATGGGGCAGGATACCCAGAAAAATCATGGCGCCTCCGGCCACGATAATGGCGGTGGGCTGTGACAGAAACTGGGAACGCATATCCTCCCCGAGACTGCCTTCCGAGACCGACCGCGTGACAATCATGCCCGTGGCGGTGGAAATCATCAGCGCGGGAAGCTGTGACACAAGGCCATCGCCCACGGTAGCGCGGGAGTAGACCTGTAACACCGTGGAAAAGTCCTGTCCGCCCATGACCATGCCAATGACAACGCCGCCTATCAGGTTGACCGCCGTCAAAATGATGGACATGGTCGAGTCGCCTTTGACAATCTTCGTTGCGCCGTCCATAGCGCCGTAGAAATCGGACTCGCGCTGAATTTTGGACCGGCGTAAACGCGCCTCCTGTTCGTCAATAATTCCCGTATTGAGGTCGGCGTCAATGGCCATCTGCTTTCCGGGCATGGCGTCCAGCGTGAACCGGGCCGCCACTTCCGCCACGCGTTCGGCGCCGCGCG
The DNA here is from genome assembly GCA_017446225.1 of Oscillibacter sp. Lineage (GTDB taxonomy): Bacteria > Bacillota > Clostridia > Oscillospirales > Oscillospiraceae > Oscillibacter. The sequence goes on from JAFSRH010000036.1 coordinate 72,121, forward strand.
TGATGACGATTAACTGTACGAGGACGATAATGACAAAGATGATGAAGCCAATGACCACGTTACCGGCGGTAATCAACTGGCTGAAGGCGTCAATGACTTCCCCGGCGTAGCCGCCGTTAGAGAGGATCAGGCGCGTGGAAGAGACGTTCATCCCCAGCCGGAACAGGGTCGTGATGAGCAGAAGCGAGGGGAATATGGAAAACTCCAGCGCTTCGGAGATGTTCATCGTGATGACCAGAATAATGACCGACAGGGAGAGGTTGAGGACCAGCAGAATGTCCAGCAACTGCGGCGGAATGGGGATAATCATAAACATGACGACCACAACGACAAACAGAGTGACCGCGTTATTTTCGATAAGTCGTCTCATGTACTGATACCTTTCCGCTTTACGCTTTCACGCGTCCGAGTTTATAGAGATAGACCATAATCTCCGCGACCTCTTCGTAGAGGTCCGGCGGAATGCTGTGATAAAGTTCCGACTTCGCGTACAAGGCCCGGGCCAGCGTCACGTTTTCCACAACGGTAATGTCGTGTTCTTCGGCGATGGCCACGATCCGGAGCGCGAGCGCGTCCAGCCCTTTGGCCAGCACCAGCGGGGCCTCGTCTACGTACGGCTTGTACCGCAACGCCACGGCCACGTGTTCCGGGTTACGGACAATGACATCGGCTTTCGGCACCTGTTGCATCATACGCTGTTGGGCGGCGCGGCGTTGTAATTCCTTGATTCGGCCCTTGATTTGCGGATCGCCTTCCGTCTGCTTGTACTCTTCCTTGATCTCCTGTTTCGACATCCTCATCTGTTTTTCGTAGTCCCACCACTGATAGAAGAAGTCGAGACCGGCCAAGGCCAGAAACGCCATCGCCACGCGGAGCAGCATAGCGAATATCGCGCCAAACAAATGGTCGGACGCCCCATTCAGGTCGGCGTACAGGTAGCGTTCCGAAATCCCCATCAGGTCCCGGAGGCTGGCATAAATCAGGTAAAGCAGAATCGAGACTTTCAACAGGTTCTTGAGGGCTTCCACTACGCTTCGCATGGAGAAAAGGTTCTGGAAGCCCTTTAAGGGGTTGATTTTCTCCATTTTCGGCTTGATCAGCTCAAAACTGACCAGTAAACGGGTCTGCGCGAGCGTGGCAATGACGGACAGCAACGCCGCCGCCACTAAAAACGGACCGGTCACTTCCGCAATCAGCGACACACAGCGTAACAGCATGGCATGGTTCGGGATTCCGCCGGTCTGCGTCCGCTGGATACAGGCGGCCATGAACGCGCCCACCGTGGACATTGACGCCGCGAACGTTGCGCGCATGACAATAATACTGCCGAACAGAGACGCCACCGATACCGCGTCCTTACTCAGAAAGACATGGCCTTTCTTCCGTTCATCTCTTCGCTTTTTTGGGGTTGCCTTTTCGGTTTTGGAATCATCCGGCACCGTTCCCCACCTCACTTACGGGCCGTTCCACGGCTTCCCGCCGCGGATCCGAACGCCTCCCCGCGGTTCAGCCGCTGACAAAAAGCGTCAGCGCGTCCCGCACGGACCCCAGAAGCACGGATTCCGTCTCTAACAGGAAGTTGCTCATGGGGGCCAGCAGTACCGAAAGCATAAGCATTCCGACAATCACTTTCAGTTCGATATTGATGGCAAAGACGTTAATTTGCGGGATGGCCTTCATCAGAATTCCCATGCCCATCTGGCCTAAGAGTTCCGCGCCCAAAATGGGCAGGCTGAGCTTGAAGGACAGCAGAACGCATTGCGAAAAGAACGCAACCATATGGTTTGCGGCCACGTCCCCGAACGCCGCGCTTCCGAACGGCACCACGTCCCCGGACGTTAGGATCAGGCGCAACAGGGTGACGTGCCCGTTGGAGAGGAAAAACAGGACCTGTGTCATCAGGTTCAGCAGGTTGGCGGTGCTGGTCATGGAGGACTGCGCGCCGGGGTCATAGGACCGGGCCATACTCATCCCCATTTGCGTGTCAATGATTTCTCCGGCCTGTTCGGGGATGTAGAGCAGGAAGCGGATCAGCATATTGATAAAGAAGCCCACGCCGAGTTCCAGAAACAGCCGTACGGATAACTCTATCAGCGTTTCGGGCACGGCGACCGTCTGCGCGCTGGCGGCGTAGGCCGTTACGGACAGGAAGAGGATCATTCCGCTTTGAAAGAGGGGCGGAACCCCGTTCCGGCCGAAAAACGGACTGAACAGCACAAAGCCCGCCATGCGCATGAAAATATAGAGGAAAAGCGTAAACGCGCTCCAGTTGAACATGATTTTAAACCATCAGGTCAAAGAGCTTGTAGGTGTACTCCTGTAAAAGACGAAGCATCCAGTTCCCGCCAAGAATCAGGAAAAGGACAACGACAATCAGTTTCAGCAGGAAGGAAATCGACTGTTCGTGAATCTGCGTCACGGCTTGCAAAATCGCCACAATGACGCCCACCAGCATACACATCAGCAGAATCGGGCCGCCCAGACGGATGGCCACGCCCAGCCCGTCCCCGAAAATAACGGCGACATTCGCGCTATTCATTGCCTTTCCCCCGTTCATGTCAGCGGCGTGTACTGGAAGCCGCGCACCAGCGCCGTAAACACCAGTTCCCAGCCGTTGAGCGAGACAAACAGTAACAGCTTGAACGGCGTGGAAATCATGGACGGCGGCAGCATAATCATGCCCATGGACATCAGCACAGTTGAAACGATAATGTCAATAAGCAGGAAGGGAATGTAGAGGTAGAGTCCGATTTCAAAGGCGCGGCGAAGCTCACTGGTCGTGAAGGCGGGAACGATGATCCGCAGGGGCAGAAGCCGGGCCGCCTCAATGGAATCGGGCCGTTCTACATTGGGGTCCATGTCGCAGAACATACGGATGGAAGAGGAGTCGGTATTCTGGACCATGAAGTTTTTCAACGGCAGTTGGGCGCGCTCGAAAAATTCGGCCTGTTCGATTTCCCCCTCCGTATAGGGCCTGTAGGCCGTGGTACTGATTTCCCGGACGACCGGCCCCATGGTGAAGAGCGTCAGGAACAGCGCCAGCCCCACAAGCACCATATTCGGCGGGACTTGCTGCGTACCCAGCGCGTTACGCAGGAACGACAGCGACACCACGTAACGCGTAAACGAGGTCATGAGAATAACCGCCGAGGGCAGAAGCGTCAACAGGGTCATCAGATAGATGATCTCCAAGGTCTGTACGCTTTCGCCGTTGATATTAATAATGCCGTCAGCCATGGTCATTCCTCCGGGGACGGTTCAGGGTGTCGCGCAGGACGCCCAGAAATCCGGCGTCCGGGGGCGGTTCCGAGAGCCACGCGTCCGCCTCTTCGCCTTCCCACTCTTTCAGAAGGGTAATATTGTGTTCGGTCACGCCCAGAAGCAGACACCGCCCGCGCGCGTAGAGAACCAGCAGGGACGCGTTGCGTCCCACGCCGATTCGCGCCAGTACGCGGAAATGTTCGCCGCCGGACCATAGGCTTCCGCCCAGCGCGCCGTGGGTACCAATCCAGCGGCTGGTCATGTAGGCCAGAATCAGTATCAGGACCGTGGTAAAGAGCATACCGAGGGCGGACCAGAGAGTGCCGGCCATCCGTCAGGGCGCGCCCAGAATGGCCGTCACGGTTTTCATAATCCGGTCGGGCTTGAAGGGCTTGACGATAAAGTCCTTGGCGCCGGACTTAATCGCGTCCATAACCATGGCTTCCTGTCCCATTGCGGAACACATAATGACGTTGGCGGCGGGGTTCTTGCCCTTAATGGCTTTCAGCGCCTCAAGGCCGTCCATGTTGGGCATGGTGATATCGAGGATTACGAGATCGGGCTGTACTTCGTCATACTTGGCCACGGCGTCCGCGCCGTCCACGGCTTCGTGAAGGTCGGTAAAGCCGTTCTTGCTGAGGGTGTCCTTAATGACTTTTCTCATAAAGGCCGC
>JAFSRH010000037.1 GCA_017446225.1 Oscillibacter sp.
CAGATTTGTTATGGTAACGATTTTTTTGTTGCCGACATCCGCGTTTTCAAAAGTTCCTGTCGCCGTTACCGTCAGTTTGTCGCCCGTTACGATACCGTCAAAGGTTACGTTATCATAATTCAGCGTTGCGTCCGTTTTGCCGTCATACGGCTTATCCGCCGCCGTGATTCCGGAGACCGTCACGGGCTTCTTGCTGATTGTTACGGTCGCGTTTCCGGTCACGGACTGGTAATTTTCCGCTGTTGCTTGATAATAGACTGTCAGACTGCCCGCATTAGTAAGCGCGGGGCATTTGTCGAGAGAATACGCGCCCTCTTCCGTTCCGTATTTTATCGAGACGCCGGACGGAGAGTTGACCGTAACCGTAGGACTATGGGGCGCGCCATCGTAAACTCCGGAATAATTGACGGCGGAAACGTCAATGGACGCCGAACGAACGCTGAAGGAAACCGTATTGTTTTCAGGAAGTTTATAGTTGCTGTTAGACAGGCCGGAAGCGGTCGCGGTATAATTTCCGGCGTTCGTCTGTCCGCCCGTAACAGTGACGGCGCACTCATCGCCGTTGAGCAGTCCTTTGGCGCTGGCTGCGGGTAACTTTTCCGCGCCGTCATACGTAAAATCGGTCTCTCCCCAGATAAGCTCTATCGTTTTCGGCTCCACAGTCAAAACGCCGTTGACAAAATCAATCGCGTAATTCGCGGCGGTCAAGCCTGACGGCGTAATTTTGTAATTGCCCGCCTTGTCATACTGCGCGTAATCAAAGGCATAGGCCAGCGTTCCGGACAGGACGCTTTCCCCGTCTTTGTTCACAAAACCGCTGTACGTTACGCCGAATCCCCGCGGCGCGTCCCCATAGGTAATCGTTCCGTCTTTCGCCGTCACAGTCAACGGCGCCTTGTCAATCGTGAAATTCGCTTCCGCCCGACCTGCCGCGTAATTGTCCGTGGCGGCTATGGAGGCCCGAACCGTATAATTCCCCGCCGTCACAGGAAGCGCGCTGTCATACGCTTTATCCTCCGCGCCCCTGAGTTTGTATTCGTAAGTCACGGCTCCGTCTCCGGAATTGCCGGTTACAGAGGGCGCGTTCGCCGTTTCGCCGTAAGTCCAACCGTCCAGCGTGACGGACGGGGCGATTTCAGCCGAGGCAATCGTAAACGTTGTCTTGCCGCTGACAGTGAAGTTTCCGCCGTCAACGTCCGTCAGCGTTACCGTTGCCGTTCCCGCGTTGATATTGTCGGCGTAAGCGACCGTATACTCGGCGGCGGGTACAGTCAAGCCGCCCTTTTTGACCGTGACGGCAGGCTTTTTCGCCGCGCCGTCATAGGCGTAACTGGTTTCAGACAGCGTAATGGCAAAAGGCGCCGTTGCCGGGGTAATGGTGAACTTCGCCCCGGTGAAGCTGATTGCGTAATTGTTCTCCGCCGCCAGCGTTCCTTGTCCGATAGCGTAAGTTCCGGCGTTTTCCCCGGCGTCACGGCTCAACGCGCCGTTGATAACGCTTTCCGTATCGTCTCCGACAAAACCGGACGCCGTATAAGTCAATTCCGGGTCGTCCTCGCCGTAGGTCTTGGACTGCGCGTCCGCCGTCACGGTCAGCGTTGCCTTGTTAATCGTCAGATTCGCCCCGGTGAAGCTGATTGCGTAATTGTTCCCCGCCGCCAGCGTTCCCTGTCCGATAGCGTAAGTTCCGGCGTTTTCTCCCGTTGCGCGGGACAACGCGCCGCTAATAACGCTTTCCGTATCGTCTCCCACGAAACCGGACGCCGTGAACGTCAGTTCCGGGTCGTCCTCGCCGTAGGTCTTGGACTGCGCCGCCGCCTTCACGGTCAGCGTTGCCTTGTTAATCGTCAGATTCGCCCCGGTGAAACTGATTGCGTAATTGTTCCCCGCCGCCAGCGTTCCTTGTCCGATAGCGTAAGTTCCGGCGTTTTCTCCCGTTGCGCGGGACAACGCGCCGCTGATAACGCTTTCCGTATCGTCTCCGACAAAACCGGACGCCGTGAACGTCAGTGCCGGGTCAGTCTCGCCGTAGGTCTTGGACTGCGCCGCCGCTGTGATACTCAACGTTGCCGGCGCAATCGTCACGGATACGCTTTGCGCCGCGACATCATTGTAATTGTCGCCGCCGTTGACTTTGTACCAGACGGTATAGGTTTTCGCGTCCGTACCTTCGGGGAGCGTTTCAACGTAATCGCCGTCTTGCGTCAGACTGTAAACCAGCGTTCCGGCCGTGGTAGAACCCGCGTTGATCAGCGTCTGCGCCGCGCCGTTGTAGGTCAATGCGTTCGCCGTGGGCGCGGTGACCGTGGGCGTACCTTTATTGACCGTCAGAACGCCGTCTTTATACGTAATGTTATAGTTCGCGGTGACATCGGTTTCTCCGCTCTTAATCATCGCCGCGCCGGGAGTAATCGTTCCGCTGGTTGTCGCGTTGTCCGTGGCGCTACCTGTCAGCGTGACGGCCGCCAGCGTATGCCCGGATACGGCGTCCGAGAGCGTTGCTTTCGTAACGGCGGTGTCAATCGCGCCGCCGAGTTCAACCGTCTGCGCCGCCGCCGTGACCGTTGCCGCCTTCGGCGCAATCGTCACGGATACGCTTTGCGCCTCCACATCATTGTAATTGTCGCCGCCGTTGACTTTGTACCAGACGGCGTACGTTTTCGCGTCCGTACCTTCGGGGAGCGTTTCAACATACTCGCCATCTTCCGTCAGACTGTAAACCAGCGTCCCGCCCGTGGCGGAACCCGCGCTGATCAGCGTCTGCGCCGCGCCGTTGTAGGTCAATGCGTTCGCCGTGGGCGCGGTGACCGTAGGCGTCCCTTTATTGACCGTCAGAACGCCGTCTTTATACGTAATGTCATAGTTCGCGGTGACATCGGTTTCTCCGCTCTTAATTGTTGCCGCGCTGGGGGTAATCGTTCCGCTGGTTGTCGCGTTATCCGTGGCACTGCTTGTCAGCGTGACGGCCGTCAGCGTATGCCCGGACACGGCGTCCGAGAGCGTTGCTTTTGTGACGGCGGTGTCAATCGCGCCGTTCAAGTCAACCGTCTGCGCCGCCGCCGTGACCGTTGCCGCCTTCGGCGCAATCGTCACGGATACGCTCTGCGCCTCCACATCATTGTAATTGTCGCCGCCGTTGACTTTGTACCAGACGGCGTACGTTTTCGCGTCCGTACCTTCGGGGAGCGTTTCAACGTAATCGCCGTCTTCCGTCAGACTGTAAACCAGCGTCCCGCCCGTGGCGGAACCCGCGCTGATCAGCGTCTGCGCCGCGCCGTTGTAGGTCGGCGTCTTGGCGACAGGGGCTGTGACTTGCGGCGTTGCCTTCGCCACCGTCAATGACACGCTCTTGGATGTCGCCGTATTCGCCGCGCCCTCTTCTGACACAACGCAATAATACTGATAAGTCCCCGCGTTGGTTTGCGTACCATCAGGAACGGCGTAGGACGCGCTTACCGCGCCGGAAATCGGAGTTCCGGCGGGTTCGTCCGGTTCGGTGTCGCCGCTCCCATCATCCATACTTACCGTACCGGAAAAGCCTTCGGTTTCCGGTGCCACAACGTACCACTGGTAGCTCAACGCGCCGCCCGTAACGGCGGACACCGTGACGCTTAACGTCCGGTCCGCTTCCGCTACTGTGTCGCCGTAAGTCCAGCCCGCAAGCGTTTCGGTCTGCGCGTCAATCGTAGGGACGAGCAACGCAATTCTTGCGTACTTCTGCGTATGGCTTGCTATGAAATCGGACGTGGAAACCATCACGGCGGACGCGGCATCGTCTCCGGCTTTCACGGTCAGGCTGTCCGCCACTGTAAGCGCGATTGTCTCATTAGTGGAATGGGCGCCGATAGCGACAACGCCGGAGGCTGTCACATCGCCACCGTCAATCGCTACAATAATATGGCGTCCGCTTGAGTCATCGCCGTAGCCAATCCCCGCGGAATTTTGCGAGCCGCCCGTTGCGTTGATAACGCCCCCGTAAATTTTCACGGTAATATTACTCGCTGATGTTCCGCCGCCGATTCCCGCCGCCCTCTGTCCGCCTGTGGCGTTGATTTCGCCGCCGTAAATCGTGACGGAAGTGGAACCGTAAGGTCTCCAACCGCTGCCAATGCCCGTGTTCATCGCCTGACCAACGGCAGTGACGGAGCCGCCGTAAATTGTGATATTGCCGCCGCCGCTGTTGCCGCCCGCGCCGCCGATTCCCGCGCCGTTATTGCCTCTGGCTTCAATAACGCCGCCTTTTATGGTAACTGTGCCGCAGTTACTGCTTCCGTTGTTTGAGTGGTAAGCGCCGATTCCGGCTTCTTCGTTGCCGGAGGCGGTTGCACTCAGGGCGCCCGTGCCGCCGCTCTGGGCGTATATCGTCAACTGGTCGCTGTTTTGGACCGTGATTCCCTTGCCGGCGTTGAGGGTCGCGCCATCGCAGAGAATCAGGTTGACCGTGCCCGTGACGTTCACGCGCTCGCTAATCGTCACGTTGCTGTTGACGACATACCAGCCCGCGTTCCACGCCGTCAAACCGGACGTAACCGGCGTGTACTCTTCGCACGTTTGTTCCGTGAAGTCCACGGTTTTTGTCGTGTCGTTCCATTGCGCGTCCTGATACTTGACGGGGCCTAAAATTTGAAACGCTTTCTCCGCCGTAACGCCTCCAACGGTCAGTTTCGCGGCATAACTGCCGACTTCGGAAGGAGCTTCCGAAAGCAGAGTTTCCCCGCTATAATATTGGATATCGCTTTCCGACACCGCCAGCCCCGTGGCGGCGTTGAACGCGTCCAGCCCGTCCAGCGACACGGCGCCATCGCTTTCCGTCAACGTCAACGACAGGGACTTGCTCTCACCAAGGGCGCACGGGTCGTTTTGGCACGTTGCGGTAATCGCGGCGCCTTCGGCGGCGTATGCCCAGCTATGCCCGCCGCTTTCCAGCGACACATCGTCAAGCCCCACGCCAAAGCCGAAATTATCCGTCATCTTAAAGCCGATTTGGACGTTCGCCGTAAGCGCCGCGTTGGGAAGGTCGTCCGACCACTCCGTCCAGCTTCCGTGCCCTTCCGTTGTGGCGAACAACTCCGCCCAGTCCCCGCCGTTTACGCGATAGTACGCGCCGAAGGCGTCAGTATCGCCGCCCCAGTCCCGGTTGATATACCAGAAACTGAGGGACGCGGCGGTTTTCCCGCTCAAATCCTGCGCGGGCATGATAAGCCATGATTCGTTTCCACTGCCATCGCTGTCAATTCTTCTTGCGTTGCCGTTTCCGGTATGGGCGCCGCCTCCATCGCCGTCTCCGGTTCCTACGGACCAACTGCCGTTTCCCTCCTGCGTCCAGCCGTCCGGGAACGCGCCGTCCTCAAAGTCGGCGGCAACGCTAAAGCCTTCCAGCCATGAAGCGGTCAGCGTGATGTCCTGCGCAACGGGCGCGGAGAAGTCATAGGGCGTTCCGTCCAGTTCCCATCCCCGGAAGATGAAACCGTCCTTCGCGGGGGCTTTCGGCTTTACGGCGTTCGCATTTATCGGAATCGTCTGGGAATCAACGGCGCCGCCGCCGTTGGAATCAAACGTAACCGTGACGGCGTCCGCCCAAACCGCGGAAAACGTCACATCGGCGGCGAATGTATAAGCCTCTCCCGGCTGATAGGCGGTTTCCCCGTCCGACCAGCCGTTGAAAATCTTGCCCATCGGCGCGGCGAACGCGTTCGCGGGGAGCGTGATTTGATGGCCCTTCAAGCCGCTGATTGCGTCCATGGCGCCTTCGCCGCCGTTGGCATCGAACGTTGCGGTATAGCGGGGAAGCGGCTTCGCTTTGATGTACGCGTATTTTTTCCCGGACGCATCGCCCGGATTTGTAGTCGCAACGGCGGTTTCCGCCGAATCGCCTACTTTCATTTCGAGCAGTTCGCCCGCGACAGCGCAGGAAGAACTGAAAGCCTTCGCCTCGCTGTCGGAGCTTGCGGAAGCCGTCACTTCGCCGCCGTTGACGGTAACGCCCCCATCGAACGCCAGAGCCTCGTAGCCGCTGTTTGTCGCCTGAGCCGTCACTGTTCCGGCGTTGATGGTGATGGAGCCGGAATAAATTCCTCTGCTCTCGTAATTCGTTGTCGGGTTTCCAATGCCCGTAAACGTCCCGCCGTTGATGGTAATGCCGGAGCTTGTATAAATGCCCGCGCTCTCCTGCGCCGTTCCGCCCGCAGTGGTCACGGTTCCGCTTTCCATGACAAACGCGCCCGGCTCGCAGAAAATGCCGTTCCGCTTCCAGATTCCGCTTGACGCCGCCGCAAAGGAAATGTCAAGGCTTCCTTCGCCGCTGATGGTCAATGTTCCGCCGTTGAAGTAAATGCCATGGCTACGGTCGGGCGAGGAATCGGCGCTTTTTACGATGGAGTTGCTTCCTTTCAGAACAATCCGCAAATCCCCGCCGCGATAGTCAATGCCGCCGCCTTCCCCCCAGTTCTCATATCCGGCTCCTGTGTACGAGTAATTGTTCAATGTGAGCGTGTGCGTGTCCGGGTCGTAAGTAGCCGTGCCGGAATCCCCGCTCACGGTGAGATTGTCGCTTGTGATTTCCACGCCGCCGACATAAAGGCCGTAGGTATCCGCCGCCCGCGCTCCCGGCGTCATGACGAGCGCCGCGCACAGCGTCAAAAACAGGATCAATGCTCCCTTGCATATTCTTTGGACGAAGTTCATAAAAAATCCCCTTTCCAAAAATGGATTTTTCAAAACACCCCATATTATACTTTAACAAATCCATACAGAGGTGTCAAGGAGCCTTTTCTAACATTTTTGTAACAAATGCGCCTTAATTGCGCTCGGGAATTAAAAAATGCCCCCTCATTTCAGAGGGAGCGTTTGTGAATTTTCGCCAATTACAATTCGTTTTTAATCTCTTTCTTCTATAAAAGTCGCGTCAATCAGATATGATTTCCCGCAGTCCGCGCAGACATATTCCGCTGACGTTCCGCCGTCCGTCTCCTCTGTCCTGACGCGTTCATAGTGATGACCCGTGGCAGGGATGACTACCGTCTGGACATCGCTTTCTTCCAAGCCTTCCGCATTGGACGCGCTCGCCGTGTAGACCGCAAGCCCCTCTTCCTCACATCCGGCTTCCTTCACGACTGTTTCCGTAACCTCCGCCCGGACGGTCCACGCCTCTTCCGGGTTTTCGGGGTCCGGTATCAACGCTTCGGCTTCCGTGTGTTCCTCGTTCCATATCCACGTGATTTCGTCCGCGTCCGGCGTCTCCGCGCCGTCTTCGGCGACAGGTTGCGGAACGGCTTCCGGCTCTTTCTCATTGTTCCAGACGCGGGGGAGAAATGTCCTTCCGTTGACTTTGACCGTGATAAAGGGCAGAGTGTCGATATCCCACTGTTGCGCGGCCTCGCCGGACGTTTCTCCGGTTGCGCCGGACTGCTCTCCGGTTTCATTGGGCGTTTCCCCGGTTTCTGCGGCTTCTTCTCCCGTTTCAACGGACGTTTGCTCCGTTGCGCCGGACTGCTCTCCCGTTGCGCCGGATTGCGTTCCCGTGCCGCCGGACTGCTGTCCCATTGCGCCGGATTGCGTTTCCGTGCCGCCGGACTGCTGTCCCGTTGCGCCGGATTGCTGTCCCGTGCCGCCGGACTGTTCTCCGGTTTCCTCCGATGGCGCGGCAAGGGATTTTATCGGGATGGAAAAGGACGCTTGCGTCTCGGAATGGTCCGTCACGGAGACGGTCTTTCCGTTCTCGTCCATGACGTAGACCGTGTAAAAAGCTCCGCTTTCCAGACCGCCTATCGCAAGGGAAAACTGAAACAGCCCTTCCGGCGTCACAACCGGGTCCTCCACCTGAATTTGATAGGGGTCTTCCTCGGCGGTCAGGAACGTGGACGAGTAAATTTTCTCCTCCGTCTCCAGATTGACGATGGAAAGCGCGTATTTTGTTTTCTTCTCCAGTCCCTCAAAGAGCAGGTACGCCACGCCGACAAAATCCTTGTCGTAGCTCTCATCCTCCGAATAGAGCGTGGCCCGTAAGGGCGTCTCGTCCGGATTTCGGAACGAAGTCTGGAACGCCAGCGCCGTTGCCATACTCGAACACGGCCTGACGCGAATCGTCAGGGAGGAGACGTACACGACCGCGCAAAAGACGACCGCCGTAAAGATCAGCAGGGCGTGTCCGGCCATGGACGCGCCGCGCGCCGCTTTGCGCACGCCGTCACCTTTGGCCTGCCGCTTTGCGCGCTTTTTGACGCGCCGCCTGTAAAACTCCGCAACGCGAACCGTCTCGCGGACAGAGCGCGACGAAGCCTCCCGGATCGCCCCGTGCCGCATATTCTTAGGAGCAATTCTGTTCGGCTCGCGATATTTTTTGTAAAGCCCGTCCGGGTTGGAAATCCGGACGTTGTTCAGTTCATGATTTCGCATTCCGGCGCTCCTTTCCCGCCAGCGCGCTTAATCCTCTTCTTCCGGCACCCCGCCCACAATCTCGATTTCGTTCCGGTCAAAGAGCATCTTAAGGTGGCGATACATGGCGCGCTCCACAATGTACTTATATCCTTCCTCACAACGGGCGGCGAATGTCAGAACAACGCCGGCTTCCGTCATTCCGGAAATGCCGATGTAAAACGGCCCTTCCTTAAGTTCCGGGATAAGCGCGCTTATGGGAGGAAGTCCCCCCTCTAAAATTCCCTCCACTTTCTCCAAACTCTCCCCGTGCCCAATCTGTATGTCGCAGTTGGCGATGGAAAGTTTGTCGGTCATGTTGATAAACGAGCCGATTTCCGAATTGCGCACAACCAGCACGTTTCCGCCGATATCCTCGATCTGCGTTGTGCGTATGCCCACTTCCTTGACTGTGCCGCGGAACTCGTCCACAACAATGATGTCGCCCACGTCATAGAGGCGCTCAAAGACAATGAACATGCCCGCTAAAATGTCCGCAACGAGTTCTTCCGCGCCCAGACCGATAATCAGTCCCAGAATTCCAAGCCCCGCCACGATTTCCATCGTGTCCACGCCCAGCGTATTGAGCGTCATCAGAGCCGCCGCAATCGCGCAAGCGTACTGAATCAGGCTTCCCAAAAGCCCCATCAAAGCCCGTCCCATCTTCCGGGAGGAAACTTTGCTGAGCGCGAATTTGGACAGTAAAAACTTGGAAATCCGGCTGAGTCCGTAGAAGAAAACGATACAGCTTACGATTCTGACCAGCGGGTTGGGGTCTCCCGCGCCGGAGAAAAGGTTCAGACTGCGGTAAAATTCGCTTGTCCCGTCAAAGAAGTATTGCCCGCCAATCAGGAGGACGTAGTACGCAACGAGAACCAGCGCCCCCAGCGCGGCGCGAATCCGTTCCGCCGCCGAAAGAGGCTTATCGGGCGTTTCGTCACGTTTGAAAAGCTCGCTTCCCTGCCCTGCGAGGTCGCTATAATAATCATTGCTCATTAGAAGTTCCTTCCCTGCCGCTCCCGGCGGCATTCATTGTTGACGTTTATGATGTTCCGGAATCAGGCGGTATCTGCCAGTTTCACGCGGATGGCGTTGGGAGGCATGAATTTGTTGTGCGTTCCGCCCGGTTACGTTGCACCGTTTTGAGTACGACAAAAGGACAGAGTTACTGTTTATACAGAGTTACTGTCTATTAAGAGTATAACTGCCTGCGCTCCATTGTCAAGCTCTTATTCCACAAAAGAGGTAAAATTTTTTAGGCCTGATATGATGCTCTTGCGGATTTCGTATTGTCCTTTTGCCCCCGCTCCTCTCGCGTTGGCTTTCTATTCCTTTTGCATAGCCTTATTTTATCACTTCCTTTGTAAAATTCAAAATTTATTCGCCGTGATGATATATAGTTGACTACTTGGAATTTATTTCTATATTTATGAAACGAACGTGCGCGCGTGGCAAAAACCGCTTGCAATGACGCCCCGAAGGCGGTATAATGGCGAAAAGGGGTGGGCCTGATGAAGCTGAAAAAAGAGTTCGTAACGCGGATGGCGGGGAACGCGCAAGTGATGGTTGCGACGGAGGGCGCGGCGTTCCGCGGGATGGTACGCAGTAACGAAACCGCCGCGTTTATCGTGGACCGGCTCGGGCGGCAGACCACCCCGGAAGCCATTATTGCCGATATGTACGCCGAATATGACGCGCCCATTGGCGTCATCGCGGCGGACGTGGAACGGATTCTCGGAATTTTGCGCGAAATCGGCGCGCTGGACGAATAACGCTCAAAGCCGTAACTGCACGACTTCCTGATAGAGAAGGATGTACTTTTCCTTGACCATGCAGTTGCTGTGATAGTGGCCGAAGAACCAGAGGCGGAAACGCAGGCGTTTGGACACCGATTCCAAAAAGTCCGTCAGTTGGTTGGTCTCGTAGCCGGAACGGACAAGGGCGTTTTGTACGGACGTGGGCGCGCAGTGCGTGATTACATAATCGACTTCCCAGTCACAGCGTTGTAACGTACGCAGGGCGGTGCGGTACTCCTCCGCGCTGGGCAGTTCCTCCTTCCACCACGAAACATGGTTGATACGGAAATAGGCGTCCCGGCGTTGAAGTTCGCGGTACTTCCTCTTAAAATTCGGGTCGTCCGGTTCCAGAACGCCGTCCGGGATGTCGTGACAGCTCGCGCCGCCCATGGTAAAAAAACGTTTTCCTTCCAGTTCAAACGCCTGTCCGCGCGTCAGATGGATGACCGAAGGCCGGATACGCTGTACCGTGCCGCCGTGCCATTCCTCTTTCGGGAATTTTGCCAACAGGTCGTAATTTTCATGATTTCCTGTGACAAAAAGCGTGGTAAACGGCCGCTCTTCCAGCCAGTTGAGCCAATACTGCTGCTCGCGGCTCTGATTCCAAACCCCGCCGAAGTCCCCGCAGATGATGACGTAATCCGCCTTGGTCAACCGGTCGAGTTCCGGGAACTCCCCTTCCCGGAAGCGCCGGAAATCGCCGTGTGTGTCTCCGGTCAGATAAATCAACGCGACCGCCTCCTTTTGGGCCTATGATAGTCTCTTTGCCGTAAAATGTCAATGATCCGGAAGGGCCTTCCCGGGCGGGAAGGCTCTTTCGTTCAGGCATATTCCACGGTCAGTTCCGCGCCGTCCGAGCGCAGGACGACTTCCCCGGAACGGGTCAGGAAGGTTTGTACGCCGGAACTTTCGAGAAGTTCCAAGGTTTCGGCGTCCTCCGGCTCCTCCTCCGAGGACGTAATCAGGGCGTAACGCGGGGCGGTACGCTCCACGAGTAACAACAGCGGCTCATGCCAGCGTCCGTGATGGGGCATTTTGAGGAAGTCGTACGTCCCCCAGTCGCACAGGGACAGGAACTCTTCCAAACGTTCGTCCTCCGCGTCCCCCGTGAACAGGAGGCGGTTCTGTCCGTTCTCCACGGAGACAATCAGGGAAGAATTGTTGCTTTCATCGCTGGCGTACTTGTTCCGTTTGGGCGGGTTGACGGCGTACGACACGCCGTCCAGCGTAAACGTCAGGTTTTCGCGTACGGTCTCCGGTTCGATCCCGGCGTTCTTGACCGCTTTCACGTATTTTTCGTACTCTTCACTGTCTTTCGGGGAATTGCTCTGTAAAATCCGGTCCACCGGGAAGTTATTGATAATCCGCGCCGCGCCGCCCACGTGGTCCTGATCGAAGTGCGTGACGATCATGCAGTCGAGTTTCTCAATGCCGCGCGCCTCCAGTTCGGCCAGAATGGTACGCCCGAAGCCCTTTTCCCCGCAGTCCAGCGCAACGGCGCTGTTCGGAGTGATCAGCAGGAAGGCGTCCGCCTTCCCGGCGGAGAAGCAGACAACCGTTAAATCCGTACCGGAAAGCGTCTCCGTGACGGTCACGGCCTCCGAATCCGAAGCCGTGGCCGTATTGGCCGCGCCCGATACCGTTTCCAGCGCGGGAGCCGCGCCGCAGGCCGTCAGCAGGAATACGAACATCATCCACACGGCCGCCAGCGTCATAGCAGTTCTCATTATAAAGCCTCCTTTACGCTCATTCTTCCGCAGATAATATTCAGGTTTCCGTTCCGGCAGCGCAGGGCGTCCAGAAACTCTTTCGGCACGCGCGCCCCTTTCAGTATGATTTTGTAAGTCAACTCGTACAGGGTGCCCATATTGGTTGTTTTCACCTGATCGAGTTCCCAGTGCGCCGTGTACTGGTCCAGCAGGTCGTCAAAGAGGCCGTCATAGTCGAGGTTTTCGCCGATGGTAATTCTCAGGACGCGTTCGTTTTCGCGTCCGGCCCCGAAGCGGAACGCCGTCAGCGCGGAGCCGTACAGCGCGATGATCAGGAAGAACACGACCGCCAGCGTAACGTAGCCCATACCGGTTGCGATACCGAGCGTGACGGCAAGGAAAATCAGGCCGATTTCGCGCGCGCTTCCGGGCGCGGAACGGAAGCGGACCAGTCCGAACGCGCCCGCCACCGCAACGCCCGCGCCGATGTTGCCGTTTACCAGCATAATGACGACCTGTACCATGGCGGGAAGCAGGGCCAGCGTGAGGGCGAAACTCTGGGAATAGCGGTTCTTGTACATACACAGCAGGGCGGCGCCCAAGCCCAGCAGAAGGGAAACGGCGGTACAGAGAAAGAACGCCGGGACCGTGATTTCCGTACCGGAAATGATGGAATTAAGCAACGAAAAGAACCCCTTTCTGATAGTCCGGCGCCGTTTCCGGAACGGACGCGGCGAGAATGTAGCGTTTGTAGTACGCGCCGTACTTGGAGAAGGACGTGGACGCGACGCGGTTTTCACTGAGCAGACGGGCCAGCCAGAGCGGCGCGGCACCGGGGATTTTGATTTCCATCAGAATCTGTCCGCCGTTGAGGATAGGCTGTCCGTAGTCGCCGGCGCGCAGGTCCGCGTGATCGCGGCGTCCGCGAAGGCGGGTGTCAAAGGTGACGCGAAGGTCGGGGTTGTCGCGTCCGGCGTAGGCCTCCCGGTCGTAGGCAATGAACGCTTTCGGGACGGGGCGGTAACTGTTCATAAACCAGTCGATTTCGCGGTAAATCTGGGTATCCTCCCCGGGGGCGCGTCCGGACAGATAGTCCGCCGCGTCCGCCGCGTTCATGACCACGCGCCGCTTGTACACGATGCCGTCATACTTCTTCTTGAGTTCGACAAATACGCGTCCGCCGTCCGCAACGGGTCCGTAACTGCGGACGCGGAGCTTTTCCTTGTAGACGGGCTTTTCCAAGGATGTGCGAATCAGGCGGAAGTCGTCCGTGTCATAGTAGACGTTGCAAATGGAGTAACGGCTGTAGACGTCCGGGGTCATATAGGCGCTCATGCCCTCCCGGACGGCCTCGTACTGGGCCGGGGTGAGCAGGTATTTTTTCTCGTAACGCTTGAAACTGCACTGAATCATGATGTAACCTCCCTGTGTGGGGATGTAAGCGCGCTTTTTGTTCCGCTATGTTATTCGGAATCCGCGGCGGAAAAAATGGGGTCCCGTGACAAAAAAAGCTCCCCCGTTTGGCGGGGGAGTCGGCGGGCCGCGTTACGCGTCCGCGCCCTGATTCCGGAACAGGTCGCGGCCGCGATAAATAAACGTGACAATCTGGGCGCGGGTACAGCGTTTGGCGGGGGAAAACGTGGTTTCCGTGGTGCCGTTGGTAATCGACTGCTCCATGGAAGCCCACGCAACGGCGTTCCGGGCGTCCGGGTCGTCCGGGATATCCGTAAAGGGAAGGCCGCTCTCTTGCGCGGACGGCGCGCCCGCGAGTTTCCACAGGTACGTGACCGCTTGCAGACGCGTGCAGTAGGCGTACGGGGCAAAGGAGGCGTCCGTCAGGCCCTGTTCGTAACTCCACAGCGCGGCCTTGTAGTAGTAGGCTTCCGGCTTCACATCGGGGAACGGGTTTTCAATGCCCGGTTCCGGACTGCCCCAGCCGCGCCACAGAAACGTTAAAATCTGCGCGTGCGTACAGATGACGTACGGCGAAAAGGTCGTTGCGCTCGTGCCGTTGGTGATCCCCCGCGCCACGGCGTACAGAATCCCGGGCAGAAACGGACTGTCGTCCTTTACATCCGTAAACGGGTTGGCTGCCGCGCCAATGGCGGCTTCGGGGTCCGCGGTATCGGGTTCGGGGGCGGGGGCGGAATCGGACTCCCCGGGCGCGGGGGCCGGAGCGGAAACTTCCTCCCCGGCGTCCGGTACGGGCACGTCCGTTTCCGCCGCGAGCGCGGGGACCCCGGCCATCAGCAGTGACAGAAGCAGAGCAAGGATACGTTTTTTCATGGTCTGATTCTCCTTTTCCATGCCGTTTTCAGTGCAACGGGCCTTATTCGACCCGCAACATCCCAACCGGCGCGAAATTCTCCCCGGTCAGCGCAATTTTCGCGGATTGGACGCTCAAACCGTCCGGGAGCTTTTCCGTGTTGACGGACGAGAGCGCGGACAGGTCCCATTGCTGAAAATGAACCATCCGGCCCTGCGCGTTGTAGAAGGCAAGGAACATCCCGGTGACGGCCTTTTTCGCGTCCGCGGCAACGGTACCGGTATTGATACGCGCCCCGGAGAGCAGATCGGCCAGCGTCAGGGAAGCGTCCGTGGACAGCGTCCAGTCGTTGCGCAGAGAGACCCTTACGGCCTTTGCCGGCACGGCGGTAAAGTACCCCGGCGCGGCGGTACGGGCGTACTCTCCGTTGATGTGCGCCGCGTCATAGCGGGTGGCGTGGCCGCCGGTCAGGGACGCGCAGCCGGAAAACATACGGTCCATCGCGGCGTTCTGCCGGACGGTAAAGTATTCGCTCACGTACACGGTTTTCAGGGCCTTGCAGTCGGAGAACAGGCCGGTCATGTCCGTAACGTTTTTCGTGTCAAACGCGCTCAAATCCAGTTCGGTGAAGGCGGAACAGCCCGCGAAAAGCTCTCTCATGGTCGTGACGTTGGAGGTCTGGAATTCGTTCAGGTCCGGCGCGGACAGATTCGCGCAACCCTGAAACATTCCGTTCATGTTCGTGACCTTGGACGTGGTGAACTTGCGCACGTCCAGCACAGGCAACCCCTTGCAGTCCCGGAACATATTCTCCATGCCGGTGACGTTGAACGTGTCAAAGCCGCTCACGTCCAGCCATTCCAGCGCGCCGCAACCAAAGAACATATTGTTCATGTTCGTGACCTTGGACGTGTCGAAGCCGCTCACGTCCAGTTGTTTTAGCGCGGAACAGCTCTCAAACATCCCGCTCATATTCGTGACGTTTCCGGTCCTGAAGCCACCAACGTTCAGTTCCGGAAGAACGAAACACTGCCGGAACATGGCGTTCATGTTCTCCACCTTAGACGTATCGAAGCCGCCCACGTCCAGCCGTTCCAATTTGAAACAGTGCTGGAACATTCCGCCCATGTTTGTGACTTTGGACGTGTTGAAACCGCCGATGTCCAGTTCTTGCAGGTTCACACAGCCATGAAACATCCCGCCCATATTCGTAACATTGGACGTGTTGAAGCCGCCCAAATTCAGGGCCGTTATGGACGAACAGTTTTGAAACATGGCGCACATATCCGTTACTTTGGACGTGTCGAAGTTGTAAATGTCCGGCCGTTCCAGCGCCCCGCAGACATTGAACATCCACGACATATTTGTAACATTGGACGTATCGAAGGAGGTCAAATCCAGCGTTTTCAGGCTCGAACAGAGTTGAAACATAGCACATATACTGGTGAGCTTGGGAGTTTGAAAATTTCTCAAATCCAATTCTTCCAACGCGCCGCAACCGGAAAACATCCACCCCATATCCGTAACATTGGACGTGTCAAACGAACTCATATTCACGCTTTTCAGGGCCTTGCATCCGTTAAACATTTTGTACATACTCGTGACTTGGGACGTGTTGAAGTTGCTCAAATCCAGCGATTCCAACGCGGCGCAGTCGTTAAACATACTGCTCATGTTCGTAACTTGGGACGTGTTGAAGTTGCGCAGGTCCAGCGATTCCAGCGCGGAACAGCCGGAAAACATACTGTGCATATACGTGGCTTGGGACGTGTCCAGTCCCCAGAGGTCCAACGTTTTCAATGAAGAACAGTTGAAAAACATCCCGTACATATTTGTGACATGGGATGTGTCAAGGCCGGAGAGGTTCAGCGATTCCAGCGCGGTACATCCGGCAAAGATCCCGTGCATATTCGTAACTTGGGACGTGTTCAGCCCGGACAGGTCCAGCGTTTTCAGACTGGAACAGTTTAGAACGAACTCCATCATAGTTGTGACATGGGACGTGTCAAGGCCGGAGAGGTTCAGCGATTTCAGGCCCGCGCACTCGTTGAACATCTTTTCCATGGTCGTGACTTGGGACGTGTCCAGCCCGGAAAGGTCCATTTCCGTGATACGACCGCAACCCCGGAACATCGCCGTCATATTCGTGGTACGGGACGTGTCCAACTGGTCCAGATTGTCCATCGCCTCCAAATAGGAGAAGCCATCGAACCAGTACGCGACGGAGACGGGAGAAATGACATCGGCGAAGGCAACGCGCGTCACGTACGCGTTGACGCTGTGCCACGGGACATCCTCCGGGCGGGCGTAGCCGTTCAACGAAACGGCGTACGTTTCCCGGAGGCCGCGTCCGGGTTCCGGGGTGTCGCCGCGCTGAAAGACCAGCGTCTTGTCGGCGTAGAGGATGGCGTAACAGTCCGTGTCGGACGCGGCGGCGTACAGGTTCGGGGAGAGAGTCGCGAGCAGAAACAGAAACAGTGTCAGGACGTGTCTTTTCATGGTCACTTCTCCTTATAATATTGTCTTGTCAGGAATCTTCCGTAGGTTGTTCGTGTTCGGGCGGTTTCTCCTTGCCAATGCGGAACTCCTCCCAGCCGATACGGATTTTCAGCGGCTGACGGGGCTTGAGGTCGCGGAAGGGCTTGACGGGCTTGGGTTCGCGGCTGACTTTCGCGTAGGACATTAAATCGGTGGGAAGGTTGCGGTCCTCCAGCCGCTTGCGCACCAGAAACGCCCCCGCGTACCGCAGACAGGCGCAGACCGGCACCCCGAAGAACATCCCCGCCACGCCGAAGAAACTGCCGCCCACTAAAATGGCGATAATCACCCACAGACTGGAAAGGCCCGTCTGATCGCCTAAAATTTTGGGTCCGATGATGTTGCCGTCCAGTTGCTGTAACGCCAGCACGAAGATCGTAAAGTACAACGCCTGCATGGGGGAGACCAGCAGAATCAGAAACACGCTGGGAATCGCGCCCAAAAACGGCCCGAAGAACGGGATAATGTTCGTAACTCCCACGAAAACGGAGATGATGGGCGTATAGGGGAAGTTCAGGAAGGAACAGCCAATGAAGCACAGGACGCCAATAATCAGGGAATCGAGGAGCTTTCCGCGCACGAAGCCGGAAAAAATACTGTCCACGCGCCGCGCCGCCCGGAGAATCCAGCGGACGTTGTCCCGGGAGAACAGGCCGTAGAGAATCCGTCTTGCGCTCGCGGCGCATTGCTCTTTCGTGCCGAGGAAGTAAATGGAGACAATCACGCCGATGAGCAGATTCTTTAAAAAGGTCATGACGCTGATCATACCGCGTCCGGCGGCGGCCATGAGGCTTTGCAACTGGGAGAGCATATCCGTGACATAGGTCTCAATCTGCGTGTAGATTTCGGCGATACGTTCGCTGAGCCACACTTCCGTCTCCGGGAAGCGTTCAAAAAGCATTTGAATCCAGCCGTTGATGGTGTGGTAGTACGTCTCTAAATTGGACGCCAGTTGCATAACGCTTTTGTAGAGTTCCGGCAGGAGAATCGAAAGAAGCAGATAGACCAGCACGGAGACAATCAGCCACACGATCACAATACTGCATACCCGCGCGCTGGGGGAGGAGAGTTTCCCTTCTTTGCGGGCTTTGCGGAGGGAGTCGAAAAAGAGCCAGCTTTCAAAGAAGTTAATCAGCGGCGCGAGCATATAGGACAGGAACGCGCCGTACATAATGGGCATGAACGCGCTGACAAACTGTGACCAGAGCCGGGGGAGCTGTTTGGAGCCAAAGAAGGTGTCGAAAAAGAGCAGGATGGCGGCCACGGTGCCGAACACGGCAAGGCCGATTTTGAAATAGGCCGAATGATCGGAGTTGTTAGGGTTGTTTTGCGGCACGGTAAATCCCCTCTTCCGCGTAATTTGCGCCCGTACGGGACGCCATGGTGCATTATACACTTTCTTCCATGGAATTGCAATCCTGTTTTTCCTGTGCTATACTTTGCGGGAAGCCAAAGGCGCAGGAGGGACCAAGCCATGGACGCGAAGGAAAAGAAACTGCTGATGATTGTCAATCCCCGGGCCGGAAAGAACAAGTCGCGCGGGCCGCTCTATGACGCGGCGGCGATTTTCTCCGGGAACGGGTATCTGGTGAAAATACACAACACGGTTGCCCCCGGCGACGCGCGGGACTGCGCCCGCCGTGAGGGCGGACGCTATGACGCGGTGGTCGCCGTGGGCGGGGACGGGACTTTGAACGAAGTCGTCTCGGGGCTGATGAAGCTGGACGCGCCGCCGCCGCTGGGGTATCTGCCGCAGGGGAGCACGAACGATTTCGCGGCGAGTTTGCGCCTGTCGTCCGACCCGGCGGAGGCCGCCGTCACGGCCGCGCAGAGCGCCGGACGCCGGCTGGATATCGGACAGTGGAACCGGCGTTATTTCGTTTACGTAGCGTCTTTCGGGGCGTTCACGCGGAGTTCGTATTCCGCGCCGCAGAACGTCAAGAACGCGCTGGGCCACTTTGCCTATCTGCTCGAAGGCGTCAAGGACTTGGACAGCCTCCGGCCCTACCCCATCCGTCTGAGCGCGGACGGCGAACGGCTGGACGGCGAATATCTGTTCGGGGCCGTATGTAACACGCTCTCTATCGGCGGTATCGTGAAGCTGACCCCCGAACAAGTCGCGCTGGACGATGGCCGCTTTGAAGTGCTGTTGGTGCCCAATCCGCGCACGGCCGCCGACTTGCAGGACCTGATGGTGTCGTTTATGAATCAGGACTACGCCGGAAAGGGACTGGTATTCCGTCACGCCTCCACGATTCATGTCGAAACGGACGATGTCCTTCCGTGGTCGCTGGACGGAGAATACGCGCCGGGCGTCCCGGCGGTGGATATCACGAACCGACATCAGGCGCTGTCCATGTTACTTTGAAAAAACGCCCCTTCCCGCCGCCGGAGCAACGGGAAGGGGCGTTTCAGATTACGTCAACAATGGTACCGCCGCCAAGGACGGCGTCGCGTTCGTACAGCACGACCGCCTGTCCGGCGGTAATGGCGCGCTGGGGGGTGTCGAAGCGGATTTTCACGGAGCCGTCCGGGAGCGGTTCCACGTCCGCGGGGGCTTCCGCGTGGCGGTAACGTACTTTCGCATACGCCCGGAACGGCGTTTCGGGCGGCGCGATGGCGCCCCATACCCAGTTGTCCGAGAGCAGTTCCCGGCGGAAGAGGTCCGCGTCCGGGCCGAGCGTGACCGTGTTGTCCGGCATGGACTTTCCGCACACGTAGAGCGGTTCCGGCGCGCTGACGCCCAAACCCTTACGCTGTCCGAGGGTGTAACGGACCGCGCCGCGGTGGGTGCCCAGTACGCGGCCGTCCCGGTCGAGGATGTCCCCGGGGGGGTAGGTCTTGCCGGTATGGCGTTCCAGAAACGCGGCGTAATCGCCGTTGGGGATGAAACAAATGTCCTGACTGTCCCGTTTCCGGGCGTTGAGAAAGCCCTGTTCTTGCGCGATACGGCGTGTTTCGTGTTTTGTGAGGCGTCCCAGCGGGAAGAGGGCACGGCGGAGCTGATTCTGTGTCAGGGCGGCCAGAACGTAACTCTGGTCGCGGGAGGCGTCCAGTCCCTTCCGGACCGCCCAGCGGGAAGCGGAGGGCGTCCAGCAAATCCGGGCATAGTGTCCGGTGGCGAGATAGTCCGCGCCCATGTCCCGCGCAACGTCCAGCAAGGCCCCGAATTTCAGGAAGCGGTTGCACGTCACGCACGGATTCGGCGTGTCGCCGCGCTCGTAACTCCGCACGAACGGCGCAATGACCTGTTCGGCGAATTCCGCGCGCAAATCCAAAACGGTGTGCGCGATTCCCAGACGCCGCGCCACGGCTTCGGCGTCCCGGGTATCGGGCGCGGCATCGTGCAGGCGCATGGTCACGCCCACGCACTCGTAGCCTTGCCGGAGCAATAACCACGCCGTAACGCTGGAATCTACGCCGCCGCTCATGGCAATCATAACTTTGGTTCCCATACTGTACGCCTCCTTTTTGATAGGCGTAAGCCCGTTACGCCTCCATACGCGTGATGACCGCCGCGCAACGCGGGCAGAGGGTCGGGTACGCCGGTACGCTCCCGACCGCGGGAAGCTGTTTCCAGCACCGTTCGCACTTCGCGCCGTTGGCGCCTTCCACGACCGCCCGCACGCCGTCAACGGACGTCTCCGCGCCGTTAGCGTACAGTTCCGGATCGTCCGATATCCGCACTTCCGACACAATGAACAAATCCGCCAACGCTTCCGGCGTGAACCGCTTTTCGGTTTCGGACAGGTTGTCAACGTTGCCGCCGCGTACCAGTACGACACGCGCTTCCAACGCCTTGCCAATTTGTTTCGCGGCGCGGGCGGTTTCCAGCGCGGCGTTGACGCCATCGCGTAACTGAATCGCCGCGCCCCAGCCGATCATATCGGCGTCCGTCAGCGCGTACTCCGTAAACGGCCGGTTGCGGTCGTTAAACAGTACGCTTTCGGTATCGTCCGCGGACCTGTGCGGCATGGCCAGCCAGATTTCATCGGACGTGAAGCACAGAATCGGGGCCATGATTTTTGTCAGCGTGTCCAGAATCAGGTATAACGCCGTCTGCGCGCTCCGGCGGAGTTCGCCGTCCCGGTCCTCACAGTAGAGCCGGTCCTTGATGATGTCCAGATAGAAGTTACTCATATCCACAACGCAAAAGTCGTTTACGGCGTGGGTAATGGCGAGAAACTCGTAGTCGTTGTACGCCTGTTCGCAACGTTCGATTAGGGCGTTCAACTTTGTGACGGCCCAGCGGTCGAGGGCTTCCATTTTGTCGGGCGGGGTCAGGCGGTCGGGGTCGAACCCGTTCAGGTTGCCCAGACAGTAGCGCGCCGTGTTACGGAACTTCAAGTAGTTCTGCGATAACTGCTTGAAAATGGAATCCGAACAGCGTACGTCCGCGTGGTAATCGGCGGAGGCGGCCCAGAGACGCAGGAGGTCCGCGCCGTACTTGTTGAAGATTTCATAGGGGTCCATGCCGTTCCCGAGGGACTTGTGCATAGCCTTGCCTTCCCCGTCCACGGTCCAACCGTGCGTGACGCACTCCTTGAACGGCGCGCCGTTGCCGAAGGCCCCGACGGCCGTCAGCAGGGACGACTGGAACCAGCCCCGGTACTGGTCCAGCCCTTCCAGATACATATCGGCGGGCCAGAAACCTTGATCGCGTTTCATGGAGGCGAAGTGCGTGGAACCGGAGTCAAACCAGCCGTCAAGAGTATCCTCTTCCCGGTCGAAGCCCGTACGCCCGCCGCAGTGCGGACAGGCGAAGCCGTCCGGGAGGATGTCGGCGGCGTTGCGCGCGAACCACGCGTTGGAGCCTTCCTTCTCGAAGAGGGTCGCCACGGCGTCAATCGTGGTTTCGGTACAGACGGGCTTTCCGCAGTCGCGGCAGTAAAAGACGGGAATCGGCAGGCCCCATTTCCGTTGACGCGAAATGCACCAGTCGGACCGCTCCCGAATCATGGCCTTCATGCGCTCAATGCCCCATTCGGGGACCCAGCGCACGTTGTCGCAGGCCGCGCAGGCCTCTTCCTTGAACGCGTCCACGGAACAGAACCATTGTGGCGTGGCGCGGAAAATAATGGGTCCCTTACAGCGCCAGCAGTGCGGATAACTGTGCACGATGTCCTCGGAGGCGAACAGTACGCCGCTTGCCTTCATGTCGGCCAGAATGACGGAGTTCGACTCCTCGGTAGACAGTCCGGCGTATTTTCCGGCATACTCCGTGTGACGGCCCTGATCGTCCATGGGTACGACCATTTCCATACCGTAACGCCGACACGTCTGATAGTCGTCCGCGCCGAACCCGGGGGCCGTGTGGACGCAGCCGGTACCGGAATCCATGGTGACGTAGTCGGCCAGCAGGAGCCGGGACGTTTTCGGCAAAAACGGATGGTCGGCCAGCATATTCTCAAAGAACGCGCCGGGGTGGGTCTCAATGACCGTGTACTCGTCCAGCGCGCCAACGCCCATGACTTTTTCCACCAGCGCTTCCGCCATAATATAGGTCTCCCCGTTGCCGGCCTTCACGAGCGCGTAACGTTCGGACGGGTGCAGGGCGATAGCAAGGTTGCCGGGAAGTGTCCAGATAGTCGTAGTCCAGATGACGAAAAACAGCTTGTCTTTGTCAATATGGGGCAGTTTGCCCAAGTCATCGTTCATGCGGAACTTGACGTAAACCGTGGTGCAGGGGTCGTCCTGATACTCAATTTCGGCCTCGGCGAGCGCGGTTTCGTCATTCGGGCACCAGTAGACGGGTTTCAGGCCCTTGTAGATATATCCCTTACGGTACATCTCTCCGAACACCCGGACCTCCTCCGCCTCAAAGGACGGGGCCATGGTCAGGTAGGGGTGCTCCCAGTCGCCGATACAGCCCAGTCTCTGGAAGCCCTGACTTTGCGCGTCCACGTACCGGGCGGCGAAGTCGCGGCAGGCGGAGCGGAATTCCGGTACGCTCATGGCCTTACGGTTCAGGCGGTTTTGCTTGATAATGGCCGATTCGATGGGCATACCGTGGTTGTCCCAGCCGGGGACAAAGGGCGTGTAATAGCCGCTCATGGCCTTGGAGCGGATGATCATGTCTTTGAGGGACTTGTTCAAGGCGTGGCCCATGTGCAACGCGCCGTTGGAAAAGGGCGGGCCGTCATGCAGACTGAAGCGCGGCTTGCCCTCGTTCTTTTTTAACAGGGTCCGGTAAATGTCGATTTTTTTCCAGCGTTCGAGCATTTGCGGCTCCCGTTTGGGCAGTCCGGCCCGCATGGGGAATTCGGTTTTCGGCAGATGGATGGTCTTGTTATAGTCCATACGCTTACTCCTTTCTCAACAGGAAAACGCCCCGTCCCCGAAACGGAGACAGGGCGTCCTTGGCTCTGCTGTACCACTCCAAATGTTTCGTACCCGCGCGCACGGGCCAACGGGATAACGTCCGTTACACGTCCGGGCTTACTCGCGCCGCGAGGCGGTTTCAGCGGGAAGCTCAAGGGTGATATGCGCCTGTCAGTCCGGACCGCCTCACACCGTACGGCGGCTCTCTGTGCCGGGGGCTGACGGGGCACCTGTCCCTGTCCGCGCCTGTGGAATCTGTAAAACAGCCCCCCTTATTAGGGGGGCCATGTCCGAAAGTGGACACTCCCGTTTCCGGGTTGTGGCTATTATATCGTTTTCTTCCGGTTTGTCAAGCGGTTTTTGTCGAAATCGTCAGTTTTTTTCGCGGTCGAAGGCGATCACGACCCGGCGGTTGGGGTCCACGCCGGTGGAGTACGTATTGACGCCGGGGAAGTCCTGCAAGGCCGTGTGGATGACGTGCCGCTCGTAGGCGTTCATAGGCTCCAGCGTGCGGCTCCGGCGGTACTTGACCACTTTGGCCGCCTCTTTCCGGGCAAGGTTGCGTAAACTCTGCTCGCGTTTTTCCCGGTAGCCCTCGGCGTCAAGCTGTATCCGGACCCTTGCGCCGCCGCGGTTGACGGAGTAGTTGGTCAACTGCTGAATGGCGTCCAGCGTTTCGCCGCGGCGGCCAATCAGCGCGCCCATGCCCGCGCCCTCCAAGATGACCTTGTAACGGCCCTCCTCCGGCTTGTAGACGCGGATTTCGGCGGCACAGTCCATATGTTCCAGCAGTCCGGAGAGAAAAGCGCGGATTGCCGTTGCCTTTTCGTCATGGATTTCCTCCGCGGAGACCGGCGGGGCCTCCGGCGCGGGGTTCCGGCGTTCCTGTCCCTTGGCCTTTGCGGAACGTTTCCGGCGCGGGGCGGGGGTCTCCTGAGGCTCAACGGACGGTTCCGGGGGTTTTTTACAGCGGCGTTTCTCCGGCTCCGGCGGCATCTCCGGTTGGACGGGTTCCGGAAGCGGTTCCGGCTCCGGCTCCGGCCGGTCGGGTCCGTAACTGACCCGGATTTTGGCCGGGGCGCTCCCGAACCCCAGAAAGCCCGCCTTGGCGCGCTCCAGAATCTCAATGGAAACCTCATCGCGGTCAAGGCCCAGTTGTTCCAGTCCCTTCCGGATGGCCTCCTCTTCGGTCCTGCCGGTGATGTCGATATAGTCTCTCATGGTGGCCACTCCTCAAGTTTCGTACCGGTCCGCCTTGTACGACCGGCCCCGCGCGTACGGGCGTTCCCCGATACGTCCGGCTTCATTGGTACTGTTCCGGGCCGCTCTTGCGGCGCGGGCTTCCTGCGCGGCGCGCTGTTTTTCCTTCAAGGTCCGTTTTTTGGGCTGTTCCTGTCTGCGCCGCTCCTGTTCCGCGCGGCCTTCCTCGATACGGCGTTTCCGGTCGGCCTCAACGGCGGCGGCGTGCGCGGCCTCCTCCTCTTCCATGCGCTTGAGGAAGAACTTCCCCATGAAATATTCCTGCGCGCCGGAAAAGACGCTCTGCGCGATCCAGTAAACGCCCAGCGCGGCGGGCATGGAAAAGGCGATAAAGACGGAAAACAGGGGCATGGTGTACATCATGGACTTTGCCGAACTGGCGGCGGCGCCGTCCTGTACGGGCTGTTGTTTGAGCGTAATCCGGCTGATGAGGAACTGGGACAGGCCCGCGAGAATCGGAATGAGCAACAGTCCGACCGTGGCCCACGAGAAAGTGAAACCGGAAAGCGTACTGGACGGAGTCGCGGCCAAGTCCAGCCCGAGAAAGCGGTAGTTGATGTCGATCCAGCCGTCCACGTCCGCGACCAGATTCGGATACTGGTCCGTGACGAGCTTTGCAAGGTTAATCTGCCCGAATCCGGTCAACTGCGTGACGCCGTCCTTGACCATCACTTCCCCGCCGCGCGTAAGGACAATGGAGGACATATCGGCCCCGGCCGCCGTCAACTGGCCGATCAGCGACTCCACCAAGTCGGCCGAGAGCATCATAAAGCGCGTGATGGGCTGGCGGATGATGGAGTAAAGGGCGATGAGAATCGGGAGCGGAAGGAAGCTCCAAAAACACCCGCCCATGGGGTTTACGCCTTCCTCTTCGTACAGCCGGGCCATTTCCTCGTTTAATTTGGTCTGGTTGTTGGCGTACTTCTTTTGCAATTCCTGCATTTTCCCGGAAACGCGGTTCATGCGCATCATGCTTTTCTTGCTTCGGAGCTGCAAGGGAAGCAGAATCAGTTTGACCGCCAGCGTAAAGAAAATGATGGCCAGTCCATAGGAATGGGTCAGGGTGTAGAAAATCCGGACCAGCCATGCAAATGGGATACAGATATAGTATCCGAGCGTTGAAAACATACGGCGTATCCTCCAGAGATGATGAGAAGTCGGTCAGGGGACGGGGTCGTAGCCGCCCTTATGGAACGGGTGACAGCGAAGAAAGCGTTGCGCGGCCAGCAGACTTCCTTTCGCGGCCCCGTACTTTTCCAGCGCTTCCAACGCGTACTGCGAACAGGTGGGAATGTAGTTACAGCGCGGCGGGAACAGCGGGGAAACGCTCCTCTGATAAAAGCGTACACAGGCGATCAGCGTTCGTTTCACAGGCGGCGCTCCTTTCACGCTTCCCGGAGCAGTCCGAGCTTTTTACAGAGCCGGAAGAACGTGGCGTTGAGTTCCGGCCACGGCGCGGAGAGCGTCCGGCTACGCGCGACCAGAACAAGGTCCCAGCCGGGGCGGAGTTTGTCCGCGTTGAGGCGGTACACTTCCCGCATTCTGCGGCGGGCGCGGTTGCGCTGTACCGCGTTCCCCAGTTTCGTGGACGCGGTCAGGCCCACACGGTTCCGGCTCAGGCGGTTCTTCCGGCAGTAGATGACCAGACTGCCGCCCACGGCGGAGGCCCCCCGGCGATAGAGACGCTGGAACTCGTGATTTTTTTTCAGCGTGAGCGGTCGTTTCATTTGCCCATACTCCTTGTCGGCGTATGTACGCACAGGGACGGAGGAAGATTCCGCCGCCCCTTAGACGTCATGATAGCCCGGTGAATCAGTAAGAGAGGCGGGCGCGGCCCTTTTCACGGCGGCGGGACAAGACTTTCCGTCCGTTCGCCGTGGACATCCGTTTCCGGAAGCCGTGGATTTTCTGCCCGTGTAACTTCTTCGGCTGATAGGTACGCTTCGTTGCCATGCTGACACCCCCCTGCTGCGCACATCCTTCTCTGTCGTGGCAGTAAGGCAGTATATCATACTTCCATAAAAGGTGTCAACAAAAAAATCACGCGCGGACGCGTATAAGTTCCGAGCCGTTGGCAGTTTTTACAATCCGGACGCCTCAGGCGGAAAGATCCGCTTGCAAATTCGCCGAACGTCCGTTATAATGAAAGCGCCATTGAGGGGAATTCCGCGCCGGTACGCGTCCGGCGCAATCTGTAAAGGAGATGACGACATGAGAGGCGTACACAGCGCGGTGGACGATATCCGGAGAAACGTCTTTAAGGAAGTGGCCTTGCTGGCCTATGAGGGCGGGGACCTGTCGCGGGTGAACATGATCCCCTACAAGATGATTCCGGGCGAAGTGGCGCGGCACCGTTCCGACGTGTTTCTGGAACGGGCCATTATTAAGGAGCGTATCCGGCTGGCGCTGGGCCTGAATATGCAGGACCCGAACAATCAGGTGCCCATCAGCGCGACCGTCAGCGAGATGGAGGAAATGGGGGACGCCGCGTCCAAAAAACACTTTGAAAAGCCGCTGGTGAATATCATTCCCTTTGCGTGCAACGCGTGCCCCCCGAAGCAGATCCGCATTACGGACAGTTGTCAGGGGTGCATTTCCCATCCCTGTCAGAACGTGTGCCCCAAGGACGCCATCTATCTGGACGAGCGCAAGCGTTGCCACATTGACCAGAGCAAGTGTATCAAGTGCGGCAAGTGCTTCATGCAGTGCCCGTACCGCGCCATTTCCAAGATTGAGCGCCCGTGCGCGTCCGCGTGCGGCATGGACGCGATCGAGTCCGATGAGATGGGCCGCGCCAAAATCAATTATGACAAGTGCGTCAACTGCGGGATGTGTCTGGTCAACTGCCCGTTCGGCGCGATTGCCGACAAGAGCCAGATTTATCAGACGGTACGCGCCATTGTGCGCGGGGAACAGGTCATAGCCTGTGTGGCCCCGGCGTTTGTGGGGCAGTTCGGCAAGGACGCCACGCCGGGGAAAATCCGCGCCGCGATGAAACTGCTGGGCTTTGACGAGATCGTGGAGGTCGCAATCGGCGCGGACCTGTGCACCGTGCAGGAGGCCCACGCGTTTTTAGAGGAAGTCCCGGAGAAAATGCCGTACATGGGGACGAGCTGTTGTCCGGCGTGGAGCATGATGTGCAAGAAGCTGTTCCCCAAGCAGAGCGAGTACATTTCCATGGCCCTTACGCCCATGGTCATTACGGCGCGTATGGTAAAACTGCTCTACCCGGATTCCAAGGTTGTGTTTGTGGGTCCGTGCGCGTCCAAGAAGTCGGAGGCGAACCGGCGGACCATCCGGTCGGACGTTGACTTTGTGCTGACGTTCGAGGAAATGCAGGGGATTTTTGACGCCAAGGAGATTGACTTCTCCAAAATCGAAGAGGACCCCGAAGAGAAACTGGAAAACGGCACCGGTTACGGCCGCGGATTCGCCGTCAGCGGCGGCGTGGCGGCGGCGGTCGCCGAAACCATTGCGCACCTTGACCCCGAACGGAAAGTGGAAATCCAGCGCGCGGACGGTCTGCGCGAGTGCCGCAAGATGATGATGATGGCCAAGGCCGGCAAGTACAACGGCGGACTGCTCGAAGGCATGGCCTGTCCGGGCGGGTGCGTGGCCGGGGCCGGTACGATTACCCCCGTGGCAACGGGCGCGGCGAACGTGGAGAAGTTCCGCAAGGCCGCCGCGCTCCAGAGCTGTACGCAGACGCCGTATTTGACGAGTTTGAACGATGTGGAAATGGCCCATCTGGTCACGCCTCCGGGCGGGGAAGCGAAATCGTACCCCGTCACGCGCCTGACGGAGGCCGAAACCAAGGCATAATCAAGCAACGCCGGGGAACATTCCCGGCGTTTTCCTGTTCAATCGAAAATCAGGCGGCTGACGAGCCAGTACAACGCCCCGCCGAGCGCGCCCGCCCCGAGGCTCACGACCCAGTCCCGCCCGTTGCTGAGTACGCTCCACGCGATGATGACCGCGAACACCCCCGACACGGCCAAACGACTGTTTTTACCGTTCATAACGTCCTCCCGAATACGGCAAAGGGTCCGTCAGAGACGGACCCTCTTTCACACCCTGTTCACTGGCCGAGGCCAAAGCGCTTGTTGAACTTCGCCACGCGTCCGCCGGTGTCGACCAGCTTCTGCTTGCCCGTGAAGAAGGGGTGACACTTTGAGCAGACTTCCACCTTGATATCCTTCTTAGTGGAACCTGTCTCAATTACATTACCGCAGGCG